>JAYSVM010000135.1:0-42824 GCA_043718495.1 Oscillatoriales bacterium | reverse complement strand
ACCTTGGAAAAATCAAGATTTGACGGCATAGGTAGAAAGAATTCAGGAATTCCAAACCAGCGGCGTACTGTTAAACCCAAGGAAAATCTTAACTGATTGCCAACAAGTTTAGGTCTTAAACCTCCCGAATTTGGATAAGCTACTTTGAACAACTTAGACCCTTTCAGGTATCCCGGTGGCTTGGGCTTAAAATGCAATTGACCTTTGATATACAAATCCCTTAATTCTTTAAAAGATTTGAATGCTTCTGTGACTGACATCAATGTTTGCTGCATTGGCGTTGACGGCAATGACTTAGCAACCATTGACCTTGAAACTGACGATTTAACAGATAAGTCGAACTTTCCAGTTAACAGTTTTCCTGTCTTAAAAAAAGTTTGACGAGCCAAATAAACGCCACTATTGTAAAGCTTGCCAGATTGCTGACAGAGATAATCTAACAACGCTTTAACCTCTTTGTTTGGAGACAGTAATACTTGCTGAACTCCCATTATTTTTTTGGCTTTAGTCACCTCTGTTTTCCTGAATATTGGTTGATTTTTCCAGTTTAAACGAGCGAGCATGGATAGGTCAAATATAAGACCCATACTATTGGGTCAATTAAACAATAAAGAAAGAAAGAAAGAAAGAAAGAAAGAACACGGGCCAGTGAAGTCCCACGAGTCGCTTCCCTCTCAGGACTAAAGTCTCTGAGTTTCCCGCATCCCGTATTGTTTTGATGAGGAGACTGCACGTGCCGTTTCCCTAGGGACACGACACTGTCGTGTCCTAATTTCAGCCACAAATAATACCGATGCTAACGGATTTGATATTAAATATTGCTAACAGTCAACAGTCAACAGTCAACAGTCAACAGTCAACTAACGCAATTCGACTTCTCGCTTCACTTCTGCTAAAACTCGATCGCCCCGCGTCAACCGATATTCCGCCCGCCAAACTCCGGGAGTCAGAGGAGAATTGGTACTATTTCTTTTGCCGATCGAACTCAACCAAGTGCGACTGGGGGCTTTAATTTCGCTAGTATTATTGACGATGGTTTTGCCGTTGGGTGCAAATAATTGGTATTGTTCGCGATCGCCTTTTAGCACTCCATAACTTTGCACCCAAAAAACCAAAGCAGGGCTATTGGCAGGTAATTTAGTTTCACCGAATTCTCCTTGCCAAACAGCATTATCATCTGGCAGTTTAGGGGCAAAACCAGCGCGAATTAAACCTGTAGAAATATAGTCTATAGGCTTGTCCCAAATTGGATTGCGCGCCACATTGCAGCCCAATTTGGCATCGGGCCCGACAAACGGATCTACGGCTTTACCTTGATAGCGAAAAGTGACGTGTACGTGGGGAAAAGATGCCTTGCCAGAGTTTCCTACCATGCCCAAAACTGCGCCTCTGGCAACTTGCGCCCCTGGTTTGACTACAACGCTACCTTGACGCAGATGGCAATATTGGGCTTCCCAGCCGCCACCGTGGTCGATTACCATACCATTACCGCATTCAGTACCTGCGACGCTGGCTTTGTCTGTCTCATTCTGCAAACGTCGATCGATCACACCATCTCGCACCCGCAAAACTTTGCCGTCAGCCGAAGCAATCACTGGGACTCCTTTAGCCATTGCTTTGGCATCGGGAATCGCAAAGTCAGTACCATCATGGCCATCGTAGGTTTGCCGCCCGCACCCAAAATCAACGGCGACTGGGCCTGGATCGCGATCGAAGTACAGCAAAATGAAGCAATCTTTGCCTAGGGTACAGCCAATGGGTTGACTAAATTTGCGGCTGCTGGGCTGTTTGGCGACTGTCGAGACGGGATTTTGCGCGATCGCACTGGCTTCGATTAGCGGCGCATTGACTGCCGTTTTAGTCGCACAGCCAAAAATACTTGTCAACCCAAAAGTGAGTAAACTTACACAAATGTAAATGTGTTTTTTTGAGAGTAAAATCATATTCTGATTGTTGATTTTTAACTGTTAATTATTAATTGTTAACCAATGCCCAATGCCCTATGCCCAATTCCCTATGCCCAATTCCCAATTCCCTATGCCCTATGCCCAATGCCCAATTCCCAATTACAATTTTCTTTTGAGTAAAATACATCGCAATCCCTTTTTCATAGTAAGCAGCCTCGTTGATAAAAATTGGATATACCGTTGATGTTCCTGCATAGGCGATCGACTCGCCGTCAAAGGTTAAAAACATCGGATCGCCCGGATTCAGCGGTTCATAATCTCTGAATTGGAGTTCAGGATGAATCATTGCCTGAATTTCTCCAGACTCATTTCTCGGATAGTCGATCGTCTGAATTCTCTCATAAATAGTCAAAGAATGTTTTACAGCAGAAATTGTTCCCTGATTATAGGCTTCCACCCAGTCTAAAATTGTGCCGATCAGTGCCTCCGTTTGCTGAAATAGAGACGCATCCAAAACTCCTTGGGCAACCGCACCAACTTCGAGAGTACAGCCTAATTCGGAAATCGATCTAAGCAAAGGACTATCTTGATTTTTGACTTCTGAGGCAAGTATCTTGAGGTTGGGATAAACAGATGTTAAATGAGCTGCTAATTGCAAGTTAAACGAATGCTGACTAGCCAGAATAAATGTCAGCCCCATATTCGCTGTGGTACTATGCAGATCAACAATTAAATCTTGTTGATCACTATTTTTAGAGCCAAAAATGTGGTATATTTCCTTAGCTAGTTTAGCTTCATAACTAGAGAGATTAGGATTTTCTAAATCCTGTCGTAAAAAGGAGCGATTGAGGTCGATGTCGATATAGCGTTTCCCGATCGCACAAGCTTGAGGATTAGCTAGCATCGCGATTGTTTCAAAATTCGATCGCGCAATTAGCTCAGGCGTGCGATCGAATTTCTTGACCAAGTAAATTCCTGTGAGTTCGTTTCCGTGGGTTCCGCCAATGATGGCAACACGCTTAATTTGATTCATAAAAAAAGTAGCTTCGTTTCCCAATCAGAACTTTTTCGATCAAAGTCGGCTCGATTGAGATTCATAACATCTTACTATATCGTATTATAGTTTATCATCAAATTGTATTGTAGGGAAACGGCACTGCCGTGTCCTAATTTCTTTACTAACTTGGTATTATGTAGTAGAATAGAGAGTTGATCGTGAAATGTTTTACCTTTGTCCTCTTGTTAATATCCTTTTTCTGGATTACTCTTCCAGCAAAAGCATCTGTCTGCCGAAATTATGACGGACAGCAAATTTGCATTGTCGATATCAAACGCAGCGCCAAAAATTATTGGGAATACAGGACAATCGTCAGTATTGATGGAGTCAAGAAGCCCCTGGAAATTTACAACTGTCGTAGTCGCAGTACAGTCAAAAAAGATGGTAAAGTTGTGCCATTTGGAGAAAACAGTACAGGTAAATTAATATGCAGTTTTTTCAACAAGAAATAGTTATATCGCTTCCAGTATCATCGAAATGATAAGTAGATGAGTGGGAAAATATATAAGTATGTCATTGTTCGTTAAACGTCGCATAAGCCCTTCGGGCAGGCTTCGCCAACGCAAAGGTTTTGCCAGCTTTACATTCGGTTACACAGTAATGTTTATTTGCACCTACCTACTTATCATAATGATTGCGATTGCTTCGCTAAGAGCTCGCAATGACATATGTGTGTCAAATCCTAAAATAACTACTTGTGGCGCTCAACGTTTTTAATTACTCTCAAAATAAACAGCGATAAAAAAGCACCAATTAAAGCTATTTTCCACAAGCCACAACCTGCCGCAGTCCCCAAAGCTGCTGACACCCAAATAGCGGCAGCAGATGTCAACCCATGAACCTTTTCTTTACCTATTTCCTGTTCACATTGCTGCATGATTTCTCCGGCTCCCAAAAAGCCAACTCCGGCCGCAATCCCTTGAATTACACGCCCTATAGCATCTCGTCCATTTTCATTTTTATCCATTGCTAATGGGATTAAAACAAACAGTGCACAACCCATACTTACTAACATATGTGTTCTAAAACCAGCGGGTTTGTGTCGTAGTTGGCGTTCCCACCCTATAATTCCACCTACTAACAAAGCTAGACATAATCTCAATAGTATGCCTAGCGAATGATCGGGAGATAACAAGTTTGTGATGGACAATGTTCTGTTACTAAAAACTGACTGGAAGATTCCAATATTAGCGCAATACGAGATCCGATCGCAATCTGATTGACAAATCTTCTTCTGGGCGAATCACAATCACCTCAACGCTTCTCCTTCCCAACAATACTCCAGCTAAAGCACCGATGCCAGCGCCGCCCAATACTTCCTCAGTTGCGATCGCCCTATCTCCCGTAATTCCCCCCAGGGCTGCTGCTGCTGCGGCACCTAATGCTGCTCCTTGCACAACTGAGCCTCCGCTAGCACCTTTTTGAACTCTTTCGGTTCTGGTAATAATGCCAGAATTTCCGTCAATCCGATAGCGTTGGCGACGGCTGATAATTAACTCTCTAGCAACAAATTGAGTACCCTTGCGATTGCGCCTTGTAACTGGTTCTAATTGACCAACGATTTCGCTACCTGCGGGGATTAAAACTCTGCCTTGAGCTGTGCGGATGTCTTGGGCTACTCTCAAAGTTAAAGGTGCTGTTTCATCGGGGGTAACGACAATTTTATCTTTTTCATAGCTAACTGGAATTATACTGCCCGATGGAATTCGGACACTATCAAATTGTGAGAATCTCTGAGCTGCTGCGGGAGTAGCAACCACCAGTGGTGCACTGGTTCCTAGGGTAATTCCAAGGGCGAGGATTGCTGCTGCTGTCGATCGCAATTTTTGAGAAGTAATCATAATATTTGTCTCCTTGGTTTCGCATTCGTTTTTATGTTCTCAGTTTGGCAGACGGGAATTACACAAGTTGGGAAGATAAGGGAGATAATCAAAAATATTCAAATTTGAAAAAATCTCGAAAATCAGCAAGACTAAAAAGATCGGGAAGATAAGGAAGATAGTCAACAGCCAACAGCCGTGCCCTGAGCGGAGTCGAAGGGTCAACAGTCAACTGTCAACAATCAACAATTAAGAGTGTTTAAAGCTAACAAGCCAGCACCGAAAGCTGGTTCATGTCGGGGTAAAATTACTTGGGCATTCGGCGCGATCGCACTTATGGCCACTTCAAACCGACTTCGGCAACTTCCTTCCCCACCCCACACACCGCCGATCAGCGCAATTTCAAACTCTTCTGTATGGTGAAATAGCCCTGAAATTGCTGTTTTTGTTGCTAAGATTAATTCTGACACAGCACCATTGATAATGCCCTCAGCGACGCGATCGCCCTCTGCTGCGGCGCGATCGACAATCGACGCTAAACCTGCAATTTCCTTCACTCCCCAACCGCGCTGATAAACAACTTCTACCAATTCCTCAAGGCTATTTAGACCTAAATTAAATTGAAAATTTTCTGCAAGTGTGGTATAATCTCCGCGTCCATCGTAGCACCTCAAAGCAGCTTGCAAACCGCGAATTGCGATGTCATATCCGCTACCTTCATCGCCTAAAACATATCCCCAACCGCCGACTCGCTTAGTTGTTCTTTGACGGTTTTGTCCGTAAACAATCGAACCAGTACCTGAAATCACTGCGATGCCGACTGGATAGCCAGTTCCGCCAACAAGTGCGATCGCGCTATCACTGCAAACTACAATATTTCTAGGCTGAAATGATCGAGTTACTAACAAATCATTCGTCAACTGCAAATTCTGTACTAAAAATTGCATGATTTCCAAATCCTTTGGTCGCCCAACCCCAGCCAACCCCAGACAAATTGCTTCTATGTTGAGATGACTATCGGTCTTGATGTTAGCCGAAATCACAGATTGTTCGATCGCAAATTGAATCGATTGTTTCGCAGACTCAATTCCCAGTGTTTGATAATTTGACGGCCCAGCTTCCCCACGTCCCAAAACCTGCTGATTGTCATCCATCAACAGACAGATAGTCTTAGTACCACCGCCATCTATCCCAAATACATAACTCATGCCAAAAATCTCCCTCAAGCGGGCAAAAGAACACCATAATTTGAATACAAGCAGAAGATTATAACATTCTTCTGAACTACTTGTTAAAATGTTTAATTCAAATTTGTGAATTGTATAATTTCTGGTTTAAAGTTAATCTGAGGAAAATCATGAAAGTCGGCGTATTCAGTACCAAATCCTACGATCGCACATTTCTCGAAGCAGCTAATATCGATAGCCAACATGACTTGGTTTTTTTTGAACCGCGTCTCACCCTGGAAACCAGCGTGTTAGCTACCGGATTGACCGCCATCTGCGCCTTTGTCAACGACCAATTAGATGCTAAAGTCTTAAGTGCGATCGCCCAAAAAGGTGTCCGCTTAATCGCCCTCAGATCCGCCGGCTTCAATAACGTCGATTTAGCCGCCGCCCGCGACTTAGAACTCACTCTCCTCCGAGTTCCCGCCTATTCTCCCTACGCCGTCGCCGAACACGCAGTCGCCCTGATTTTATGCCTCAACCGCAAAATCCACCGCGCCTATAATCGCGTCCGCGAAGACAATTTTTCCCTAGAAGGGTTATTAGGTTTTGACCTCCACGGGCGAACTGTCGGAATCGTTGGTACAGGGAAAATTGGCGCACTCACCGCCAAAATTATGCACGGATTCGGATGTCGCCTCGTGGGATACGATGTCTCCCAAAACCCCGATTGTCAAGCGATGGGCATGGAATATGTCTCGCTTCCAGAACTATTTGCTACCTCGGATATTGTCAGTCTGCACTGTCCTTTAATGCCAGAAACTTATCACCTGATCAATACAGAAACTGTCAATCAAATGAAACCGGGCGTGATGCTGATCAATACCAGTCGCGGTCAGTTGATTGACACCAAAGCCGTAACTAAAGGACTAAAGTCTGGTAAAATCGGATATCTGGGTTTAGATGTTTACGAGCAAGAGAGCGACTTGTTTTTTGAGGATTTGTCGAATCAAGTAATTCAAGATGACTTGTTCCAGCGTTTGTTGACTTTCCCCAATGTCTTAATTACTGGTCATCAAGCTTTCTTCACGGAGGATGCTTTGAGAAATATTGCTACAACTACTATCGCCAATATTACTGACTTTGAACAACAACGCCCTTGTCCAAATCAAGTTAGCCTCGATCCAAAAAATAAGACCTGAAATGTTTACAATCAGATATAGAGGACACGGCAATGCCGTGTCCCTACCCAAAATAATATTGTAGGGAAACGGCACTGCCGTGTCCTAATTTCGGCTAATATTAATTCCGATACTACCGGATTTGATATTACCGGATAATTAGACCAGCAGTAATTCGCAAGCTGCAATTTAACTTAACAATTGAGGTAAAGTATAAAATGACACAAGAGCAATTTGATAACGCAACAGAAATAATCACTGAAGTCACCAAAATCGATATGGTGATGGAACAACCAGGTGCGATCGCGACAATCACCACCCCACAGACAACAACAGGACAGTTCCAAGATGTTAAAGACCAAGTTGTGACCATTTTGTCGGAACTACCAGCCTACGTCTCCAATTTTTTCGCAGAATATCAACAGGCAATCGTCACTGTTGGTTTAATTTTGACAGGTGCCATTAGTCTCAAGGTAACTGTGGCTGCACTTAATACCCTCAATGAGATTCCTTTGGTAGCCCCAACTTTTGAATTGATTGGTCTGGGAACTACGGGTTGGTTTGTTTATCGCTATCTACTCAAAGCTTCTAACCGCCAAGAATTGTTGGCAGAAATTGAAGCTTTGAAAGAACAAGTTGTTGGCAAAGATTCTTAGAGGAAGTTATTGGGCATTGGGCATTGGGCATTGGGAATTGGGAATTGGGGAAGTGGAAATTGGAAATTGGTTAGCAGTTATTGGTTAGTTGTTATTGGTTGGTTGTGAGTTATCAGTTGTCAGTGGTTAGTAGTTGTTCATCACCTAATAACCAATAACTAATAACAGCTAACCAATGCCCAATGCCCAATGCCCAATGCCCAATGCCCATTCCCCCAATTCCCAATCTTAATTTGGATGGCAAACTTGTTGCAAAGTCGCGGTAAAATCTGGGTAGGAAATAGCAGCAGCTTCGGCTCGATGAATATTAGTAGTACCGCTGGCATTCAGTGCTGCAATTGCTAAACTCATCGCTATTCTATGGTCAGTATAACTGTCAACATCTGCACCAGTTAAACGAGTTCCCCCGGTAATTTCTAAACCGTCTGGTAACTCGGTAATTTGAGCACCCATACGATTGAGTTCCGCAGCAGTCACAGCTAGTCTATCGCTCTCTTTGACTCTCAACTCCGCCGCATCTCGAATTATGGTATTACCGGATGCAAATGTCGCAGCTACGGCCAAAATCGGAATTTCGTCAATCAGTCGGGGAATTAAGTCGCCAGCAATGGTACATCCCCGCAATTGACCGGAATTCCTCACCAAAATATCTGCTACCGGTTCCCCAGCAGCCACCCGCTGATTTTGCAATTCAATGTGAGCTCCCATCATTTCTAAGGCTTCCAAAATGCCTGTACGAGTTGGGTTAACTCCGACATTTTCTACTACCAACTCAGAACCGGGAACGATCGCGCCAGCAACTAACCAAAAAGCCGCCGAACTGATATCTCCTGGTACAATTACTTTCTGCCCTTGCAGTTGAGCTGAACCAGTCACTGTCACACTACAAGTCTCAGGATCAACAGTCAACTGAGCTCCAAAAGCTCGCAGCATCCGTTCGCTGTGATCGCGCGACAACGCCGGTTCTGTAACAGTAGTTTCTCCCTCCGCCATCAAACCGGCTAGCAGAATGCAAGATTTAACTTGGGCAGATGCGATCGGGGAATGGTAGTGAATCCCTTTTAATTGCCGTCCCATTACCGCTAAAGGTGCCAAAGAATTATCTCGCCGCCCCCAAATTTGTGCACCCATTTGTTGCAGCGGTTTAATGACACGGGACATGGGGCGCGATCGCAGGGAACTATCTCCCGTTACCGCAAAAAAACGGCCTGGATGAGAGGCTAATATCCCCAACATCAGCCGCATCGTCGTACCGGAATTACCCGCATCCAAGACTTCCCCAGGCTCCTCTAATTGGCCAATGCCAACACCCTGAACAGTCACCAATTCAGTATTCAGTTCAGAAACTTTAGCTCCCATCAGCGAGAAACATTTAGCAGTGCTGCGGGGATCTTCTCCCAACAGTAGCCCCTCAATTGTCGTTTCACCGTGGGCGATCGCGCCCAACATCAAAGCCCGGTGAGAAATCGACTTATCCCCCGGAATCCGAATCCTCCCTTGTAGCGACAAGCCAGAGGCTGGTGTTTGAATGGTTAAAGTTTGACTTTCGCCAATTTGTGTAGTAGTTATAATCGCTGGTTGCATTAAGATAAACTGGGATGAGATGGCGTTACTTATCCTAGCGTCTTCTCAGTCCCAAGTCAGTAATATGCAGAGAAACAAAAATATTACGATAGATTTAGAATTTATGACCATGCATCTACTTAAACCCAGAACCTGTTAACTTTAGGAATCATACATTTTCTATTATGCTAACCCATCAACGCAAGCCTGTAAGTCTATCACTGGTATCCACAGATTTACCCCTGTGGTCAGTCGTTGAAACTGCTGGTACACTGTATCAGAAAGATAGCGATCGCTTTCACTTATTACTGCATGAACCAGCAATAGTCGATCGCACATTTTCTGATGACTGTTATGAGGAAATTTCTATTTTACCAACCGCTACAAAACCGCGGTTGCTGTGGTTAGAAATTTCGCCATATCGAGTAGTTATGACCATGCAAGGAAACGGCAAATACAGTTACCGCCACGCATGGGAGCGAGGGATGTACGGCCTGAGTCGCTATTGGCTTCAGGGTGATTCTCTGACGACTCCTGAACAGTTACGACTCCGCAACTTCACCCGCCAACTAACTCTCACAGGGAAGCCTGAACCGCGACACCTGCGGTTAGAATACGAGTTATGGTCGGAAAAAGTGCAACTCGGTCGATACATCTTGAATTTAGAAATTCATCATTGATCGCTCTGACAATACTTAATCAGCTTCTTAGTCACAGTCTCTTGATTTGCAGCGGCATCGTTAGCCTGCTGTCCATATTTCATAATATCCGCTTGAGCTTTTCGGACTTGCTCTCGACCTTCTATACTTATCGGAGAGCTATTTCCTGACTCAAGGGCTTTGCCTACTTCTCCAAATTTTTGGCTCATTTCCTGGAATGATTTAACCGACTCGCTCTGAAATTCTTTGAGGTTTGCATCTGTCAGTTGCAGAGACTCCAATTCTTTCGATGTCTGGTTTAAATCTTTGGCTAACTTCTTAATAGTTGATATGTTATCTCTTTCTGTCCCCAGAAGGTTGTAGCCCTTGGTAATATTGTCAATCAATTTAACACATTGGGCACCTCGGCTATTGTCGGTGCAACTAACCGTCAAGAAACAGCAAGCAACAATTATCAGAATCAACGCAGCAATTTGTTTTGGTAAAAAGTACATGATTTAGGAATTATGGTCAAAAACAGCAATAACCTACAGAAAGGCAGTATATGGGGATATCTTACCCTACTTTTGCCGATTTCCTTAACGGCGGTGGCCAGTTTCGAGTCGGGAGGGATGTTTTGGGCGATCGCAGCAACAGCCGGTATGGGATGGGCCTACAAGCTCTACCAGCAGCACCAAAAACATCAACTCGCTCATCTAGACTCGGTTTTCTACCGATTAATTAAGGAAAACAAAGGGCGAGTCACAGCCCTTGATTTGGCAATGAATGCCAAACTTCCTGGCTCAAAGGTTCAAGAGTATCTAGACGAGCGCGCCTCTGAGTTTGCAGCGGATTTTGAAGTGACTGAGCAAGGTGGAATTTTGTATTATTTCCAGGTAGCTCCAAATCTCAATCAATCCGAAGTAATTCCTGTGAAAATAGCTGTTACAGCACCTGAAATAAATCAGAAACAAGTCTCAAACAAAAATCCAGAATTGTTCCCCATCGCTCAAAAGAATAGTGCTGCAAATCCCAAAATCTCTTTTACCCAGACGGAACTCTCCCGCAGGTTTAAGGTTCATGCTAGCACAATTGGTAAGTGGAAAGTCAAGCCGGATTTTGCTGAGTGGAGCCGCGAAAAAGACCCGGATGCGATCGCCTGGGAATATTCTATCGAAAACAAGCGCTTTTATCCCAAAGATTAAAGGATTGACTAATTGGCTAGTTTGGGTTATTTTTAGTAAAATCATAATTTTTTGAGTAAGTGGCATTTTCCCTATGTCCCAGCCAACCTTGCGAGTAGTCGCACACCTCATCGCCTTTCCCAACAAAGTAGAGGAACTTAAATCCCTATTACTGAGCATTATCGAGCCGACTTGCCAAGAACCGGGCTGCATCAAATACGAACTCCTCCAAAATCAAGCAGATCCCACAGATTTTACCTTCGTTGAAGAGTGGGAAAGCGCGGATTTGCTGGAACTACATCTAGCTTCAACTCACCTTCAAGCAGCAGTCCTAAAATTAGAAGGTTTAGCAGTTGAGCCGCCAGATATCCGTCGCTATCAATTGCTGGCATAATCGCCGAATTTTAAATTTTGGATGTTGGATTGAAGATTCACGCATCCAAAATTTAAAAAGGTCTGAAGCCCCCGAATTTAAACGCGAGAATAAATCTCAAATTCCAAATCTAAAATTAATTGACAATTCCCTGAATTGAGGCATGGGTTTAATCTAAAATCTAAAATCTAAAATCTAAAATCCAAAATTCTACGACCTCCGGGAACACTTAAGAAGAGGTAAAAAAACATGACAACGGCAACAATAAAACAGTTATTTACTTACCCAATTAAAGGGCTGACACCCCAAGCAATGTCAGAGTTTGCCTTAATATCAGGACATGGTATTAAAGGCGATCGCGCTTTTGCTCTCATGTTTGCAGATAGCATGAAAGCTGCAAACATTCCAACAGAAAATGCACCCTGGATGAGCAAAAAATCTTTGGCTGTTCAAAACGATTGGCCTTTGTTAGCAGCCCTAGAGTGCCATTACGAACCGGAAACAGCCGTTTTGACAGTCAAGCATCAAGGAGTTGCAGTATTAACAGCAGAAACAAATATAGCAGCGGGGCGCGATCGCATCAGCAGCTTTTTCACTCAATATCTAACAACAATTGAACCCACAAAAGAAGCCAGACACCCGCAGCGAGTACCTTTGCATTTAGCCGGAAATAGTAACGGCGAAACTCGCTATCCTGACAGAGAACCAGTGCACATTTCTTTACTCAGTCAAGCAACATTAGACCAATTAACAGAAAGAGCGGGCGAAAACATTGATGTGCGCCGATTTCGCCCGAATATTTTGCTACAAGGTATGTCAGCTTGGTCAGAATTTGAGTTGATTGGCCAACATTTTCAACTAGGTAATGCACAAATCGAAGTTACAGCACGAATCGGTCGCTGTGTCAATATAGAAGTAAATCCAGAAACAGGCGATCGGGATATTTCCCTACTTAGTTTACTACAACAAGAATTCGGTCACGCACAAACCGGAGTTTTAGCCAAAGTTATCAACAGTGGCAATGTAAAAATCGGCGATATTTTGACATCAATTCCGATGCTACCTACGGTGTCGGATTCGGATACTTAGCGTGCACCGCATTGATTTCCGCTATGATATCTTTATCCAATGTTACATCCAAACTCCCTAGATTTTCCTCCAACTGTTCGAGGCTGGTTGCACCGATAATTGTGCTTGTGACAAACCAGCGCGATCTTACATAAGCCAAAGCCATCCTAGCCGGAGTCAAATTGTACTTTCCAGCAATCTCAATATACGCTTTCACAGCATCATTCAGATTAGTTTTATCGTAACGTTGACCGAATCCTGCGAATAAAGCCAGTCGCGAATTATCCGGGATTCCATTCAAGTATTTACCAGTCAAAATCCCAAATCCTAAAGGACTATAAGCCATCAATCCCACATTCTTAAAGCGGCAAGTTTCTGCTAAATTCATGTGAAATGTCCGGTTACTTAGACTAAAAGCATTCTGAATCGAAACAACTTTCGGCAAACCGTGTTTTTGAGCCAATTCACAAAACTCAGAAACTCCCCAAGGTGTCTCATTGCTCAAACCCAAATAGCGGATTTTACCAGCTTTTATCAAGTCAGCAAATACCTCTAATTGTTCCAAAATTGGTACGGTTTCATTTTCTTGCGCGATATCGTAGTCTGGTGCGCCAAATAGGGGCACATAGCGATCGGGCCAGTGGATCTGGTACAGGTCGATATAGTCGGTTTGCAGGCGTTTCAGGCTGTCGTTCAGTGCTTTTTCGACATTTTGGCGATCGATCTGATTTTTGCCTTCCCGAATCCACTTTAATCGAGAACTTCGTCCAGCTACTTTAGTCGCTATAATGATTTTGTCCCGTTGTTGCTTCACCAACCATTCGCCGATATATTCCTCTGTTTTACCCTGAGTTTCTGGCTTCGTAGGGACAGGATACATTTCTGCTGTATCGATGAAATTGACACCTCTGGCGATCGCAAAATCGAGTTGTTTTGCCGCTTCTGCAACCGTGTTTTGCTGGCCATAAGTCATCGTGCCCAAACAAATTTCAGATACTGACAAATCGCTGTCGCCGAGTTTTTGGTATTCCATGAGTTTGATTGCAGGAAAATTATGTGATTCTATATTAACCTAAAACCCGATCAATGTTAGATTTTTAACTTCTTGAAAAAGTCGGGAATCTGGGTGTTTTGTTATGCTAAAATAAATGATTGCTAACAATTTTTTTTATGAATAACCATCTACCTAAAATCCCCCTTGTAGACCTCTCCCTACAACATCAACCAATCCAATCCCAAATACAACAAGTAATGGGCAAAATTATCCATCAAGGAGACTTTATTTTAGGTCAAGCACTGACAGAGTTTGAAACAACATTTGCTGGAGCTTGTGGTGTACAATATGGTATAGGAGTAGCTTGTGGAACAGATGCAATCGCCCTCGGACTCCAAGCTTGCGGCATTCAGCCAGGGGACGAAATCATCCTCCCAGCAAACACTTTTATAGCTACCATAATTGGAGTGATTCAAGCAAAAGCTACACCTATCCTTGTAGATTGTGACCCGGAAACTGCTCTCCTTGACCTAGCAGCGGCCGAAACAGCGATCACCTCGAAAACTAAAGCTATTATTCCCGTTCATTTATACGGTCAAATGGTATCGCCCACACAACTGCTAGACATTACTAAACGCTATAATTTAATCATATTTGAAGATGCAGCTCAAGCGCATCTAGCTGAAAGAGAAGGATACCGTGCCGGTTCATTTGGCAAAGCAGCAGCATTCAGCTTTTATCCTAGCAAAAATCTCGGTTCCTTTGGTGATGGCGGGATGGTAATTACCAATGATGCAGAGGTAGCACAAAAAATGCGAACGTTACGCAATTACGGCGCACCCAGCAAATATTTACATACAGAAATCGGTACTAATAGCCGCCTAGACAATTTGCAAGCGGCCGTACTCAACGTTAAATTTCCGTATTTAGAAAAATGGAATTGCGATCGCGCTTTAGCCGCCCAATACTACAATACTCTACTAGAACCGCTTAAAGACAAAGGCATTATACCGATCGCAAACCACAGCAACAGCGGTCACATTTATCACCTATATGTAATTCGAGTTACGGAGAAAAGCCCAATTAATCGCAACACCCTTCAAGCAAAACTCGCCGAAAACGGTATCCAAACAGGCATTCACTATCCCGTACCATGCCACTTGCAACCCGCCTACCAAAACTTAGGTAATCCAGGAGACTTTCCCAATACAGAAACCCTGTGCCAACAAATTTTATCATTGCCAATGTATCCTGGATTGAGTAATACTCAGATTGAGCAGGTTGTTGGGGCGATCGAATTATCATTTAAGACCTAATTGTTCACGAAAATTAAATATAAAGCCCTTGTAGGGACAAAGGCTTTCGCCGTGTCCCTACGGGGATAGATTAATACCTTTAAAATCATGCAGATCCAGCGCCAAATTCGCATCCTCAAGCGATACCTTCTGGGAGAAAGTATTACGGTACTCCTAGTGGTGCTTTATGCCCCCCTGCTAGTACACTGGTATGACGGATGGTTCAACAAAAACATCAGCATAGAACATGAATACTTCAGTCACGGACTAATTGGTTTACCCTACGCAGCTTATATAGCTTGGACGAACCTAAATAGCTGGCGTAAGTTGCCCAACTCCCCCCATCCTTTAGGAGGAGTTTTTCTGGTACTAGCGACGCTTTTTTATCTGAGTAGATTGAGCGATTTAATAAATTTATCGCTACCATTAATGCTAGGCAGTATTTGCTTGTGTCTAAAAGGAATCCACGGATTAAGATTGCAGGGAATACCACTTTTATTTGTATTGCTAGGTTCGCCAAACCATATTCCTTACTTAATAGAACCCTACGCTTTGCCGTTACAGCACTTCATTGCTCAAACATCTGGCTTAATATTAGTCAAAGCTGGTCTTAATGTGAGAGTTGAAGAAATTTATCTTTATGTCAACGATCAGATTGTAGAAGTTGCCCCCCACTGTGCAGGTTTGAAAATGCTGTTTACCAGTCTGTATGTCAGCTTAATTCTACTGCATTGGACAGGAGTTGGGAGTTCAAAGGGAAAAAGCCTTATTTTCTTAGCTAGTACATCTGTTATTAGCATCAGTTCAAATATTCTTCGCAACGCTTTGCTAACTTACTTTCATGGCATCCAGAAAGTGGGGCTTTTTAATTGGCTACACGCAGGATGGGGAGGAGATTTGTATTCTGCTTGTATACTAGGTTTATTGATAATTCTGCTCAACGGAATGGAAAAATATTTCCCAGTGCAATCTGGCAACTAGAAACATGATTTCAGCACGCAAATTACTGAGGCGATACCAATTATCTCAAATTATCGTACTTGTGTTTTTACTGCTACTCGTTGGACTGGCAGCAATTCCGGGTTATGCAACCGGGCGGTGGCCCTGGACAAATTCGCCACCAGTTGCTAACCTCAAGCAACTGAAAATTTTACGTCAAAATGGGTTAATACTTCCTGGGTGGCAGACTCTCCGCACTCAGAATCATGTACTAATTGGTGGTCACAAGTGGTTAGTTCAAGAAATTAAAAATGATCAGACAATTGCTGTTTTATTGCTGTTGCCTCAAAATGGTCCCAAAGACAAGCCCCAGGTGGAATGGCTAGATATTAAAGGGTTTCATCGGTGGCAAACAGATTCCGATCGCACTTTGCCGTTTACAGTTAATTTAACCTCAGTACCAAACACAAAGACTACAACCGTCACAGCCCGGTTTTTCCGCAGCCAGACTGCCCAGCATACCTTTGCTGTCTTGCAGTGGTACGCTTGGCCAAACGGGGGTTCTCCATCAACCAGTCGCTGGTTTTGGGAAGACAGCATTGCTAGACTGTCAAATCGCCGTGCTTCCTGGGTAGCCGTCTGCATCATTGTTCCCCTTGAACCGAATGCTGACATTAAGATAGCTCAACCAATCCTTGAATCTCTTGGCAAAATTGTCCAGGCTAAATTAATGGCAGAAACTTTTTGAAAGAATGGGAATAGGGAATAGGGAATTGGGAATTGGGAATTGGGAATTGGGAATTGGGGAATTGGGGAATTGGGAAAATATGAATTATAGAGATTTTAAAATGAATAAAAATTACGTTGCTTTTTCCCTGGCAGGTCTTTACTCAACTGCTTGGACTCTATCTTTTACAGTTTTATTGTGGGGTTTCAATGACAAGGTTTTTCCTCAAAAGAGTTTAGCACAACCTGTTATTCCTAGTTCCGAATTGCTCGATCGCCTCCCAGAACCCGTACCACCGCCAAGGCCAGTTAGAACCAACCGGGACATCAACCCAGCATTTCGCAATCGTCCCTACCGATTAGGCGCTGGAGACCAGATTGCGATTCAAGTTCAGCGCTTCCCCGAACTAAATTTTACGGGTGCTATCAGCCCTGAAGGGATAATTGTACTGCCACTGATAGGCACTGTAAATGTGCGCGGACTCACCGTGGAAGAAGCACAGGAACGTCTCCGCGAACGCTTCACCCAATTTATCAAAAATCCTCAAGTCTTCGCCTCCCTGCTAGTTCAGCGGCCTGTAGTCGTGACGGTGACAGGAGAAGTGGCTAGACCGGGTTTTTATCCCCTGCAAACTCCGCAACTTCCCACCGCCCTCGCGGCCGCCAGCGGTACAACTCCTACTGCTGAACTGCGGGCGATACGGGTGCGGCGAACACTGCCATCTGGCGCTGTTGCTGAGCAAGTAGTTGACATTTTGACACCGTTGCAAACTGGGATTTCTCCACCAGATTTGCGTTTAGAAGACGGAGATGCGATCGTTGTACCCTATCAACAAGCTACGCCCGATCGCAAATCCGATCAAGATTTAGCATCCAAATACAGCCTCGCGGCAGCCACAACACCCGTCCAAGTCACCGTCACCGGAGAAGTCAGCAAACCTGGTTTTTACACGCTTCCAGTCGGTACTGGGCGAATTTCTGCGGCTTTGGTGGCTGCGGGAGGAGTCACGGGAAAAGCTGATTTGCGGGCAGTGCGAGTGCGACGGACACTGTCAAACGGTAGGTCTGTCGAGGAACCCATCGACCTCTACACTCCCTTAGCAAGGGCTAGGGACTTGTTTGATTTTCCCCTAGCTTCTGGAGATGCGATTATTGTTCCAGAATTGGATGCTAGCAAAAACCTCGACTACGACACGACTTTGGTTGCGCGCTCTACCTTAATCAAACCCCGGATCTACGTTCGAGTTTTGAGTTACGCTAGTGGTGTTCTGACCTCTTTCTACATAGAAAATGGCAGTACATTTTTGGATGCTCTCAACAACTTGCCTGTAAATCTGGCTAACTTGCGGCACATTGCCCTAATTCGGTTCGACCAAAAGGAAGGTAAAGCTGTCAATCGTTCGATAGATGCTAAAGCTGCTTTGGAGGGCAATCTGTCTCAGAATCCGATGTTGCAAGATAATGATGTGATTGTGATTGGTCGGAATTTGGTAGAGCGAGTTGGTTTTGCAATCAATAGTTTTACTAGACCATTCCGTGATATTTTGGGATTTATTTTGTTTTTCGAGCAGTTGAGAAATGGGGTAAGCAATCTGTTCGTGCCGACTAATTCTAACAAGTAGTTATTGGGAATTGGGAATTGGGAATTGGGAATTGGGAATTGGGAATTGGGAATTGGGAATTGGGAATTGGGAATTGGGAATTGGTTATGATGTACTTAAAGTAAACAGTCAACAATTTAAAATCTAAAATTTTTATGACTTTATCAGTTGTTAAACGTTATTTAATTGCTTTCGATCAATATAAATGGGTGGGATTAGCTACTCTTGCTGTGAGTGTCGGCGTGTCGGGAGTAGTGGCTGTGCAGCCAACTCCACGGCCAGTTTATGTTGCCGCAGGTATGCTCGCCTACCGTCGTCCGACTGTAATCTTTTCAACGACTACAACTAAAATTCAACAGGAAGGACAAGAAATAACTAAAGATATGTTGCTGGATAAAAAGGTGATTGAAGCAGCAGCGAAAAAACTAAAAATCTCTGTCAAAAAACTGAAAGATGATGTGCAAGTAAAGATGCCGATTAAGAATAATGACCCCAGTGCTTTGATTCAAGTATTGTACAAAAATGCCGATCGCAAAAAAGCCGAAATGGTAGCAGAGGCGTTGATGAAAGAAATGGTGGCTCGTAGCCAAACAATTAATACTTCTAGACTAGATGAAACGATCGCCCAAATTAACAAACGTTTGCCAAAAGTAACACAGGAACTCAGAGAGACAGAAGAAAAACTGGAAACCTACGAAAAACGAGAAGGAACCTCTATTTTAGCAGCTCAGAGCGGTAGTCTGCCCCAAGCAATCACTGGTAGCGAACAGCAGCGGCGGCAACTGCGAGTGCAGTTGGGAGGAATTGAAGCTCAAATTAACAGCTTGCAGAATCGGTTGGGATTGAATGTCGAGCAAGCTTACGTCGCGCAAGCACTCTCGGCCGATCCAATTATTGGGCAATTGCGAGTGCAAATTTTTTCCCTGGAATCTCAACTCAAAATTCTCCGCAGCGACTTGCAGGAAGAACACCCAAAAATTGTAGAATTGCTCAAACAAAAGCAAGCTTTTGACCAACAGTTACAACAGCGACAATCTGAGGTGTTGGGAGGTAATGGAGTGGCTGCTCCCCTGAGAAGTACCGATCGCATTCGGATAGATTCTTCGTTAGATCCATCCAGACAACTGTTAGCTCAAAGTTTGATTGCTTTGCAAACACAAAAGGAAGTGGTACAGCAGCAAATCAAAGGAGTAGAAAAAACAGAACTAGAATTGCGTCGCCAACACGCCACAATTCCTAACAAACAATTAGAACAAGCGCGATTAGCACAACAAGTCGGGTTTAAAAGAGCTCTCTACGATAAAATGCAGTCGGCTTTGGTAGATGCTGAAGCATCAGTAGCGGAAACAACCGGAAGTTTGACCATCGCCCAACTGCCAAAAACTGATGATGTTGAGTCCAGCAAGAGAGGTTTACCAGTGATGTTGGCGGTGGGAGGATTTGTGGGATTGCTGTTGGGCGGCGGGTTGATATTTTTGCTGGGAATGCTCAATGGCAAGTTTTATAGTTGGGAAGAAGTGCGGGCGGCTTTGGTGGAAAAGGAGGTGCCGATACTGGGTGTTTTACCAGAAGTTTCTATCCTTGATTCCTATGGCTTGGAGATGCCGATCGCCTTGGATATCAATTCGCCCTATTTGGAGTTTTACGAGCGGCTACGGACTAATTTACGCCGGATTGGGGACAAACCAGTGAAGCTCGTATTACTGACTTCGGCGGGGGCACAGGAGGGAAAGAGTTTTAGTGCTTACAATCTTGCCATTGCGTCGGCTCGATCGGGCAAACGGACTTTATTAATTGAAGCAGATTTGCGATCGGCTTCTCACATTGAATCATTGAAAATCGCGATCGATCCTTTGGCAGCAGTGGAACCTCTACACTATTACGGCAATATCAGCGAGTGCGTCCGTTTAGTTCCCGATGTGGAAAACCTATACGTCGTGCCGAGTCCGGGCTGTTTGCGACAGGCTGCGGGCATACTCGAATCCAGCGAAATGCGGAGACTATTTGAGGATGTTCGCAACCGCTTTGATTTTGTGGTTGTGGATTCTCCGGCTTTGAGTGAATGCAATGACGCGCTAACTTTGGAACCCTACACTGACGGCATCATTTTGGTGGCGCGGCCTGGCTACACTCTATCTAGTATGTTGTCTGAAGCGGCCGACCAGTTGCTAGAATCCGACGACGAGGAGTCGAGTAAGTCGCCACGGTTGTTGGGAGCAATTATTAACGGTGCTGACATTGCTGTGAAGTTCCACAATAATATTCAGGAAGTGGAAATGCCTTTGAGTGCTATTCGTGATGGGGCCATCGAAGTGCGATCGCATCAATTACCTCAACAGTCAAAGCCCAAAAATAAAGCGATTAATAGCTAATTGAGGAGACGGCAATGCCGTGTCCCTACCCAAAATAACATTGCATCGAAATTATTAGAAATTAGGAGACGGCATTGCCGTTTCCCTACCCAAAATAACATTGCATCGAAATTATTAGTAGCCGAAATGAGGAGACGGCATTGCCGTTTCCCTACCCAAAATAACATTGTAGGGAAACGGCACTGCCGTGTCCTCATTTTTGCCGTCTCCTCTATATTATTCCGGTGCAACCACTATTCCTTGACTTCCGGGCGTTTTTGGTTTTTTTTCTGGATGAATTGTTCCAAATCGGCGATCGCATCTTCAAAATCCGATAAATTAATTTTCGCAGGTCTTGCCTTCTTCGGCGGACTTGAAGACTTCGCCTGAACTGTGGGCAACTGAGATTCTGCTGCTGGACTGCTACTGGCTTCTATATAATCAAATAGTTCATCAAGGGACTCAAAAAATGATTGAGCCGAAGCGCGGCGTGAATCTTTTTGGTCATCATCTTCCATCACAAGTATCCTCCATAAGACCCTAAAAATTACAAAGAAACTCTGGGGTATCCCAAAGCTTACAAATATTAGACTTCAAAACCGGATTAAAACCAGCAAGCGGATATAGCCTCAAAACCATTGACTCTGAAAAATCTCAGTTAGTGGTCAAAGTTGTCTAATTCACCCTAGTCTAGTCGAGAATAGGGAGACAGGACTTATGCAACGATCGCGGCTGTTCAAGAATTGCGATCGCAATGCACCAGCTTGAAATGGCGGAAATACGGTATTTTTGCTTAAGTCCTCAGATAGAAATAACACTAGGAGAATCAGGTGACTCAGGGATTTGATTACGATTTAGCAATTATTGGCGCTGGCGTTGGCGGACACGGGGCGGCTATACACGCGGTTAGCTGCGGGCTGAAGGTGGCAATTATCGAAGCGGGCGATATGGGCGGAACTTGCGTCAACCGGGGCTGTATTCCCTCTAAGGCGCTGTTGGCGGCTGCGGGACGGGTGCGGGATTTGCGGAATGCCCACCATTTGAAGACTTTGGGGATTCAGTTGGGAAGTGTGGATTTCGATCGCGGGGCGATCGCGAATCATGCTAACACTATTGTCTCAAAACTGCGGGGCGACTTGACCAACAGCCTGAAGCGTTTGAATGTAGATACGATCCAAGGTTGGGGCAAAATTGCCGGTTCTCAAAAAATCACCATTGAAACCGACAAAGGTGAGAAAACGATTACTGCCAAGGATATTATTCTCGCTCCCGGTTCAATTCCTTTCGTCCCCCCAGGGATAGAAATTGATGGTAAAACTGTGTTTACTAGCGACGATGCTGTGAGGTTAGAATCGCTACCGAAGTGGATTGCAATTATTGGTAGTGGTTATATCGGTTTGGAATTTTCCGATATTTACACTGCATTGGGCTGCGAAGTTACGATGATTGAGGCATTGGATCAGTTAATGCCAACTTTCGATCCAGATATTGCTAAGTTAGCAGAACGGGTGTTAATTACACCTCGCGATATTGAAACAAAAGTGGGTATGTTGGCTAAAAAGATTACTCCTGGTTCGCCGGTGATTATTGAATTAGCTGATTTCAAAACTAAAGAAATTGTCGAAGTTTTGGAAGTAGATGCTTGTTTGGTAGCGACTGGCCGAGTTCCTGTTAGTAAGAATTTGGGACTAGAAACTGCGGGTGTGGAAACGATGCGCGGTTATATTCCAGTTAACGATAAGATGCAAGTTTTGGCTGGGGGAGAACCAGTTAAACATTTGTGGGCGATCGGCGATGTGAATGGCAAGATGATGTTAGCACACGCTGCGTCTGCGATGGGAATTGCGGCGGTGGAAAATATCTGTGGGCGCGATCGGGAAATTGACTATTTGAGCATCCCAGCGGCAGCATTTACTCACCCAGAAATCAGCTATGTCGGGATGACTGAACCTGCGGCGAAGGAGTTAGGAAAAACCGAAGGGTTTGAGGTAGCTTCTGTCAAGACTTATTTTAAGGGAAATTCTAAAGCGATTGCTGAAGGGGAAACCGACGGTACGGCTAAGGTAATTTACCGCAAAGATACGGGGGAATTGTTGGGAGTTCACATTTTCGGATTGCACGCTTCCGATTTGATTCAAGAGGCGGCAAATGCGATCGCGCAACGAGATTCTGTGCACACTTTAGCATTCCGAGTGCACACTCACCCGACGCTTTCGGAAGTGCTAGATGAGGCATTTAAACGGGCAGCGGGAACTGGCAGTCATTAATCTGTAGAGGCGGTGCTCTTGTTTCTTCGACCAAAGAAACCGGGTTTTTCACCTAATTTGTGGGATGGAACGAAATATTTTCGTAAAAAAACCCGGTTTCTGACCACCATGCCTAAGTCCTATTTTAGATACCAGACTTTTTCCAGAAGTCTGGTATCTGGATATTGTTTTATGGCGGTAGTAGAGTGCCGAAAATTTAGGGAATGGGTGCAGTAATTTCAGTAGGTATGGCCTCTGATGAAGGTACTGCTGGTTTTTCTAGAAGTAGACGTTGTTTATTCCGAAATTCGGTGGCGGCATCGTTCAAATTTTGCCGTTGTTCGGTGCTAAACTCTTCTATGCTGCGACCATTTCCCAATCTGGATCTGTGAATTAAATCAAATACTCCTGTTCCACTGCTGCCGGAAAAAGGATCTGGATTGTCATTGGTTTGAAAGTCTTGCAGTGGCTGGGAATTGTTTAAGCTGCTAGCTTGGGCGAAGGTGGCTTGGGGTAGGAAAAGAGTGGAAGATGCGATCGCGCTTAATGCCACTCCAATCATCAAATTGCCCGGTTTAGAAGTTTTGTTGTTCATAAGTAGAAGGAAGAAGGAAGAAGGAAGAAGGAAGATTGCAGGTTTATAGGTACTATCAATATCCCGTAGGGACGGCACTGCCCATAGGTGTCAACTTAAGCCTAAAATCCTTGATATCTCTAGCTTTTACCTAAGTCTAGATCCCCCTAAATCCCCCTTAAGAAGGGGGACTTTGAAAAGATTCCTGTCCCCCCTTAAGAAGGGGGGCTAGGGGGGATCTAGATTTAAGAGTCAAACAATAGTCTCTGACTGCGTTTGACCTGATTGTTGACACCTATGGGCACTGCCGTGTCCCTACAAGAAGTAGTACCTACTGTAATAGCCAACTTTAGAGACATCCTAAAGAATCGCGAGTAGAAACTCCAGTTTGAGAATTGCTTCCACTAGCTATTTTGCACAATTCTTTGATTTGTGCGCCGTCCATAATTGCGTCTGTAAAATCAGCCCCCGTGATATCAACTCCATCAAAAGTAGAACGCAGCAAAATTGTTTCCACTAAAATTGCGTCACTTAAATCAGCCTTTGTAAATTTAATTTGATCTATCATGGCATTAGTCAAATTTGCTCCGTGCAAATTCGATTCAGTCATCACCGAAGCACTCATAATTGCTCCCCGCAAATCAGCATTAGAAAAGTTAGTCAAGTCCATATTAGCATTAGAAAATTCCGCAGCCCGCAAAACCTGACCAGAAAAATCACGCCTTGTCAGTTCGGCGTTGCTAAAGGACAATGGAGGTGGATAATATTTAGATTGCGCCCAAGCTGGTAGCGGGAAGATTAAGATACTAAGTGTCAATAGGAATGCTGCTAGTTGCCGGAGTTTCATAAAGCGGGTGTCCTCGCAAGGTAGATATCTGGTAGTGTATCCCGAACTTTGCGCGATCGACTAAAGAGTTACAATCTCAATTAATAGTGATGGAGATGAAAAAAAAGATATGCTAAGTTTTTTCTTAACTTGGGTGGTAGCGGCGGTTTCGTTAGTGATCACAGCCTATATTGTACCAGGTATCACGGTGGTTAGCTTTCCAGCAGCGATGCTGGCTGCGGTGGTGATCGGATTTGTAAATGCGGTTGTCAGGCCGATTCTGACAGTGCTGACTCTGCCTTTGAGCATTCTTTCTTTGGGTTTATTTTTATTTGTTGTCAATGCGATTTCGTTGTCCCTAGCTTCGTGGTTGGCTGGTGCTTTTAGTATCGGTTTTGCGGTTAGTGGTTTTTGGCCTGCTTTGTTCGGTTCAATTGTTTTGTCGTTTGTTTCGGGCTTGATTGGTCAATTTGTGAATGCCGAGCAGTAAGATACTATCTTAGATTTGCGATCGCACAAACTGCAACCGCTACTGTTATGGCAGAACCCCCCCCTTGTGAAGAGTGGGGGTTTTTAGTGCGAAATATTTGTTTAGGAACTAAAAGCTGTTGACGGACGGGCAAGATGCCCACCCCACAAGAAGATTTAATCTTTGTGGAATAGGCATCTTGCCTGTTTTTGAGAATGGTACAAGATGTCAGTTCGATCGCACAAAGTGCAGCAGCTTCTGCTACACTGTACGTGCCGACTTTTTGCCCTACAATATTGGAAGGATTGGGAACTTCTACAGAATTTAGGGTATTAGCAGGAAAGGTTTTTAAAGCCCAGTTTCGCTGTTGGCAAAGTTCGACAATTCCGGCTTCATTGGCTTTAGTGTCTATTGTGGCAATTCCGGCGATCGCACTTTCTGTCAAGTCATAACTATGACATACTTGTGCGATCGCCGTTTCAATTAATTCTCTCGATGTGCCACGTTGGCAACCTACCCCTATCCACAATCCCCAATTCCCAATGCCCAATTCCCTATCCCCAATTCCCCAATTCCCCAATTCCCCAATTCCCAATTCCCAATTATTCATCTTTAACTAAAACGCCATTCAGAAAAATATCGGCCAATCCTTCTGCCATTTCCTGCATATCCTTCGGTGAGGCATTAGGTTCCATAATCGTATTTTGACTAAAACCCGCCACCGCAAACATCCCCAAAAATACCTGAGCCACAATCTTCGGATTCATCTTCCGATAAACTCCTTTTTCCATCGCCGTTTCAAAAAAAGCCTCAGCCACAACACTCATTTTTCCGATTACTTCCAACTGAATTTTATCGCGCAAATCCGGGTGGAATTGTGCCTCCAAAAAACACACCCGCATCATGTCGCTATTCTCGCGGATATTCAGCATCCGTCGTCGCATCACTTGAGCCACCGCTTTGTAACTCCCCATCTCGCTCAATTCCGTCAACAAATCTGTCAGCAATTCCACCCATCCCTCCGTTGCCACCTCAATCAAAATTGCTTTTTTATTATCAAAATGCCGAAACAGAGTACCCTCCGCTACCCCTGCTGCTGTTGCTAATTCGCGAGTTGTTGTCCCGTCGTATCCACTGCGGGCAAACAACTTTTGAGCTGCTTGTAAAATCCGCTTTTTGGTTTCGGTTTCGGATGGAGGAGACTGATTAAATATTCGCATTATTTTGTAATAGGTAATTGGCGATTCGGAATAGTAGGAGGTGGACTGAGAGACTTAATAATGTTAAGTTTAAGTTGTGCGCGACTTTAATCTTAAACTTAAAACTCCTCGCCGTGGCCCAGACTCTTTTTGAGATTTGCTGTATCAGCCTAACATCTGCGGCGCAACAGATCGCTTATGTCTCCAAAAATCTTTATCCTTAGAATATGATCTTTTGTATGTGGCACGAACATCTTGCTGTTTGACAATCCAAAATCCAAAATCTAAAATCTAAAATCGAATGATCTCGCAGTCTCAAAAAAACCGTGAAGCCAAGCTATCCCATAGGGAATCGCTCAAACGCCAAACTCAATTCCTCGCCTCCCTGTTGGCTGCTGTTGTCTTGTGGTGGGGAATTTCACCCCAAATGGCGAGCGCCCGCGAAAACCCCGCCAACCGCTCCCAAATAGCCTCTGCTGTCCCTTCGCTCGATCGAGTAATCAACCAAGTCAGTGAATTCAAGCTCGATAACGGCATGACATTCGTCGTCCTCGAAAGGCCCAGAGCAGCAGTAGCATCGTTTTTGATTCACGCCGACGTGGGGGGTGCAGACGAACCCGACGGACAAACCGGAGTCGCCCACTACCTTGAACATTTAGCCTTCAAAGGCACGCCCAAAATCGGCACTACCGACTACAAAGCCGAAAAACCGCTGTTAGAAAAACAAGATCAACTCTTCGACCAAATTCAAGCAGCCAAAGCCAGTAGTAAAACTGAAGAAGTCGCCAAATTAAAAGCAGAATTTGACAAAACCGAATTAGAATCATTGCAATTTGTGAATCGTAATGAATTCGGAAAAATAGTTGAACAAGCAGGCGGAGTTGGGCTAAATGCTGCGACTTCTATCGACGCAACAATGTATTTTTATAGCCTTCCAGCTAATAAATTAGAACTGTGGATGTCGCTGGAATCAGAGCGTTTTCTCGAACCAGTATTCCGGGAGTTTTACAAAGAAAAACAGGTGATTCTTGAAGAACGCAGACTGCGAACCGAAAATTCTCCCATCGGACAAATGGTTGAAGTTTTTGCCGACAAAGCCTTTTCCGTTCATCCCTATCGCCGCCCAGTAATTGGCTACAGTAAAGACATTGAAAACCTCACCCGCAGTGAGGTGCAAAAGTTTTTTGATACTCACTATGTTCCCAGTAGCCTGACTGTTGCGATAGTAGGAGATGTGAAAGCTGCGGAGGTGAAGCGACTCGCTCAGGTTTATTTCGGTCGCTACAAGGCGAAGCCCGCCGCTCCTAAATTGCAAATTGTGGAACCTCCACAAACGCAAACTAAGGAAGTGACGCTGAGGTTAAAAACTCAACCTTGGTATTTGGAAGGATACCACAGGCCTGCGATGAATCATCCCGACAATGCAGTTTATGAAATAATCGGTTCTTTGCTCAGTAATGGCCGTACTTCTAGACTTTACAAGTCTTTAGTCGTAGAAAAGCAATTAGCTTTGGCGGCTCAAGGCTTTAGTGGTTATCCGGGGGAAAAGTATCCGAATTTGATGTTATTTTACGCTCAAACTGCTCCGGGCCGCACGGTTGATGAAGTGGCTGTGGCTTTGAGTCAGGAAATCGAGCGATTGAAAACTGAATCGGTTTCTGCTGAGGAGTTGGAGCAAGTGAAAACTCAGGCGAGGGCTGGTTTATTGCGATCGCTAAATTCTAACATGGGCATGGCATTTTCGCTGCTTGATTATCAAGTGAAAACTGGTTCTTGGCGCAATTTGTTTAAGCAATTGGATGCGATCGCGAATGTTGCTCCTACCGATATTCAGCGAGTCGCTAAGGCTACTTTCAGACCAGAAAATAAGACAATCGGTAAGCTTTTGCCACTGTAAAGAAGAAGGAAGAAGGAAGAAGGAAGAAGGAAAACTCGTTACCAGGCTCTGTCTGGTAACGCAGATCCAGAGGCTCTGCCTCGCGCTAGAATAGTCATCACAGGCAACTTAGGAGAAAGAATGAAAAGGACTAAATTGAGACTGAAAAAAGTCAAGTTATTTCTGCTATCACTTTGCTTTTTTACTGTTTCGTTTTCAACATTTAACTTGTTACCATCCTTCGCGGCAGCACCGAAGCACTACGACGAATTAACATTCCCCGCACTGCCAGAATTGAAACTACCTAAATACACTCGCTTTGAACTAAAAAATGGGATGCGAGTTTATTTGATGGAAGACAAAGAACTGCCGTTAGTTGGAGGAACAGCGCTATTTCGGACGGGAGATCGCTTTGAGCCGATCGATAAAATTGGACTAGCAAATTTGACTGGAGAAGTAATGCGAACTGGCGGCACTAAAAAGCATTCGTCAGATGAACTAAATCAGTTGCTAGAGCGGCGTGCAGCTTCGGTAGAAACAGGGATTAATGCTACTTCGGGTAGCGCTAATTTTAGTGCTTTAGCTGAAGATATTGAGCCTGTAATAGACTTGTTTGCGGAAGTAATTAGGGAGCCAATTTTTGCTCAGGAAAAGTTGGATTTGGCGAAGAAACAAGAGCAAGGTGGAATCGCCCGCCGGAATGACAATCCCGACAACATTACTAGCCGCGAGTTTCAAAAGCTGATTTATGGCGATCGCAGTCCTTACGCTCGCACGGTAGAATACAAGACTCTGGCGAATATTTCCCGTGACGATTTGATGAGTTTTTATCAGAAATATTTCCATCCCAAGAATATGATTTTGGGGATTTCTGGTGACTTTGATACGGCAAAAATGCGATCGCTCATCGAGTCAAAATTTAGCAACTGGGAACCGAGTCAGATTGCGGAAATGCCGCCGTTACCAACGGTATCAGTAGCAAATCAAGGTGGCATATTTTTGGTAAATCAACCGCAATTGAGCCAAAGTTATGTGCAGATGGGACATTTGGGCGGAATGTTGAATAGTCCAGATTATGGTGCTTTGGATGTGATGAATGGGGTTTTGAACGGTTTTGGGGGGCGTTTGTTCAATAATGTGCGATCGCGCCAAGGATTAGCTTATTCAGTCTATGCTGCTTGGAGTCCCAGGTTTGACTATCCGGGAGTGTTTGTAGCTGGAGGACAAACGCGATCTGAGGCAACAGTACCATTTATCAAAGCAATTCGCACCGAGATCGATCGCATCCGCACCGAAGCAATTACCCCGGCAGAATTAGCTTTTGCTAAAGATTCAAAAATTAATTCTTTCCTCTTCAAATTTGAAGATCCTACTCAAACTTTGGCGCGCGTCATGAACTACGAATACTATGGTTATCCGCAAGATTTCATTTTTAGCTACCGTCGCAGCATAGAAAAAACCACAATTGCTGACGTACAGCGCGTAGCAAAAACTTACTTAAAACCGGAAAATCTGGTGACATTAGTAGTGGGAAATACTGCGGGAATTCAACCACCATTATCGAGTTTGGGGACTTCGGTGAAAGTGCAATCAGTCGATATCACAATTCCCTCGGCAACTTGATCGCCGAGGGTGTATCTCATTTTTGCAAACATCTTCGCCCTTTCCAAATTGAGATGCACCCATTCACTCGCCGAGTGAATCCCTGAAATGTAGGGGCAATTCATGAAATTTAGAGGGCAATTCATGAATTGCCCCTACTAAATTTCCGAGGCAAATCATACTCCAAATCAGTAACGCCTAATTCTGGTAGCATCGGTACTGAATAAAATCGGGCAACCGTTCAGTATCACCACCTACCAGGCTACCCAACTCATTTTAATTTTTGGATACTATCGCTAGCATCTCAGGAATAAGACTGGACTCCTCCACATACACCCAACGAATTTCCATCCGCCAGTTCTGATATTGAAGAGCTCACGCAGCCACACACACAACACGAAAACCGATGTTGTTGTTGTCATTGTCCGGCGCATTGTTGTTGTTGCGAATAGCCGATCGGCAATTCCTCGGATTGTTGTTCCAAGAACCGCCGCGCAGCAGCCGAAAGTGCCTATCCCCTCTCTACTCCCTCGCAAACACGAGAGAAGCAAATATCTGTTGTCGCAATTGCCAAGTATCGCCATGTTCCAAATGCGCTATCCAACTTTGCAACGACTGGGTAATTTGTGATAATTCTATATCACCTTCAGCGTATTGTACCTGCATTTGTCGCAGTCGTCGCTTAGCCCGTCGCAAATTTTCTGTTCTGACTCGAATGCGATCGGGCAAAATGCGAAAACCCAAGAAATTCGCCCCTTCCTTAGTCTCAAACAACTGACTCTTAATCGGGTGAATCTTCAACCTCAGATTCGCCAAATACTCCTCCAAAGCCAGTCGCGCCTGTACTAAAAAGTCTCGATCGTCCGAAAACAAAGCAAAGTCATCAACATAGCGAATATATTTTTTAACTTTGAGTCGTTCTTTGATAAAATGATCGAAACCATTCAAATAAACATTAGCACAAAATTGACTAGTTAAATTCCCGACAGGTATACCGCGCCTTCGTTCTAGGGGAGTTAGCAAACCATCTCCTGGAAAATGCTCATTCATCGGTTCTTGTTCGTTACTATTATCAATAATTTTATCCACCAGCCACAGAGTATCAGGACACTTCAACTTGCGGTGCAGTAAAGATTTTAAGATTTCATGGTCTATACTAGCAAAATACTTGCGAATATCGCACTGCAAAACATAGCGACTAGAACGAGCAAATTCTGTGAAGCGGCGCAAAGCACGGTGGGTTCCAAAACCCAATCGATTCGCATAGGAATCACCAATAAAAGTTCGTTCAAATATCGGTGTAATCACATTGCAGAGCGCATGATGAACTACTCTATCTCTATAGGGTGCAGCCGAAATCAATCGCCTTTTCGGTTCAACAATTTCAAAAGTCCTATACTTACCAGGACAGTAAGTTTTATTGATGAGTTGCGTTTTCAGTTTTGGCAGTTCGGTTTCTAAATTATAGTTGAAAGCTAGGACATTATCCCGAAAACGTTTCCCCTTTTGCGCTGTCTTGGTGGCGGCTAACAAATTCTCAAATTCGATCACCTTATGCCATAAATCACCATATCGTTTCATATCATATTATGTCCGACAAATTGATCGTAATTCCTGTAGGGGCGGGTTCACCAACCATCATTGCCTAAAACCCAAAATCTCATAAACCCGCCCCCACCCAACAACAAATATTCCGATCGCTCCATATGATTTGTGTCTGGTAAATTGACCGTAATATCTCGGTCAGGGCGGGTTTATGAGATCGTCAATTATTGGCAGATATTTTTGGTGAACCCGCCCCTACAATACAAGGGGTAATTAGCCTAACATGATATCATATTGTATTAGGTCAATTGAGCATAATTCCTGTAGGGGCGGGTTCACCAACCATCACCGCCTAAAACCCAAAATCTCATAAACCCGCCCCCACTTGGGCGACTTGCTGTATAAGCTTCTTCCTATCGCTTCTTTTGTTGTTTAATCCAACCACCCAGCTCAACACCAATTTCGTTAATTAACTTACTCGCATATTCGTACCGCTCAGCTTTCATCAGCTCAAAATCGAATAAAAGTCTGGTCTGATGTCGCACAATATCCAAACTACTGTTGAGCGGTTCTAATATAGTGAGTTTTTCCTTAGTATATCGAGCCTGAATTAGATTTTCGAGGAACTCATACAATCTAACAATTATCCTATCACCCAAGATGAATTTATGGTCTCTGGGCAACCGATTTAATATCGGCACGTACCATTTGATTAAATCGTAGGTTTTTTGAATAATTGGCAACTCTTCCATTGGATGATATTAGCACCTGTAGTGTAAATCCTGAAAAAAAAAATCGAGTCACCTTCGGCGACCAAAAAGTGAAAAATTAAGAAGTGTAAAGAGCAAGAGGGTAAAAGTGTAAAGAGCTAAGTCCACGCAGCCACACACACAACACGAAAACCGATGTTGACGTAGTCATAGTCCGGCGCATAGTTGCCGTCGCGAATAGCCGAGCGGCAATACCTCGGAAAGTCGTCCCAAGAACCGCCGCGCAGCAGCCGAGGTCGGTTATCTTCCTTGGCGTTGATTAATAAGTCAACGTTGTTTTGATAACGATTATCATTACAAGTTTCATCCCAAACCGTACCATCCGTAGGCGCACCTTCATAGCCACTATGCCAAGGATCAGCACACCACTCCCAGACGTTCCCGTGCATATCGTAAAGTCCAAAAGCATTGGCTACACCAAAACTACCCACAGGCGTTGTTTCTTGGCGGTAGACGCCTTTAGGCCCAGCACCATAGGAACCAGACCACTTATTCTCCTTATCATCTGTGCCGTCATAATTCGCTAAATCTGTGGTAATCGTTTCCCCAAAATGAAAAGGTGTCGTTGTCCCCGCGCGACAAGCATATTCCCATTCGGCCTCGCTGGGTAAGCGGTAGGGCTTTCGAGTGTGTTTGGACAATCTGGCACAGAATTCGACGGCATCATACCAAGAAACGCATTCTACAGGGCGATTTGCACCCTTGAAGCTGGAAGGATCTGGATTGAGTTCGCGCTCAAGTTGAGGTAAATTTGCTACAGTTTTCCACTGGGCTTGGGTAACGGCATATTTGCCCATCAAAAAAGCTGGAACAGTTACCTCGTGCTGAGGGCCTTCGCTACTACTTCTCTCAAGTTCATCTTCTGGCGAACCCATCAAGAAGCTGCCTTGAGGAATCTGCACCATTTCTAGTTGAACGCCATTACCCACATCTTCGATGAAATTCCTAGCTTGTCTATGAAACTTACGAATAGTTAGAGCCTGAGAACTCATCCGTTTATCAATTAAAGATTTCAAGTTTTGTTTTGTTACTTTTTCTCCGAAAACTTCAGATATATTTTTCCATGAATCGGCAGCAACATTTCGGACGTAACTCAGTGAGAAGTTCCTCGATCCTGCAATTTGTTTATAAGTTTGATTGGCCAATACTCCCACTATTAATTCTCTTTGAATATCGGTAAAATGTTTGCCAGTTGTTGAAAAAAATGATTCGTAAATAATTTCCAAATAACCTTTTACATCACTTAGCACGAAATCATTAATTTCTATAAGTGCAACTTCAAAATCAAAAAGTTGTAATTTGATAGTATTGGTATTACCAGGAACTAAAGCATCTGGCAATCGTAATACTATATCTTCCGATACTCTGTACGAACGGTTAAGTAATTCTTGACTCACTTGACTCGGATCTGCTAACGCGCGCCCAACTACCTCTGCATAATCTAAAAGGCTATCATAATCTTTTAACTGCGGTGCAAGTTCTCCAATAATCCGCGATAGCCTTGCCATTTCAGAGCGACTTGCTAGTAAATATTTTTCTCCCGCTTTTGTATGTTCTGCACATTCTTGATACGCCTCAGATATCTGGCGTACTGCTGTTTGTCGTTGGTCATCTATGTACACCATTGCAGCCCACTGCTGTGTTTCCAGTTCTTGCTGTCCAATATATGGATTCGTCCGCAAAACATTTTTGATATAGGTTATCAGTAAACGAGCAACTGCTTCTATACGTTTCTTACCTAGTTTTTGCTGCATTTCGTCTAGCAGATAAGCTCGTACATGAGTCTCCATTACATACTGCTCATATCCAACTAATCTACAGATATCTGATAGCAGTAAATCTGCTTCGGCAACCCAAGGTACTTTTTCGTCACGCAGAAAGTTATTTCGCAAGTAGCTGAGCAGATCCGGGGTCAAAACTAAGGGCAATGCTGCGTAATATGCCAATTTTTTGTAAGATGCGTCGAAGCGGCGAACAAATCGATCTATCTGTTGTGCTGCATATTTTCGCTGCTGTTCTAATTCTGAGTTGTTATTCATAAACTGCACCTGTAACTACTCGTTATCCAAGTAGGATATAGCTTGGCCGCGCACAATATCGATCGCGTTGCCAAATCCCTCTTTATCCATTGGCTCCATAGGTATAAGATAACCGATAGCTTCGGCTGAAGTGTCTTCCCAGCGATTTCTGGGCATGGGGTTGAGCCAGCAGATTAAATTGGTTCGCTGCTTGAGTTGAACCAAAAACTTGACTGTAGCTCGAATGCGGTGCATCTGGCGGTTGCCTCTGGCTGCCCCTGCATCGCTGACAATTAACACGCTAGTATCACAATCGCACCCAGCCAAAACTGCTTCTAAAGGCACTGGCTGAGTTAAATGCGAATCAAGATAAACACAATCGACAGGAACGTTGTGGAAGTAATAAACTTGAATTTCTGGGATGGTACTATCTCGATCGACCGTTTCTACCAAATCCCGATTCAAACGATGAAATGGAGTCATAGAGCCATCTTGGTCTATTAACAGCAGCAGACAAGCTTGATTGACTTCTCTGCGACGATAGACAGGGGCTAAAAAGAAACCTTGACGAGCAACTTGCTCTACTGTTGCCTGAATATCTAGGATATCTGCTGGGCCATTTGCGATCGGACGCCGCAAATAACGCCAGGTGTAAGCCATTGAGCGGTGGGAAATCGGTAAGTAACTCAGGAGTTCTGGTGGATTTTCTAGATCGATCGGGGTATAGGGCGATCGTATAGGCAACGGTGTCAGTTGGTGAGTCTGCTCTACTTGAGGTGGAGGCAAATCCTGCGATGGTGGAGGAATCTCTTCAGCAGTGGGTTTTGATGGTTCTGGTAGCGCTTCTTCTCTAAAGTTTTCAGCACTAGACTTAAGAGGTGATTTTGAAGTAGTAGCAGTGAGCTCTTCCCAAATGGAAACAAAGTGATTTTGGTCCTCGTAAGAATGAAACCACAGTAACTTTAAGACTAATTTAAGAGCATCTATACTATCGCTACCCATGCCTGCTTTGACTGCATCCAAAGCTGCTAGATATTCACGGACACCCAAGTTAAAACCCTTTGTCCGCAAACGGCTGAAGATATTCTCCAAAATTGGTTCTGGATTAAAATCGCTCATGAGGCAGATGAATATTTTTGCCAATCAGCGTGCAGTTTGAACAGCAATTCTCTGTAGGGAACTGGATTCGGTTCTGTTAATTTGGAAGCCGAATAAGGCTTTGGATCGAAGCTTTGCAATGCGCTCAACCAATCGAGGAATTCGCTAGTACCTGGGTTCTTAAATAACCCTCCTTTTTTACGAATTTGCAAGAATCGATCGCTAGCAGCATCTATAAGTTGTGGCGATGGAAGCGGGCGATCGGTTTGAGTTTCATAATGAGAGTTAACAATTTTGCGTAACTGAGCCAAATTATCAGGAAACTTGATAAAACAATAGACGCATCTCCTCAAAAAAGGATGTGGCAAGTTTCCTTTTTCTTTATTGCTAGTAACAATCACAATGGGCTGATGCTTGGCTTTAATTTTTTTATCTCCTATTTCTCCAGTTTCGGGAATTTCAAACTCCCAAGGTTCATCCAAAACTGCCAGCAAATCGTTAGGAAAGTCTAAATCGCCCTTATCTATCTCGTCAATCAAAACAACCGCAGGGCAATCTTGGCGAAATGCTTCGCCTAAAGCTCCAAATCTTCGGTAATTAGTGGAATCGCTAGGATCTCGGTTAGGTTGAGAATCTACTTTTTGAGCTTGGACATCATATAAACGAAGCAGACTATCATATTTATACAGTCCTTCCTCAGCTTTAGTGGTCGATCGTACATCCCAGCGATAAAACGGCAATCCCAATTCGTAAGCTACCGCAGCAGCCAAGCGCGTTTTACCACATCCTGCTTCTCCTTCTAATAATAAAGGACGGCGGAGATAGATCGCTAAATTGACAGCCTGAATCAATTCAGAATTAGCAATGTAAGGCTCAACTTTTTGGGGAGAGTCGGGGTGAGGATGTTGGGGACGGTAATTAATATCACCTTGAAATTTATATCTAGTATTTGGTTCCATAGTTTTGTATTTCCTTGATAAATTAACTAACAAGCTTGGACATATCGTGGATTAATTCCTTGTAAACACGATCGGGTTCTCCTTTAGTGCGTCGGTGAATATTTTCAGCCATCCGCTCAATTTCTTGGAGAGTAACCCCGATAGAAGGAGCAGTAAGACCTGAAAAGTTAAATAACCAATTCTTGATTTCTTCGTTAGTCCATTTTTTTAGAGGTAACTCCAGAAATTTTTTACTATCGAACTTGTTATTCTTACAGCACAGATCCAAAAGCAAATCTTTAGGAATTGAATCGTGTATTGATAAAACAGCTACAAACCTAATGAAGCGATTTTTTTGGCTGATTTCCGGTAATCTCCCAAGCAATTTACACCAAAATTGTTGAACGAAGCAATCCAGAACAGCATATTGAGAACTCAAATCGCAGATGTCAATTTCGATCAAAAAAATACCACCACCGGATAGTGAAGCATATATCTTATTGATGATTTCATCTGTATAGGTAGAAATATTATCACTATGTTGAACGGGAAAATCTTGAGCTAAAGAATTAAGAAAACCAATTATATTAGCTTCTCGAAGCGATGAAAACTCATACTTGTGCGGAGGATACCAGGTTCCCATGTCCTGAAGTTTAGATTTCATGTTTTTGATACACAAATCACCTCCCCTAGAACGACTATTTTGTAATAAAAATAAAGCAGCACCTTCTTTATTCTTAAATTTCTTGAAAGTAGATTCTAAAATTTGATTAGTTTTCTCGAAGTCTATTTTATGAAATTTTTCCTCCCAGTTTCTTGAATAGTGGCTATAACGTTTACTACTATCTATTTGATGCAATCCTAATTTTAAGCTGTCAATTTCACCTTCTACTTGTTGGATTTCTGTTTCTAATCTGTTGATAGTTACTTGAATAGAAGGTTTATCACTTTCATTTAGCGTTGTTGCCCACTGTTCATTAGCTGAATTATATCTGTTATATAAAAGCTTTAAACATTTCTTCTTTGAATCAATCAAGCTTTCATTGTTGCCTTCATCCTGCATAGATAGCTCTTCACTTAGATAAAATATTAATTTCCTGTTCTACTTTATTGATTTCTAATTCTATACCTTTAATTTGCTGTCTGATGATAACAGTATCAGTGGCATTTAAGGTAGAGCTAAGCTGATTATAAGCTGCTTCAAACTTCTCGCACAAGATAGAATGACGACCGTTTAAGGCTTTCAATTTTACCTGACGAAAAGAGGGTAAGCTATCCATAGAGTCTCTGACTGCTGAAGGATACTGTGCCATCCACCGATCCAAATCCAACCATGCAGCTTGTAAAATAGAAGTAGGAATCATAAATGCAGCCGTCACATCTTCCCGCCGCTTTTCTGCGGCTACCGCCATTCCCACTACCGCTTGCAGCGATTCATCCCAGATAGGCGCACCGCTAAACCCTTTTTCAATTGGCCGATTTTGAGCTGCGATCGCATCTATTTGCACCCAGTTATTTGCCGTGCGATCGCGCAGAATTCCATCTGCCCAGATCCCCTGATCGTGCCCCTTTGGAAATCCAAAAGTTCTGACAGAATGCCCCCAAAAATCTTCAGCAATAACCAAACGTACTGGTTGTATGCCAATTGGTAGAATACCTTCTAATTCTAGCCCAGCAATGTCCTCTCCAGATTGAGATGGGTTAACTGGCTGCCAGAATACGACTTTGGACTTCACTTTTTGCCCTGGTGCAATCAGCGGAAAATCTAACTCGATATAGCCAGTTGGCTTGGGCTGAGTGTTTGCAGAAATACTCAAAGCTGCTGCTACGACATGAGCACAGGTGAGCAAATGGCGATCGGATACTAAAAATCCTGCTCCTACTACAGCACCATTAGCATGATATATGCGGGCGATCGCACCTTTGACTGTTTGAATGTAGTTGTTACTCACGATCGGATTGCTTTAATTTATTTGGACTCCATTTCAGGGTGATCTCATAATTGACTTCCCCTCCAATAGATGTAAATACTGCTCCAGCATCAGCAGTAAGTTTAATGCCAAATTTGACCTCTATTTCATCAGCAGGAGTATTTAAATTTTGAAGCTTAGAAATAATAGTAGATGCTACAGGTTTAATTCCATCTAAAGCTTTTTCAAAAGTTTGTTGTGCTTTGAGAATTGTCTGCCCTGAAGGCAGTGTAATTCGTTCTATCGTTGGAGATTCTGGCTCTTCTATTTCTACTAAAAATGTAGTGCCATCTTCTAAGGAAAACTCGGCTAGTTCTGACATGGGAATACCTGCCTAAAATTTACAAGCAAGAGAGTATTTAGATGTTGATAAAATACTATATCACCTACTCGGCAAATATGTCAATAACTACTGCGTCGAAGAAATTGCTGATTGTAGTATAAAAAAGGGCCGAATAGTCAAATACTAAAGCTGGGAAAGCTATTTCCTGAATGATACACCAGCCTATCGTTAGTTCCCCGTAGGGACACGGCAGTGCCATGTCCCTACGTTTTGCCGCACAATCCTAAAAATCAATGCTCAAAGGTGCTCTCGGAAACGGAATCACATCCCGAATATTGCCCATTCCTGTCATAAACTGCACTAACCGCTCAAATCCCAAACCAAAGCCAGCATGAGGCACAGTACCGTAGCGGCGCAAATCCAAATACCACCACAATTCCTCCTTATTCATCCCCTGAGCTTCCATGCGTTTCTCCAACACATCCAGCCGTTCTTCCCGTTGGGAACCGCCGATGATTTCCCCAAGCTTAGGAGCCAAAATATCCATTGCTCGCACCGTTTTTTCGTCATCATTTAAACGCATATAAAATGCTTTAATTCCGACGGGATAATCGCTGACTATTGTCGGTTTTTTAAACAAATCCTCAGCCAAATAGCGCTCGTGCTCCGACTGCAAATCCCAACCCCAACTTACCGGAAAATCAAACTTTTTGTCTGCTTTTTCCAAAAGGGTGATCGCCTCTGTGTAAGTAATTCGCTCAAACTGATTGTTAATGATATTTTCCGCAGTCGCCAAAACAGTCTTGTCAATGCGCTCGTTAAAAAACTCCATATCTTCCGGGCAATGCTCCAAAACGTACTTAAAGATGTACTTTAAAAACGCCTCAGCCAAATCCATATTTCCCAGCAAATCGCAGAAAGCCATCTCCGGTTCAATCATCCAAAACTCAGCCAAATGTCGCGAAGTATTAGAATTTTCCGCTCGGAAAGTCGGGCCAAAAGTGTAAACATTCCCGAAAGCCATCGCCATGATTTCCGCTTCCAACTGGCCGCTAACTGTCAGATAAGCGCGCTTCCCAAAAAAGTCTTTAGCATAATCAACTTCTTGGGAATCAGTGCGTGGGATATTTTTTAAATCAAAGTTAGTAACGGCGAACATTTCCCCCGCACCTTCGCAGTCGCTAGCAGCAATAATCGGAGTATGAACCCACAGAAAGCCGCGTTCTTGAAAAAATTGGTGTACGGCCGCCGAACAAGCATTGCGAACCCGAAAGACAGCACCGTGGGTGTTGGTGCGCGGCCGCAAATGTGCGATCGTCCGCAAGAATTCCAAGGAATGGCGCTTCTTTTGTAACGGATAAGTTTGCGGATCGGCATCGCCGTAAACTTGTACTTGGGATGCTTTTAATTCAATTCGTTGTCCCTTCGCCGGAGATGCTACCAACACTCCCGAAACTTCTAAAGATGCACCTGTATTTAATTGTTTAAGTACATTTTCAAAATCTGGCAGATCGGCATTAATAACTACTTGTAAATTAGCCATCGCCGAACCATCGTTGACTTCCACAAAGGCAAATTCTTTCAATTCGCGCTTAGTCCGAACCCAGCCTTGAACAGTTACAGTTTCATCTGGTTCACCAGCCCGTAGAATTGCTGCAATTCGTTTATTTGTCATATTGTTTAATCCTTTTTATCAAATGAATAGGGGGCGGGTTTACTAGATCATGAGTTTCAGGCGGTATTTATCAAATTAATAGAGGGCGGGTTTACGAGATCGTTACTTTCAGGCGATTATGGTTGGTAAAACCCGCCCCTACAAATCTTAACTTTCAATTTTAACCTGCATAGGATTTTAAAATCCAACCGACCAAAATGCCGAGTCCACCAAAACGAACTGCTTGCCAAAAAGGTTGTTTGATACTAGCCCAAGAAAACAGACTGCTTTCAAGATTCAACTCGATAGTTTCCAATTCTTGCTCAATTTCCCGCAATTCTTGCTTAAGTTGCGTTGTGGGATTTTGGCGCACCGATTCGCGGATATCTTCCCGCCGATTGCCGAGTTCGGCTTGACGCAGGCGATCGACCTGAATTTGAGTGTAGCGTTCTTTGACTGCTACGAGCGATCGCTCTACAGTTTCCAGCGCTTGAACAAACTCACTTTCATCTCCCGGTGTCTCTGGATTTAACTTTGATGGCTGTTGAGGCATTTTGATCTGAAAACCTGACAATAAAATAATTTAAAAAAAGCTACTGACAATTTAGTTTTTGCTATTATCCCTATTTTGTCACTCTCGGTAGATAAAAGTCTCAAACCCCTATTTTTACGGACTTTTATCGAGTCGGGCCGTAGGTTGGGTTGAGGAACGAAACCCAACAGCTAAAAACCTTGTGATTGTTGGGTTTCACTCCGTTCAACCCAACCTACATTTATTTTTATTTCCCCACAATGACAGAAGAGGGATTATATACAGTATATTTTTTAAATTGAATAATTTTAGCCAAATCGCTATAATTACTACTTATGCTTGAAACTACACAAACGACTAAAACTGTCAACCTCAACGAGCTTAGCACAGTAGAACTAGCCCAAGCTCTAGCCGCGCGCCTTGCCATTTCCGAAAAAGATTGGCATCGTCTCAAAGCTAACCGTTCTGCTCGCGCCTGTGAGCAAGCTGGAGCTGCTTTGGTCTTTTTGCTCAAAAATCAGCCCGAAGAAGCTCTCCCTCGCTTGAATCAAGCAGCAGGATGGCTGGATCGATCGATCTCTGCTCCTCCCTGTCCCACTCACGGACACGGCAAATAAAATTAATATTACCCACCAAAGTCAGGACACGGCAGTGCCGTGTCCCTACAATTAATCTAGGTAGGGACACGGCACTGCCGTGTCCTCTGTATCATTTCTCAAAACTCACTTTTTGGATTACTATCAAATCTCATTAGCGAATTAGTCCAAATTATCATTACCCAGTTTAGCCGGGAAACTATTTTTGGTCCGATCGACTTGAAAGCTGAAAATATTGCCAAATCTCAGTTTTAGTAAAGCCGAGGTAGCCTAGAGCGACTGGGAAGTTCTTTGCACACCCTTAACTCTGTACCCTGAGAATTCCACTCAACCCGATCGAATATCTGGTAAAGAATAAACAACCCCCTGCCACATTCCTGTTCAACATGAGGGAGTTCAGACTTATCTGCAAGATGACTGTCGCAATTGTCAGTAGAAAAATTGCAACTACAAGGGGCTTCAAAGCCAGATCCTTCGTCCGATATCACCCACCAATATTGATTTTGTACGATCGAAAAGCGGACTCCAACAGTTTTACTGGGGTCTAGCTTGTTTCCGTGTTTAGCAGCATTTACCAAAGCTTCTTGAAGCCCCAACCGTAACTCCGCTTGCCAGTGATCCGGAACTTCTGCTAGGAGCAGATCCAAAACAGGACAAAGATATAAAGTAGAAGCGAAGCTAATCGTAATCCAATTGCGTCCGACGGGACGGGCTGAGATAGCAATCACTCAGAAAACTCCCTAACTTTCAGGTGAATAATGTTCACACCCTGCATAGTTGGCTCCCCTAGTATTAACAATGCCGATCGACTGAGCGCCACAGCTCTATCTATATTTTAGAGTATCAAAACCCTGAATAAAAGCAAATAACTGACAAAATATTCTGGAACTTTGCAAATCTCAGATTTTGCTGCTCCTGACACCCCCGGATGGCCACTTCCTTCATGTCATCCCCAAAATCCTCAACTTTCCTCGCTTCAAGATCCCTCATCCGAATCGGTAGAAAACATACATGAATCAGTTGATCCCTCCTTTGCGACACCGGATTGTCAGCCCGATCGCCCGTGTTGACATACCATAAGCTCATATGGCTAAACTATTTTGATACAATAATTAATGTAAATAATTAATTTTTTACATCATGCAAACAACCCCAGCCATGACCGCAGCCCCCATTCCAGGCACTTACTGGCAGTGGCGGGGCCATTCTGTGTACTATGTTCGATCTAGCTCTCCGCATCCCGATCGCCCTCCACTGCTATTAATTCACGGTTTTGGAGCGTCCACAGACCACTGGCGGAAAAATATCAGCGGCTTGAGTCAGGATTTTGAGGTGTGGGCGATCGACCTGATCGGATTCGGGCGATCGGCAAAACCCGAAATGCAGTACAGCGGCGACCTCTGGCGCGACCAACTCCACGACTTTATCACCAATGTCATCGGCCGGCCCGCCGTATTAGCCGGCAACTCCCTGGGAGGTTACGCCGCTTTGTGCGTCGCAGCACAACGTCCCGAATCGGCCGCTGGACTAATCTTAATCAACAGCGCCGGCCCTTTCAGCGAACCCCAACCAGCACCCGAAGCCCCAGCAGTACAAAAAGCCATATCTGCGGTAGCTAAAGCCTTATTCCAGCAAGATTGGGCAAGTTTTCTGCTGTTCCAATACGTGCGCCAGCGATCGACAATTCGCAAAACCCTAGAGAAAGTATATCTAGACCAGAGCGCGGTTACAGACCAATTAATCGAAGAAATTTATCAACCATCGTGCGATCGTGGTGCTCCCAAAGTATTCGCCTCCGTATTCAGAACACCCCAAGGCGAAAAAATAGACATATTACTGAGTCAATTAACCTGTGGACTTTTAATGTTGTGGGGTTCAGGCGACCCTTGGATGAATTCTACAGACAGAAGTGCCAAATTTCGCAAACACTATCCCCAGTTAACCGAACACTTTATCAAAGCCGGTCATTGTCCTCACGACGAAGTACCAGAACAGATCAACGAACTGATTCGTGGGTGGGTAATTGACATCAATTCCGGTAGCACCGGAATCATATAGAGGACACAGCAGTGCCGTTTCCCTACCCAAAATGTTGTAGGGAAACGGCAC
>JAYSVM010000134.1:0-42877 GCA_043718495.1 Oscillatoriales bacterium | reverse complement strand
GCAGAAAAACCTTTGAAGTCGCATTTGCAGAAGTACTTCGGTTTCGACAAATTCAAAGGAGAACAGGAAGCAATTGTTGAATCAGTGCTTTCAGGCAGAGATACGTTTGTAATCATGCCCACAGGTGGTGGAAAATCCATGTGTTATCAGCTTCCTGCTCTTATTCTGGATGGAACAGCTGTAATTGTTTCTCCTCTTATTGCATTGATGAAAAATCAGGTTGATGCTATGCGTGGCTTCAGTAATGAAGAAGGCGTAGCTCACTTTCTGAATTCATCATTAAATAAGACGGAAATAGCAGCTGTAAAGACTGATTTATTGTCCGGCAAAACAAAATTGTTGTACGTAGCTCCGGAATCTCTTACTAAAGAAGAGAATGTAGAATTCTTAAGAACTGTAAATATCTCCTTCTTCGCTATCGATGAAGCACATTGTATTTCAGAGTGGGGACATGATTTTCGTCCTGAATACAGAAGATTGAGATCTATTATAGAAGCGATCGGTAAGGTGCCAATCATTGCACTCACTGCTACAGCTACACCAAAGGTTCAGCTCGATATCCAAAAGAATCTCGGCATGTTGGACTCTGATGTTTACAAAGCTTCTTTCAACCGGGCAAATTTGTATTATGAAGTTCGCCCTAAAGTTGATGTTGCGAAAGAGATCATTCGTTTCGTTCGTGCTAACCAGGGTAAATCCGGTATTGTATATTGTCTCAGCAGAAAAAAAGTTGAAGAGATTGCATCCATATTGGCAGTGAATGGTGTTCGCGCACTTCCTTATCACGCAGGACTCGAAGCTGCTGTAAGAGCAGACACGCAGGATAAATTTTTGATGGAAGATATCGATGTCATCGTTGCAACTATTGCATTCGGTATGGGCATTGATAAACCCGATGTTCGTTTTGTAATTCATCATGATATTCCAAAAAGTCTTGAAGGATATTACCAGGAAACAGGTCGCGCAGGTCGTGATGGCAGAGAAGGTAAATGCGTAACTTTTTACAGTTACAAAGACATAGAGAAACTCGAAAAGTTTATGAAGGGTAAGCCTGTCGCTGAACAGGAAGTCGGTAAACAGTTGTTACTTGAGACTGTTGGTTATGCGGAAACATCCGTTTGCCGCAGAAGAGTGTTATTAAATTATTTTGGCGAAACATATACAGAAGATAATTGCGGTGAATGTGATAACTGTAATCATCCGAAGAAAAGTTTTGACGGAAGAGAACAAATTGCAACTGTACTTGAAACTGTTTGTGCAGTGAAAGAAAAATTTGCAATGGATCACATTGTAAATGTTATTATCGGTAAAGCTGAGAACGCCGTTAAACTTCATCAACATGATCAGCTGGAAATTTTTGGAGAAGGTGATGTGCATGAAGCAAAATACTGGACAGCAATTGTCCGCCAGACTATACTGGCAGGATTTCTTTCGAAAGATATTGAGACATACGGTACACTAAAATGTACAGAGCAGGGTCAGGCATTTCTGAAGAAGCCTCACAAGATCATGGTTGTTGAAGACAACGATTATGGAAATACAGAGAGTGACGACGATGATGATTTTGCAAACGGAGGAGGAGCATCAGCCGATCCGCAGTTGTTTGCTGCACTAAAAGATCTAAGGAAAAAAATAGCTAAGCTAAAGAACGTTCCGCCGTTTGTGGTTTTCCAGGATCCTTCGCTTGAAGAAATGGCAATTCAATATCCGTCGACGATGGATGAATTGAAAAACATTACCGGAGTAGGGACAGGTAAGGCCGCTAAATTCGGTAAGCCATTCATCGAACTTATTTCAAAGTATGTAGAAGATAATGATATCGAACGTCCGATGGATCTCGTAGTTAAATCGATTGTAAATAAGAGTGTACTTAAAGTATATATCATTCAGAATATAGATCGTAAAATTTCCCTTAACGATATGTGTAAGGCAAAGGGAATAAAAATGTTCGATCTGTTAAATGAGATTGAAAGTATTGTCGGATCCGGTACCCGAATCGATATAAGTTATTTTATCAACGAAATAATCGATGAGGAAAGACAGGCAGAAGTATTTGATTACTTTAAAACTGCAGAAACTGATTCAGCCGAAGATGCGTTAAAAGAGTTAGGAGAAAATGATTATTCGATCGAAGATATACGTTTGATGCGAATCAAGTTCATGTCAGAGCTTGGAAATTAAAAGAGTAGCGGGTATCAAGTATCAAGTATCGGGTATCGGGTATCGGGTATCGCGTATCGGGTAGCATCTTAAATATTCCGGCTTCAAAACTCAAAACTCAAAACTCAAAACTCCAAACCCCAAACCCCAACTACCAACAACCTACTACCAACCCCCAAATAACAAATAACAAATAACAAATAACAAATAACAAGTAACCAACAAGAAGATTTGTTATTTCAAAATTGAGTCTCTAATTTTACCCTTCTATTTAAAAAAATGATTTATTATGAAAGTAACCGTTGTTGGTGCCGGAAATGTAGGCGCTACCTGTGCTGATGTAATTGCACGAAAAGAATTTGTTCACGAAGTTGTATTACTTGATATTAAAGAAGGAACCGCAGAAGGGAAATCGCTCGATATCTGGCAAACCGCTCCCATAAACCTTTACGACACACGAATGACGGGCTCGACCAGCGATTACGCTGCTACTGCCGATTCAAAAGTTGTTGTAATTACTTCAGGATTACCGCGTAAACCAGGTATGAGCCGCGATGATCTTATTGCCACGAATGCGGGTATAGTGAGGTCAGTAACAGAAAATATCGTAAAGTACTCACCAAATACCATAATCATCGTCGTTTCTAATCCTCTAGATGTAATGACATATTGTGCTTACCTGACCGCTAAGTTCGACTCTTCAAGAGTTTTCGGAATGGCCGGTATACTGGACACTGCGCGTTATCGTGCTTTCCTCGCAGAAGCATTGGAAATATCACCTAAGGATATCCAGGCAGTTCTCATGGGCGGACATGGAGATACAATGGTACCATTGCCTCGTTACACAACAGTTGCAGGAATTCCGGTAAGTGAATTAATAGCTCCTGATAAACTCGATGCAATCGTTGAACGAACAAAGAAGGGTGGAGGAGAACTTGTAAACCTGATGGGAACTTCTGCCTGGTATGCGCCAGGTGCTGCAGCAGCACAGATGGTTGAATCGGTGATCAAAGATTCAAAACGAATTTTTCCTTGTTGTGCATTGTTGAATGGTCAATACGGTTTGAAGGATACTTATCTTGGTGTTCCTGTAAAACTTGGTAAGAATGGTATTGAAGAGATCATTGAACTTAAATTGAATAACGAAGAAATGGTTCTGCTTCAATCATCAGCAAAATCGGTGAAAGAAGTTATGAATGTTCTTGATGGTATGGGACAGCCAACCGTAAAATAATTTTATAAAAATGTTTTAGAAAGCATTCATCTATTGATGGATGCTTTTTTATTACATTGTAATTCTAAATAATTCACCACGGAGGCACAGAGATCCACAGAGATTTGTTTAACTATAATTTAAGAACACCGAATAACGATTTTTGATTTCAGATCCAGGCTTACTTCAAAAATCATAAATCGTTAATCGGTGTTCTTAAATCAATTTTCCTGCGTGGTTCTCTGTGCTCTCCGTGTCTCCGTGGTGAATCCTTTCAATGCTCAAGCGCACCACAAACATCCACATCGAAATAATCCTCATCGAAGATGACGGATCTCATTTGCTTGTCAAATCAAAGATCAACGGAAAAAATGCCAGGCTTCTGATAGATACCGGCGCTAGCCGCTCTGTTTTTGATATGGAAAGAATTAAAGAATTTGTAAGTGATAAATCTTTTCCAAAACACGATAAACTTTCAACAGGTTTAGGAACCAACAGCATGCCGACTAGTATGGTTACTTTAAAATCAGTTAAACTAGGAGCCCTCGCGATTGATAATTTTAGTGCAGTACTTCTGGATCTCACACACGTTAATGTTACCTACGGCTCTCTTGGTCATCCATCTATAGATGGCGTAATCGGAAATGATATCCTGACACTTTATAAAGCAATTATCAATTACAAAAAATTATCGTTAACCCTAACGTTAAACGCTAAACGCCAAATTTTTTAAATCACTTTTTTATTGAAACGAAGTATGGAGACGGTAATAGCTCATTCTTATACTGGAAAGAATTTCCATCTGCAAGTGTTTTATTATACAGCTGAAGTGTTGCCATATTGATAATTGTAAGATTTCCGTTTCGTCCACTGCAGCTGGTTTGGTGATGAGGCGCAGGTGCATTCGGATCAGCATTCAGATTGGCAACATATACCAGGTCTTCTTCATCATCAACTGCAATTCCATGTGGTTGAAATCCTGTATAGATCGGACTACCATGAAGAGCCAGCGTGTTGTAATTTATTACATATACGTTTCCTTTTTTATTTGAGTTGATGGGATCTTCTGTACAGGTCACAAATAAGTAAGGACGGGTCAATGAAACAGCCAATTCCTGAGGTTTAACCCCAACAGGTATAATTTTTATAAGGCTGTCATTTGATAATTGGAAAACACGAATCTCATTAGTGCCCTGGCAACTTATAAAGTATTTTGTGGAATCTGGCGAAATCTGTATTTCATGTGGTTGATAAGGCGCACTGTTTACAGGTTGTTGGCCGGGAACTATTGTAATTTTCTCTTCCTGGTAAAATCCTGAAGTTAACTCAACCTTATAAATAAAATTTCCATTCTGACAGGTTAAGTATAAAAAATTTTGATCAGGTGATACAAATCCTCCATGCGGTGAAGTAAACTGATTTAAAGTAATACCCTTCGTCATAGTTGAAAGATCAACTATCTGCGTAACATTATCCAAAGCATTGATAAATCCTGTTTTACCATCATGAGTAAATACAAGAGTATTCCATGTAGCAAAACCGATATCCAAAGTAGATACTAACACATCATCAGAGGTACGAAATTTCTGAAGAATATTTCCCGAATAAAATACTACATACCAAAACTGTCCATCAGGAGAAATACGAACCTGATGTGGTGATTCAATCATCCCGGGATTATTTCCAACCTTTATATAACGCATGATGATTTTCGTTTTTGCATCCAATACTGCAACCATATCACATCCCTGCATGCAGATATAAACTTTCTTTCTTTCGGGATCATCAGAAAACTTTACGAAACCATTTTTATCGGGAGCACCGTTTGCAATCCAGTTAACAAGCGTCTGATATTCTGATTCACTTAATTGAGGTTGAAGATATGGCATGGTTGGTAATAAAACCGGAGCACGATTAGGATCGGTGTTCACAGTGTAAAGCATGAAACTGTAATCGACAGAATATGGAATTACACTCGTACCATTTCTTCCTCCATCAAACATCAATTCCCATGTACTGAAATCAAGTCCTGCAGATGTAATTCGACTTACAGTATTATGACAGCCTTCCGTAGCACATTTATTGACCAGAATTTTTGCAACATCAGCAGGATAACCATGTTTTGCAACAGGTTCTACCTTATCATATTTACACGAAAAGAAAAAGGCAATTAATATAAGTAGAGAATATATTTTCATGTTATTCACTGACAATTAAAGTAATTTTTAATTCATTATCAGTAACAGTATTGCTGTTAATGACAGCAGGCATATAACCAATTACATTTGTACCCCATATTGCATCGTAGCCGGAAGCATAAACATAGTAATTGCCCGGATGAAGATGTTCAAATGTAAATTTACCGTATCCATCCGCTATTCCTTTAATATCATAGATCGTTGAATCTTTACCTGGAAAATCTGTGACATTCTTCTCGAGATAAATAGTTATTCCGGAAACATCCCAATTATGATGTACCGCATGTACTTCAAGACTAATATTACCTGGAACAACAATTCCATCTGTTCCAGTTTTTTCTTTCTGGCAGGCAGCGAAAAAATAACTAATAGGAATTATTAAAAATATTAAAAAGTATGTCTTTATTTTTTTCAATTTCTGGAAATCCTCAGGTTAATTTAACAAAACTATATACGAGAACCAAACTAGTCAGGGTTTCTTCCGTATTTTTATTCACTTTTTACAAAAATAAACATTGCAGCCTCTCAATCGATCTTTTATTTCCATTTGTTGCCAATGAGATTAATAAACGATAATTTTATTCATTAGCATTTCAATAAACCCCGTATATGTTTCATTATTTCGCTGTTTTCAAACCTTTTGGAATGTTATCTCAATTTACATCAGAAGGCAAGCATCAGACACTAGCCGATCTTAAGTTTCCTTTTCCGAAAGACGTTTATCCGGTAGGCAGGCTTGATGCAGACAGTGAAGGACTAATTTTATTAACGAACGATAAGAGAGTAAATTCTAAATTGCTTGAACCATCAAACAAGCATAAAAGAAAATATATTGTTCAGGTAGAGGGTGAGATTACAGATGATGCTTTAAAACTCCTGGAGAAAGGGATGCAACTGAATGATAAAGGAAATATCTATAAAACATTGCCGGCAAATGCTGCAATTATAGAAGAACCGACTTTGCCTGACAGAAATCCTCCCGTTCGATTCAGGAAAAGTATACCTACCAGCTGGATCGAATTAATCATCAGCGAAGGAAAAAACCGACAGGTAAGGAAAATGGTTGCAGCTGCTGGGTTTCCTGCATTGCGACTGATTCGAGTGGAAATAGAAGACTTTAAACTGGATAAAATGGAAAACGGCCTTGTGCAGGAAATAAACAAATCTGAATTTTATTCGAAATTAAAGCTGCGTTTGTAGTTATCAATCATGTAATTGTAATTAATTGATGATGTATAGATGGATTATTAAAAAAATGTATTTTTGTTAAAACTCAACTTTAAAACTTATGAGAGTAAAATTCCTTTTTATAATTTTTGCATTTTCAGGTATTCATTTTGGTTTCGCAGAACTGCCAACCGGACAAGTAAAAAAGTTTGACAGATGTGGGATGAATACTTATCTGGATTATAAGAAATCTCGGGATCCGACATTGGAACAGCGAATAATTCAGGATGAAAATATATTGCAACAGGCAACAGGAAATTTTACCGGAAACAATCTGGCAAATAATATTCATATAATTCCTGTTGTAGTTCATGTAGTGTATTTTAACAGTGTGCAAAACGTATCTGATGCGCAAATCCAATCTCAGATTGATGTTTTAAATGAAGATTTTTCAAGAACAAATGCGGATAAAATAAATACTCCTGGTCCCTTTGCAGCAATTGCATCTGCTACTGATATTAGATTTTGTCTTGCTACACGTGATCCAAATGGTGCATTTACTAACGGCATTGAGCGCAGACAAACTTCAACGCAGGTATTTCAGCCAAACAATTCAATGAAATCGTATAGCAGTGGCGGACTTGATGCATGGGATGTAGACAGGTATTTGAATATATGGGTTTGCGATCTTGGCGGGCAAATTTTAGGTTATGGCGATTTACCGTCAATGGTACATACAAATACTTATGGTGTAGTAATTCATTATACTGCTTTTGGCAGAATGGGAACTGCTACTGCACCTTATCAGTTAGGTAGAACATGCACGCATGAAATTTCTCATTGTTTCGATCTATATCATGTTTTTTCAGAATTGGATTCATGTCAGGGAACTGATTATGTAAATGATACACCTGAACAATTTGAGGCTACTTTCGGATGTCATGGTTTCCCATACGCAGACTTTTGTTCTCCAAATTATCCCGGGTTTATGTTTATGAATTATATGGATTACAGCGATGATGGCTGTATGAATATGTTTTCCGAAGGACAGGCAGCAAGAATGATTTCAGCTATTAATACTTTCTATCCAACTTTATTAACATCAAATGGATGTCTTGTCGATGGAATTGAATCTGTTTCTGATTTAAAATTCAGTATATATCCTAATCCGTCACCTGGATTTTTAAGCCTGGATTTGTTTACATCTATCAATATCAGCAGAGAGGTAAATGTGAAGATTACAGATGTATTGGGAAAAATCGTATACGAAAAATTATTTTCAAACAATTCCGGACATTTACATCAATTGGATCTGCATGAATTAAATAATGGAATTTATTTTGTAACCGTAATTAATGAAAATTCCAAAAGAACTGAGAGAATAGCGCTGGCAAAATAATTTCTTCTAAATATTTAATTTCTGATTAAACGGGTACAGAAATTTCTGAAATCATTTCCAGAAAAGAGTTCATAGCAGTTTTTTTCGTTTCATCTAATCTGTAGTCAATACATTCAATCAGGTATTGTCTGATCATTTCTTCTGAAAGATTAATCAGCTTTTCTTTTTTGGCTATTTCATTTATTTTTCTCAATCCATTTTCCAGTGCTGTATTAAACTCTGTAATAAATTTTTCATCAAGTTCACGGACGCTCACCCAACATGCGAAAACAAATGGGAGTCCTGTAAATTTTTTCCATTCTTCAGAAAGGTCATATACATACGGATAATTTCTTTTCAGAATCAACGCCCGGTCACCGATAATCACACCCGCAGTATTTCCCGAAATGTCTTTTTCATAATCGTTTGATGTCGACATCCAGTCAGGTTGAATGTTCCAGAATTTTTTTGCCAGCACCCTCGCAAGGAGCACAGAAGTTCGTGATTGATAGTCGAGAAGAATTGTTTTAATATCCTGCAAAGGAACTTCACTTAGTAATAAAACGGAATTTACTTTTCCATTTGCTCCAATACAGTAGTCACTGATAATTTTGTATTCATTTAAAGCAGGTAAAATGGCAACAGGTACTAAACCGATATCTGCCTTACCTGAAAGAAGTTTTTCTGCGCATACAGAAGGAATATCTTCCTGAATATCTACTTCAGAATTAAATTTTCCATTCTTTAATCCGTAAATAAAAGGTTTGCTGTTAAGGTATGAGACTACAGAAATGCGTATGATGTCAGACATTTGATATTGGTTATTGGTTATTTGTTATTGGTTATTGGTTATTGGTTATTGATTATTGGTTATTGGTTATTGGTTATTTGTTAACTGTTAGATACTTTGACACACTTCGACCCTTCGACTCCGCTCAGGACGGCGCTCCGCTCAGTGTCCAATTCCCAATGCCCAATGCCCTATGCCCAATTCCCGATTCCCAATTCCCAATGCCCAATGCCCAATGCCCAATTTCCATAACTATTCTTCGTAATCAATCAAAATTTGTACCCAACGTGGGGGTCGGGGGATCGGATTTCCTAAACGATCTAATAACAGTAAGGCTACTAAATGTACTACAAATAAATAAATAATATTATTGACTAAAATCATAGCTGCGGCGATCGCCTGAATGCTGTTCAAACTCGGTACACTCAGCCAACCGAATTTCACAAATACCCATTCCACCATCTCTGTAACCTGGGCGGTGACGTAAACCCAGAGGTCTTGACCAACCAAGGCTGACAATAGCCAAACTCGAAAAAAGAAGCCAAAAGTCCCAATTAACCCACCCAAACTAATCGAAACAGCCCAACTTGTTGTTTTGCGCCTCCACAGTCCTCCGAGGGCAACTCCCATCACCCCAAAGGGGATCACGTATAAAATGCTACGAGTCGGGCCCATGAGTACCGATAGCAGTAAACCGGAGACTAAGGCTGACATCCAAGCGGCTCGTTTGCCCCAGCGTAGGTAGACGAGGGCGATCGGTATTGGAAAGAATACGCGCAGCAAAGGGCCTAGGGGAAAGTAGTAATTGACTAGCCAAATCAAGCTAGCTGTACTTGCCAAAAATGCGGTTTCCACTAGCCTCAAAGGTGCGACTGTAGCGGTGTCTGATGTTTTGTCTACGTCGTCTGGATCGGGATTTGTGCGATCGGCTGAGAAATCTGAAATAGCAGCCGCTTGTGGGTCATTATTTGTATTAGATGAATTGTTCAAATTTGACGCAGAATTTGATGATAAAAAATCACTCATCCGATTTTAGATTTGATGTTTTAGCTTTTATTGACTTAGGACACGACATTGCCGTGTCCTGATGGCTCGACTCAGCAAAAATTTTCAGCACGATTATTTTTTGCCATTGGGTTCCTGAATTACGAAAACCGAGCAAGATGCGTGGTGAACTACATAATTGCTGACGCTACCGAGGAAAGCTTCTGTCAGTCCCGTGCGGCCACGTCTCCCCAATATGATTAAATCGGCGGCCCAATTTTCGGCATATTCACAGATACAATGGCCAGGATCACCATTTACTTGGGAGTCGAATTCTACCTGTACTCCTTGATTGGCTGCTGTGTCGCAGTATTTTTTCAGCAAACTCTCACTGTGTTTGACTTCTGTTTCTAGCAACAAACGTTGAGTTTCATAAGCCTGATCCATTAACTGCACATTCATGCCCAAATCTACTGGAATTGGTACTGCTGACTGGCCAAAGGTGTTGACACTAACACAATGAAATAGCATCACTTCAGCTTGATTAGCCTGAACTAATTCTAGAGTTTCGCTGAAGACGCGGTGGCTCAATTCAGAGTCATCTAGGGCTGCGAAGATTTTCTTAAAAGTCATAAATTAACCTCCTATTTGGCATTTAAGTCCAACTCTCATAGTTCTAGACTAACAGGCGTTCCAAGGCGTGTAAGTCAGGAATACATAAAACGTCGCGATCGCGCTGAATAGTTCCTTTTTTCTCCAGCTTGCTCAACACCCGTGTTACTGTTTCCCTGGCTAAGCCGCTAAGGCTGCTTAATTCTCTGTGTGGGAGGTTGGGAATTTCTGTACCTCCTGTTACCATGATTTTTCCTTGTCCCTCTGCCAAAAATAATAGAATATCTGCGACTCGCGAGGTACTGTCGGATTCTCGCAAACGGAGACGACGATTGACTTGTCGCAGTCTGCGGGCCATCAGTTGAGCCAGACGAATTCCTGCTAGGGGCTCGGTGTGAATTAGTTGCACAAAATCCTGAGATGGCATATTGCCAATCAGTGTGGGTGCTAGGGTGATGACATCTGTCGATCGCGGTGTTTCTTCGATCGCAGCCATTTCACCAAATAGTTCTCCTTTGCCCAAAATATTCAGCGTTACTTCTTTTCCATCTAGGTTGTAGGTGCGAATTTTCACCCAACCATCCAATATGAAATACACCGATGTACCCCAGTCATTTTCCAACAAAATCACTTGATTTGATGGATGGCTACGGGTAACGATATGAAGAGTTGCTCTCTCAATTACAGGATCGGGCAAGCCCAAAAAGAAAGGAGTAGAGACTATCTGTTGATTTATATTCGATTGGGGATCTCGGGTGTTAAAGCGGTCTTCCATGAGGCCATCATTTTATTTATGCGCTTGAGCTGTACTGGCAGTTAGAAATAGCTTGCAGTGGAGTAATTGGATTTGTATAAACCAAAAACCAGAAACAAGTATCTAAAAATTAGAAATTTTACCTCTAAAGGTCTGTGGTCAAAGTTCAAAGAACGGATTAATGGCTTACATCTCTAATTGGGAGCTAGAAGCTAAAAAATATACCACAGTTTTTGGGATGTATACCTGGGACTAAAGTTTTGCTACAATTTTGTAGCAGTATCGTCAGCCAGCGAGTGAATGAGGCTACTTGTGTCAAGCAGAGCAGCCAGCGAGAGATAGCTTAACATTACTGAGAGCTTTGTTGTCATGCGAACCCAACTGTGAGTCAGTACAGTCCGCCAGGCAGTGATGCTAGGAACGAAATAGGATTTTTTACTGCCGAGACCCTCTCAAATGTCAGTATCAATGGAATATCCACGGGAATAGGACGTGCAAGGTTGGCGATCGCTATTCGTTTTATCAGTGAAAAACTTGACATCATATTACCCTAAAAACATTGTACCATTAATGTCTAGTCATAGATAAAGATCAAAAGCTATTATAAATGCTTACCGATGGCAGGCAAAAATTAGATAGCAGTTGGCAACAAGCAGAAAGAACCCTACAGATGTCGGGCTAAAAAATACGATACCCGAAACAGAGGGCTAGCATCCAGATTATTCTGTCTATTGAACATGGCTATTTCATGGCTTCAGCCTTTTTTTTGTAAAGTTTTTCGCAAACCGCATTTTTAGAGGTTCCACCCTTGAATTCTCAGAAGTACAAAATTCAAGCACTAATTGCTGAGATTGATGAGGTACTCAGCAAACCCGTACCCCGATTGCCTTGGACGGGTTCGATCGATCTTGTGCACCAACGTCAACTTTTAGAGCGAGTTCGCACCCATCTGGTTTCCCCAGACTCGAAGCTAGTGGTGTCCCCCAAACAAGCAAACAGCCCCAAGAGTCCGCCGCCGCCAATTCCAGTACCTAAAGTACCACTCGCCACCACCAATCAAAAGTCAGCAACACAGCAAATTTTGCAAGCTGTCACCGGAGAAATCAGTCACCTGCGAGAAAGCCTGACGGGCCCACTGGAAGCAGATATACAAGCTCTGCGCGCAGAGCAACAAGCTCTAGTTCAAGAAATTAAGCAGCTTGAAGCAAAACGTCAGCAGCAACAATCTTTAGCTCAACAACAAGCCAACCAACAGCAAATTATTTCCGAATTCTTGCAAGCTGTCACCAGCCGTTTGCCAGAAACTTTGGTTGGTGATTTTTCTCCAACAAGTCCACGCAATCTGCAAAATCAGTCTTTAGGAAGTGGATCTGACTCGCTGGATTTGTACCAACAACCCCCGTTAGAACACCCACTGCTGACATCGGCAGAAAGATTGGAGGTGATGCAACGGTTTGAGGTTCAAACCGATCGCCTGCTGATGAGACTCGACTCTACGATGAATATTGTATTCGAGGCTTTACAAGGAAATCTGGAAACCTATCAAGGATCTTTGTCCCAAGGACTCGAAAGAATGCATGGCTTGGGCCAACAGAGCGAGATCATGTTCACAGCTTTGGTCAATCACTTGGCGGAGGAGTTGGGTAGAGAAGCGTCATCCTACGTGCAGCAGCCGACGATCGACTTATCGAACCAAAATGCGACATCAACCAGCCAGATGCTGTCAAACACGGCTCAAATCCAGTTAACTGGCGAGACTCCAATAGCAGAAGTGGCGATCGAATATGCGAGTAAGGAAACATTCCAAGAACAAGAAAGATTTCCCTACGCGGGAACAGAGCTTTCTCCGCAATTCGGAGAGTTGAGGCGCGATCGCACTTCCACATCCATTTCACTCCCAGATTTAGAAGAAAACTTTTTCAATTCAGCACCCCAAATCGATCAACCAAAAACTACATTCCCAGGTGCTGAATCCGAACCAGATTCGGCTGAAACTAATGAAGATGTTGAGGATGTGTATGCGAATTTGTTCCTGGAAGAAGAAGTCGCAGAACTCGATCTCGAAGACTTCATTATAGAAAATACCGCAACTGCTACTGAAATTGAATTAGTGCCATCTGAAACTCAGCCAGTTAATGCTAGTTATGAATCACTAAATAATTCGGAAGATTTGTTTTCAAATCTAGTAGATGACGAAGATTTATTGCCACAACGACAGTCAATTAGTAACAGAAGTGGACAATCACTAAATACTCAAGATTTATTCGCGAGTCTACTAGGCGAAGAGGATTTGCCACCTCGAAAAGAAGCAGGTAATGCCCATACTCAATCACCAATAGATATTGAAGACTTGTTTTCAAATCTAATAGATGACGAAGCACCATTGCCTGAAGAGCCAACAATTTCAGAAACTGATGCACCAGTGAATTCTGGCTTTGAGTTGTCGCCAAATACATTGAATGCAGATGACTCAACGGATGAAAGCAGAACTCAACCTTTACCACCATCTAGTTTGAGATGCACGACAGAAAGTAGCTCGATTTCCCAAATCGAGAGTCCTCCAACTGCGACAGAAACGATCGCCCAAACTAATATAGATCATAGTAATGTCGCCCCGGAAGATGTCTATATCCATGCTTCACCGGACGAAAATTTGCTGCCGGTAGAACAGGAAAGTGAGAAAGATGTCGATCGCTCTTTAAACCTAGACAACGATGTTCTGGAACAATTAGAGTCAGACCTTTATAGTTTGGAAGGATTGCCAAATAGCAGCCCTGGGCGATCGCAACCATTAGTAACACTCAACTCAGGTTTCTTGGTAGGTGCCTCAGATAGTGGTGCAGAGAACCCCTTTGCAGAACTGGCTGAGGAAGAAGTTGGCACCCTAGAAGATTTGTTCCCAGATATGTTGGAACTCTCATCTGAGGATGAAATGGATGAATTTTTTACCTTGGAAGAGGAACTGGATGTTGAGTTGCTGGCGGAAGACGAAGAGGAGAATGTCAGCCTAGATGATATTTTGGCTAGTTTGATCCAAACAGATCCAACCTCGCCTGAAACCAGCCAGAAAACTAACAAACTGCGATCGAATTCTCCAGAAAGTCAAAAAAAAAACTAATCCCGATCGCAACTAAAGCAGAATCAATTGCAGACAAATCGGTGACAAATCCTACCACAGGATCGATCGCTCCTTCATTCCCCGAAACTCCCACTCGATCGGGGGAACGCCCAAATTCTCAGTGGTATTTGGGCATCGACTTCGGCACTAGCGGACTTTCGGCGGCTTTGGTCGATCGCCAAAGCGGTCAATTACACCCGATTTATTGGGAGACCAGACAGGACTCAGAAACACCAAATAAGGACGTTTCCGAGTCTGCTAGCACTTATAGGATTGAGTGCGTTGCAGTTTTGAGAAAAACAGCCAATTCAGAGCTAGAACAGCAAATAACAGTCAAGTCTGTTGGTTGTCAACAACAGGCTTTGGCTGCTGAGGAGTTTTTGCTGCCAAATCTGAAGCTACCTTTGAAAGTGGCAATTCCCTATTTGCGGGGAACGGGAGTTGTCTATGAGCCTCTGTTGGAGTTTTCGCGCGATCGGGCTATTTCCATCGCCGTGCCACTCAACGGTTTACGGGCGCTATTGGCTACATTAAATCCCCGTTTGCAGCCTAATTTTGAAGATTTGTCAATTCCTAATTTAATCTGTCGAGCTTCGGGACTAGAAACGGAAGCCTTGGATATGGCCCTAGAAGGCTTACAGGGTGTAATTTTGGGGACTCCAGCCGATTGGTCGGATGTTTATCGGTTCAACGTGCGAGAGGCAGTCTTGGGTGCGGGATTGGTAGGGGAATGTGAGCAGATTTTTGTGGTGGAAGATGCGATCGCCACCTTGCTTTCGGCCATCACTCCGATTCAGAATGCCAATTTTCGTCAATCCGAAACCGTAGAGTTGATAAATGAGGAGAATACATCAAACAGACAATTGGCGGTTCAACCTTCCTCTTTTGGTGGCGGAACTCTGATTTTGAATGCTGGTGCGACGACAGTAGAATTGAGCTTAGTTGACTTGCCAGAAAATAGTCAAAATTTAACTTATACTGATTTTAGTTGTCAAAGTTTTGCTTTTGCTGGTAATGCTTTCGATCAAGATATTATCTGTCAATTATTAGCAAAAAATGAAACATTTGGAATGTCAATGAATTTGCCACGTCCCGGACATCCCGATTTGCCAAGTCGCTATGAATTGCAGCAGCGATTGCAAAGTTCAGATTTTGGTCTGCAATTGTTGGATGCTGCGAGACATTTGAAAGTGATTTTGCAACACCAAGAAAGCTTTGTTTTGGATATTGGTGAAAAACGCTGGAATGTCCAGCGGAGAGATTTGGAAAGTCAAGTTTTAGTGCCTTTTGTGCAGCAGTTGAATCGCGAGTTAAATGCTTTGTTGAGTCGTGTGGGAATGTCGCCTGTGGGGATAAATCAGGCTATTTGTGCTGGGGGAATGGGTGGTTGGCCTGCGATCGCGCGTTGGTTGCGCCAAAAACTCCCAAATGCGATCGTGGTTCAATACCCAGAATTTGAGGATATGAAAATCAGTCGAGTTGCTTGTGGATTAGCAAATCTAGCTCTTTATCCTCGCGTTTTAGATGTTTCCAGACAGCAGTATGGCAACTTTTGCTTGCTGTGGGAATTGATGCAGGCGTTGGGGGAAGCAGCTTTGAGTTTTGAGCAAATTGTGCAGTTATTGGAACGTCGCGGTGTGAATACTCGCACTTGTGAGTCACGGATTTTGGGGATTTTGGCGGGAAATTGGGTGGCTGGACTTTTGCCCGATCGCACAGATTTAATGTTATTAGCCCCGGATTCGCGCCAAAATCCTGATTGGGATGCTATTTCAGCGACGGTGCTGTTTGTCCAAAATGGCGATTCCCTACGGGATAGCTGCGCTTCACGGACTTATAGTTTGAATATCCAACACGCTGCTATTGTCCGGGAATATTTGACCAAACTCGCATCTAGTAGTCAGCAAAAAATCTTAGAACCCCTTACAATTGCTTGGGGTATTAGGGATATTTAAAGGAGAGTGGGAGAGTGGGAGAGTGGGAGAGTGGGAGAGTGGGAGAGGGGAAGCCTACCAATGCCCAATGCCCAATTCCCAATTCCCAATTCCCAATTCCCAATTCCCAATTCCCAATTCCCAATTCCCAATTCCTTTTAATTTATGAACTTACCTAATCTGATTACTTTTTCTCGTTTACTAGGAGTACCTTTTCTACTCTACGGCTTGTACGATCCCAGCGTGCAAAGTCGCTGGATTTGTGTAGCTATTTTTGTCGTGGCTGCTGCTACAGATTGGCTAGACGGCTATTTGGCTAGAAAGCTCAATCAAATTACCGATTTGGGAAAATTTCTCGATCCTTTGGTGGATAAATTGTTAGTGTTAGCCCCACTTTTGGTATTGATTGAGTTGGGAAAAGTCCCGGCTTGGGCGGTATTTCTGATTTTGGGCAGAGAGTTGACAATTGCAGGATGGCGTGTGAATAAAACTACGATTTCTGGTGCTAATATTTGGGGGAAGTTGAAAACGGTAAGTCAGATTGTGGCGATCGCACTTTTAATCGCTCCTCTCTCTGAAGCTTGGAATGTTCCGGCATTAATTGCTTTTTGGGTATCAGTCGCTTTAACCTTGATTTCTGGACTGATTTATCTTTGGCCGTCCAAAGTAGTTGAGGAAAAGTAAGGAATTTTGGTAAATGGTTTGTTATAACTCACATCTTGCACCATTCTAAATTAACTTTTTATGGACGGGCAGGATGCCCATCCCACAAGAAATTTCCTCTTTGTGGAACGGGCTTCTAGCCTGTTGCGCTGTCCGACCTGTTCCACAAGAAAATAGAGTCTTTGTGGAATAGGCATCTTGCCTGTTGCTGACAATAGAGTCTTTGTGGAACGGGCTTCTAGCCTGTTGCTGACCATGGTGTAAGATCTCAGTTATAATCAGTTTAATTGATTAACATTATTGTCAGGAACTCAGATCTAAATACTCTGAGTTTCCCACTTACCGAACTATTTTATGAATCACTTACTTTTGCAGCGAGTTACTATCGATCTAAATATTTGTCATGGCAAACCCTGCATTCGGGGATTGCGTTATCCTGTTGAGTTTATTTTAGAGTTACTGAGTTCTGGGATGAGTATTGAGGAAATTTTAGCAGACTATGATGATTTAGAACGGGATGATATTTTAGCAGCTTTACTATTTGCCACTCGGTTAACTCAAGTAAAAAGTATTTATAAAATTGCCTACTGAAGTTTCTTGTAGATGCTCAATTACCAGTACGTTTAGCCCGTTTTCTACAAGCGGCCAGTTATGACACGATTCATACCAGAGATTTACCATTAAAAAATACAACACCTGATACAGAAATTAATGCTATTTCAATTAATGAATCTCGAATCGTTATTACTAAAGATTCAGATTTTTTTGATAGCTTTTTAATTTTCAAACAACCTTATAAGTTACTTTTGTTAACAACTGGTAATATCACAAATGTAGAGCTTGAGGCATTATTTCAAAATAATTTACCTCAGTCAGTTCAATTGTTGAGTCAGCATTCGCTGATTGAAATGAGTCGAGACTCTATTGTTGTACATTAATCTATTAGCTGGGGGTTTAAAACCCCAGCCAATTTTCAGAAAAGCGAGGATTTATTCAAATTAATTCATCTTAATAATGACTCCCCGACTTCCGATAGTGCACTGCTGTCACCCCATCATTTTTCAACAAATGACCACTATCAACCGCTGCATAAACTACCCAATGATCTCCACATTCCATCCGACTCACCACCTCACATTCCAGATAAGCCAAAGCAGCCGTTAACACCGGACAACCATTGCTAGCTTCCATCGTTTCAACTCCCGCAAATCGGTCTTCTCCCGGAGCAAAGTTTTTCATAAAATACTTCCGCAACTCCCGCCCTTCTGCGAGAATATTCAACACAAATTTATCGCCCGCATACATCAAAGCTTCGATTGATCGATCTTTAGCAACAGCAATAGTTAAACCAGGAGGAGTGAATGTTGCTTGTGACACCCATGATGCGAGCATCGCACTGGTTAGTTCCCCGCGCTTGGCGGAGAGTACACACAGAGAACCAACCAGTCTTCCTACTGCTTGTTCTGTGCGATCGCTCCCACCAGTCAAAGTCGGTTTTGGGGCGCGCAATTTTTGCGATCGAATCAAAGCTTGAGCAAAATCCGTTCCCGCCTCTTTGCACTCGTGAATCGTCGCAGCAGTCGGCTTGAACTTCGCTCGAATCGGTTCAAATCCGATGCGATAGCCAGCATCTTTCAGCTTACTTTCTACTAAATCGATCGCCTCACCACTCCAGCCAAAGGAACCGAAAACCCCAGCCAGCTTACTCTTGGTTGCTGTCGATAACACAATTCCCAAAGCCGTTTGAATCTGAGTCGGTGCGTGTCCCGCTAAAGTGGGAGTCCCGATGATAAATCCCGCACATTTCTCGATCGCCTCTTGAATCTCTCCCGGTTCAACAAATTCGCAATTGATCGTTTCCACCGCAACACCTGCTTTCGTGATTCCTTTCGCGATCGCCTGAGCTAAAGTAGCAGTATTACCATAAGCAGAAGCATAAAGCAACGCAACTGTCAAGTCTTTTGAATTTTGTTGTTGACTCCATTCCCGATACAAATTGCTCAGTTCATGCAAGCCATAACGGACGATCGGGCCATGACCAGGAGCATAAAAAGCCGTTGACAAATTGGCTAATTTATCCATTGCAGTCAGCACTTGTTTTGCCTGGGAAGCGTGCAGAGAATCATAATAATAGCGTCTATCTTCGCTGTAAACACTCCACCCTTCATCAAACACTTGGTCGCCGCAAACATGAGCTCCAAAAAATTTATCAGTAAACACGATTCGAGTCTGTGAATCGTAAGTGCAAAGCTCATCCGGCCAGCGGGGAGTAGGAGTAGCGATGAATCTTAATTCGTGACCTTTTCCTAAATTGAGTCTTTCTTCTCCTCGAACGATCAGAATATTCAATTCTTGGTCTGGAAAAGCAGCCCGCAGACCGATAGCTGCTGGATTTGTACAAACAAATTCTACTTCAGGATACAATTCTAACAGAGCTTTAATTGTGATTGACCTGTTAGCATTAAAATGGCCCAAAATCACATAATCTAACTTTTTTAAATCCACCCGTTTCTGTAAACAATCCAGATAGTTTTGAGTGAAAGATTCCCCAGGCGGGTCTAACAAAGCAGTTTTGTCAGCTCGAATAATATAGCTATTTGCAGTTGTCCCCTTTTGCAGGGAATATTCTACTTCAAATTTGAGTCTATCCCAAGTTCGCGATCGCACTGCGACCGTATCTGTGGCAATTTGGAAATATTGCACGTCGCGGGGTTTAACATTAGATACGGACATGGAAGTTAGAGTGTTAGTCATTAATTGCACCGATCGCTCTTAATTGTACTTTAATAAATGCTGGAATTTTTTACAAAGTAGTTTTCGACTATTCGCTGTCTGCTAACTAGATTTTTTTTAACGAACCGCGAAGGTAGCGAAGGAAGATCAGAAAAGAGAGAAGAAGTTTAGAAAAAGGGATAGGAAAAGATCGAAGTCAAAATCCGTGTCTTCCTTCTTCCTTCTTCCTTCTTCCTTCTTCCTTCTTCCTTCGTTAATAGTGATTGCCGACTTTGCGATGGTGAACTGCGGGGAGTGCATCGGGATTGGATACGCGGCCGCTATCTACCGTCGCATATACGACATGATGATCCGAAAGTTCCATCCGACTTACTACTTCGCATTCCATGTACGCCAAAGCATCTGTCAAAATGGGAGAACCATTACTACCCGGTTGAGTTTTGACTCCAGCAAATCGATCAGCACCTGGTTGAAAACGCTTTAAAAAATGCCTCATCAAGGTTTGATAATTGCCTTCTTCGAGCACGTTTAGAACAAATTTGTCTCCCGCGTGCATCATCGATTCAATTGCCCTATCTTTCGCAACTGCAATTGTTAAACCTAGTGGTTTAAAGCTGGCTTGTGTTACCCAAGAAGCTAGCATCGCACTGCTAACTTCACCTTTTTGAGCGGTAATGATGTACAGTCCGCCACTGAGTCTTCCCAAGGCTTTATCGACATCACTATCCAAAGCTTTCATCTGTTTGACAGCTTTGTCTCGTGTCAGCCATTGTCCCAAGTCTGTACCAGCTTCGTCGCAGAGTTGATAAATTGTGTCTGTCGGCGTTTCTTTAATTAAAATGTTGGGAAATATCTCTTTCAAACCCAACTCTTTGAACTTGTTTCGCAGTGGGTAAACTGATGAATCATCGCCGCCACCGGATTCGCACAAGCCGAAGGATTGTTTGTTGTTTGCTGCTACTAAAATTGTGTTGATGGCGGCTTCGGCATTCACCGCAGCAGCGCCGTTACTTGGTGGTGAACAAATTACGATACCAGCGGCTGTACCTACAAGTTCCCGCACTTCTTGTAAGTCGGCGATTTTCAAATCCATCATTTCTACGGCGACACCAGTTTTGGTGATTCCGTGGGCGATCGCCTGACTGAGTCGATCGCTAAAACCGTAGTCGGAAGTGTAAAATACTGCTACCGTAGTTTCTGCCTTGGTTTGCGCTTGACTCCACTTTTTGTAGCGCCCGGTGAGTTCCACCACGTTGTATCGTAGCAAAGGGCCGTGGCCTGTCGCAACTGTACTGATTTCTCCCAATTCTGCCATGCGTTTCATTGCACTCAGGACCGATCGGGCATTCGGAGCCATCAAGCACTCATAATAAAAGTGGTAATCTTCCTCAACCGCTGCTAAATCATCATCGTAGGTGCTGTCGGTACAGTAGTGCATCCCAAAAGCATCGCAGGTAAACAGCACTTGAGTTTTGCTGTCATAGCTGAAAATAGTATCAGGCCAGTGCAAATTCGGTGCAGACACGAATTCGACAATGTGGCCGTTTCCTAAATCTAGCTTGTCACCATTTTTGACTACCAATCGCTCAAATGGCTGGTGTATCAGATTTTCTAAAAATTGAATTGCTACTTTTGCGCCAACAACAATCGCTTGAGGTGCCAGCGCCAGCACATCCTTCACCAAACCGCTGTGGTCGGGTTCGGTATGGCTGATAATTAGATAGTCAATCTGCTTCGGGTCGATTTCGCCCGTCAGACAGTCCATGTATTGTTGGCGAAACTTCTCGTGAGAGGTATCGACGAGGGCTGTTTTTTCGCCACGAATGATGAATGAGTTATAAGTTGTACCGTTTTTGAGTCCGAACTCAATGTCAAAGCGGTCTCGATCCCAGTCCAAGCAGCGAATTGCCGTTGTGTCAGTGGCAATTTCGACCTTTTCCACCGTCAATCTGCGTTGGATTCGTTCAGTCAGCGCTACCATAACGTGCCTCCTTGTCAGTGACTCATACCTTATTACTTACATTCTTGCACGTTTTTTTTGTAAAATTTTATCAAATTTCCTATCACTCTGTTAAGTATCGCAAAAGTTATGTCGATCGAATCGATTTGAGATTTGGTCAGGAACCCAACTCTAAAGAGATTGGGCTTGCAAGAGAAATCAAGTAAGCCATTCTGACCAGCCTAAGACTTTCGAGGTCTACGTTATTTGGGTCACGACACCCTGTGGATGCGACGCTAGTCCCCTGCCCTGTCGCTAGTAGTTAAACAGTTTCAAGGTCACTGAAACACGGCATTGCCGTCTTCTCTATCATGTCTGAGTGCAACCGGAATTGATATCAAGGCCATTTTAAAACATCCTCTAATAAATTCAACTCCTCTGATTGGCGATCGGTAACTCCACAATCAACTCAGTTCCTTCATCAACCTTGCTGACACACTGAATCCGACCACCGTGAGCTTGAACAATCACTTGATAGCACACCGAAAGTCCCAAACCAGTGCCACTTCCTACGGGTTTAGTAGTAAAAAATGGATCGAAAATCTTGTCTTGAGTTTCCGCAGAAATGCCTTTCCCAGTGTCGCGAATAGAAATAGTTACCCATCCTGGTTCTCTAGTAAATGTACTAATGGTTAATTCCCCTGGTTTTTCAGTTTCATTGATAGCATCTAGGGCATTATCAATCAAGTTATAAAATACTTGATTGATTTGACCTGCATGACATTGAACTAGGGGCAAATGTCCGTATTGTTTCTCTATTTTAATCTTTGATTTCAACTTGTTTTGTAGCATAAATAAACTACTTTCTAAACCTTCATTTAAGTCTACAGTTTTGAATTCGGAGTTATCTAAGCGAGAAAAACTTCGCAGCGTTGTCACAATCGAGCGAATCCGACTACTGCCTTCTCGCATTGAATGGAGCAAGGGAGGAAAGTCTTCTCGAATGTAGTCTAGCTCTAGTTCTTCGGTAATTTTGTCGATGGTTCCTGGGCAAGCTTTGCGACATAAGTCAATGGCTTCTGTAAATGTTTTTATATATTCTTGAGTGTGAAACAAATTAGCGTGGATGAAATTATTAGCATTGTTAATTTCGTGAGCAATTCCTGCCACCATTTGCCCCAAACCCGACATTTTTTCGCTTTGAATTAGTTGCTGTTGAGTCGATCGCAATTCTTGTAATGTAGCCTGCAATTGCTTGGTTTGAGCTTGAGATTTGACGGCAGCATCTTGGACTTGGCTGTAGAGTTCGGCTTGCTGAATGGCGATCGCCATTTGGTCAGCTATCTGGGATAGTAACTCTGTTTCTTGTTGCTCCCAGTTTCGCATATCGCCACACTCGTGAGCAATCAGCAAACCCCATAGTTTACCACGAAAGTCAGAATTATAGCTGACAACTGTGTCAAGGGAATTTTCTTCTGTTGTCGATGTAACGATCGGTACAATCAGATTAGCTTTTACCTGTAAACTGTCTAAAAAGTCTACATGACAAGGCTCTAAACCAGCATTAAAAATATCATTGATTGCTCTGACTCGTCCTTGTTGATATAAATCTGCGTAATCCCCTTTAAAACACTTGTCTGCCCCCATATCTCCTAAAATTGAGGGCCAGGGAACAGTCATATTTTCAACTACAACTTTTCCCTGCCAGTTATCTTGAAATTGATAGATAATTACCCGATCGCACTGCAAAAGTTGACGGACTTCCCTGACTGCTGTTTGCAGAATAGTTCCTAGATCGAGGGTACTACGAATTTGGTTGCCGATTAGACGCAGCAGTGATTCCTGTTCAGCTTGGCGACGGGTTTGGCTGTACAATTTAGCTTGGTTGAGTGCGATCGCCAATTGCGAAGCCACCCCTTCTAACAACTGCCGTTCCCAATCAGTCCATTCCCGCTCGCGATCGCACTGGTGCAGCCCAATTACTCCATTCACTTCGCCTTGATAGCGAGTAGCTACTGCCAGCATTGACTTAATTTCCAAATCTATGGCCATTTGCTGATCTTGTGAGTTCAATCCTGGAAAATCTATAAACTTAGTCACTGCTAGGGACTCTTGTTGAGACACGACAGCTTCCAAGTGGGGATTACCAGCAATCGGTACTTTCATGCCTAACTGCATCGGGTAGTCTCCCGCGTTATACTCTCCCCGTGTGTTCAAAGTCTTGTCTGTATTTGACTCTTTGACTAAAATACTCGATCGGCTGCAATTTAGTGCTTGGCCCAACAGTCGGCACGCCGATGTCAAAATTTGTTCTATGTCGAGAGTGCTCCGAATTTCGCTATTAATTTGGTTAACTAAATTTGATAGCTGAACTTGTCGCTGCATTTGCATAATTAAGGTTTTTTGTTCATCTATTTCTGGCAACAAGAGGCATTGCTGGTGTACCCAGTTTTCTGCTTCGGATATTTCTGGCAGCAAGAGGCATTGCTGGTGTACCCAGTTTTCTGCTTCGGAAAAACTGGAATTTGATCTCGGAAAATTTTGGGTTTTTTGATGTATGTTTAAAGACATATTTGTTGAGCGGTGTTGAATAATTTGAATCTATTCTGGTCTGTTATACCTATGCCTACCCCGCTAACAGCCTTAGCAAACTTACCGTGACTGTTTAACTTAAAAATATTATAAAGGATACAGCTATAGCTTTGCTACTTATCGATTTATATATATTTACAATTATCAAATCAACAATCCGTAGTAACTTGAACTGAATCCTTGTTTACGCCTACTCTGTTAATCAATATGGAAAATCCCAACGTTGAAAACCCGCCGCAGGAAACATCCACCAGTTCTAAATCTCGGTTAAATAGTAAAACTGAGATTGGAATAGCTTTGGCGATCGGAAATTCGCATTTGCACTGGGCATTATTTAATGGCCAGACTCTTCAGGAAACATGGGATACAAAGCATTTGAGTGTTGATGCTCTTTTCCAGCTATCTGAGGATGAAAGGACAAAATTTCTAGTGCAGACTGCGATCGGCCCCATAGAGCAAAAAATTGAGCAAAAATATGCTCAAAAGCTGCTTTCTCTGGCTACTAATCCCAAATTTGCGGATCCTGGTACAAATCAGTTGGTTATATTACCTCTAGTTTTGGCTTCAGTCGTGCCAGATCAAACCGCACTTTGGCAGAGTTACCCTGATGTGCGAATTATTACTTTAGACCAGTTACCGATCGGGGGACTCTATCCGACCCTGGGAATTGATAGAGCTCTGACTTTGTTGGGTGCTGGTATCCAGTTGGGTTGGCCAGTTTTAGTTATCGATGCTGGTACAGCTTTAACATTTACAGGAGCCGATGTCAATAGACGTTTAGTTGGGGGCGCTATCTTACCGGGTTTAGGGTTGCAATTGTCATCTTTAGGAGAGAAAACTGCTGGTTTACCTATAGTTACTTTACCATATAATCTGCCCCAGCGCTGGGTAAAGGATACTGAGACGGCCATTACAAGTGGAGTTGTGCACGGAGTTGTAGCAGCGGTCAATGATTTTATTCAAGATTGGCTGAGGTTGTTTCCTAATAGCAAGATAGCTGTCACAGGTGGCGATCATACTTTGTTATTAACATATCTCGCCTCAACCTTTCCCGACACAGCGGCAGCGGTAATTACAACCCCAGAAGCCATTTTTTGGGGAATAAAAAATAGTGTTGAGTTTTGATATCAAAAGACTGTTGGCTAATCAATAAAGGGTAATACCTCTCACAGGTAAAATGTAGATAGTGTAGGTTGGGTAGGAAGAGAGGAGAAAAAGTCGGACAGGGAGAGATAGACGGTTATCGATGCCCAATTCCCATTTACTTGGCAAATTCCCCGATATATTTAGCCACAAGATCCGGCGATTCCAAGGGCAAATTGTTGCCCCCGGAGTTTATAAATTGGATCTCACCATTAGCAGCCAGAGCAGCATAAGACTGACAGAGAGACGACGAAGCATCAGCCTGATCTTGAGAGTGCTGCAACAGCAACAAAGGAGTTTTCAATTCAGGCAACTTTGCATCAAGCAACTCCGCCTTAATTTCTGCTTCCCGCCGCCCAAACAGTAGTTTCATGGCAACCGGAGAATCGATTAACTGGTTTCTGAACATTAGCAGTTCATCAATCTTTGTTTGTCTCCCGAACCACTTAGCCATGGGATAAATCGATCGCAAGAACCAATAAGCCACAGGGGGTTGAGCCGCCAGCCACTGGGCTGTCTGCCAACGTCCGCGTAGGCTTGTATTCACCCCTTCTGGGGCTAACAAGACCAAACCCTGCACGCGATCGGGATATTTGAGCGCGTAGCTAGTAGCCACCCAGCCGCCCAAAGAGTGACCAATTAAATAAACCTGTCGCAGATTCAACGTATCGAGGTATTGGGCGAGACATTCTACTTCGAGGTCGATCGAATAATTCATCTTAGGGCGTTCAGAATCGCCAAATCCCAATAAATCTGGTGCGAAACAGTGGTAGTCGGGACATAAATACTCGATCGTCCTCAGCCACTGATTGCTACTATCCCAAGAACCATGTAAAAATACCAAGTTTGGGCCCAAGCCGACTTCGTGCCAGAATATGTGCCCTAAAGAAAGTTTGACGCGAGAATTTCGTAGCTGTGAGTACATCCGGTTAATTGTTTTTCTTATAGAAAGAACGGTTTTAAGTTAAATAGGAAACATTAAAAATTTATTCAAAATTTGACAAAAATCTAGATGCACCTCATTTTAATTGACAATTGTGAGACCTTGAAAATAGTCTTGCAAATGTTTGTCGCTATCATGGCTGAACTCGCCCTCCGGCAGTGATGTTGGCAAAAAAGCTTTCACTTCGCTGATTTCGAGTGTATCCTGAATTTGTATCGTTCCCTGCACCTCTGCTGCCACAACAATACAAATCGAATGAAGTCGAGGATCGCGATCGGGCTCAGAGTATACTCCCACTAAACGGCGGATTTTTACCAGTTCCAGTCCTGTTTCTTCGGCCAATTCCCGTTGCACTGTTGTGGTAATATTTTCGCCCCAATCTACCATACCCCCCGGCAGTGCCCAGCAACCATTGTCCCGGCGGCGAATTAACACAATTCGTCCATCAGGTAGTATGGGAATAATGCCAGTACCAGTGATGGGATGTCGAAATATTAGTCCTAGGACGGTTTGTACAATTTGCCACAATCGACGCATACTAAAAAGCTTTAGGGAAAGAGGGTGGGAAATTTAGACTGACAAGCTAACTGCTTAAAAGTCTGAATTTTTAACTTTTAATTAAGCCGAGAAATTTGTCAAGTCTGCTAGAACTTTGATCGCATGAAATTCTGGTTTAACTTTGCGATAAATCTTGTCTATCTTACCATCAGGGGCGATCGCGAAAGTCATCCGATTAATCCGCAGAAACTCTTTGCCCATAAATTTTTTGAGTCCATAGCAACCGTAGGCTGTAGATACTTTGGCATCCACGTCGCACAACAGAGGAAAAGGCAGTTGATGTTTGACTGCAAATTTGGCATGAGATTGAGGGCTGTCAGTGCTAACACCAAGCACTACAATATTTTGCGACTCGTAATCTGAATAAATGTCTCGAAAACCGCAAGCTTCTTTGATACAGCCTGGAGTATTGTCACGAGGATAAAAATATAGTACAATATTCGTCCCCAGAAAATCTGCCAGATGCACAAAATTGCTCGCAGCCTGCTATGATTTACAAGTCACGCTGTCTGTTAGATGTATTTCCTGAATTCAGGAATATTAATTATGATGACAGGTCGCAGGTAAAGCCGAAGTAAGGCTTAGAGGCTGCTTTGACAGCAGCCGTTTTATTGTTGTTTATTAGTGATGAGGTCCGAATGGCTAAACGCCGTAATCTCAAGAAAGAGAAGGCACAACGAAATCAAGCATACGCCCGCAAGTTTCGCAAGCGCAGAAATCAAGATATGTTCTCTAACAAGAGAAGACGATTTGACGGAGGCAATGGTGGTGGCATGGGCGCCATGACTGGCGGCGGCATGGGCAGAGACAAAGATATGGCCGCCGCTGAAGATTAATCGCTGAGTCGATCGCGCGCAGCAATCAGTGATTTTCTCACTTGATCAAAGCCGGTACCTCCGTAACTATTGCGAGCCGCTACCACTTGCTGAGGTGCGATCGCGCCGTAAATGTCAGTTTCAAAAGCTGGGTGCAATTCTTTCCACTCCTCAAGTGTCAAATCTTTGAGGAGTTTGCCCCCCAACAGGCAGGTTTTGACCACTTTGCCCACGAGGTTATAAGCTTCCCGAAAGGGAACGCCTTTAGTGGCCAAGTAGTCTGCCACGTCTGTAGCATTAGAAAAGTCTTCTGTGACGGCGGTGGCTAGACGATCGACTTGAAACGCGATTCCTTCCCGCAGCAAAATCGTCATTGCTTCCAAACAAGCTTGTACAGTTTTCACACCATCAAACAAAGCTTCTTTATCTTCTTGTAAATCTTTGTTGTAAGCCAAAGGCAGTCCCTTCATCACTACCAGCATCGCCTGCAAGTGACCGAAAACTCGCCCAGCCTTACCCCGCACCAATTCTGGCACGTCAGGATTTTTTTTCTGAGGCATAATGCTCGAACCCGTAGCGCAACTATCTTTGAGCGTAATAAACCCAAATTCGTGAGACGACCACAGAATCATTTCTTCTGACAAGCGGCTCAGGTGTACCATGATTAGACTAGCTGCTGCGAGAAATTCGATCGCAAAATCTCGATCGCTAACTCCATCCAAGCTGTTAGCATAAATTCTGTCAAAATGCAATAGTTCCGCAGTATAGTGACGGTCGATCGGAAAAGTCGTCCCCGCCAGCGCACTACAACCCAGAGGCGAAATATTTACCCGCTTGCTGACATCGCCGAGACGTTCCCAGTCGCGATCGCTCATTTCAAAATAAGCTAACAGGTAATGAGCCAAACTAATTGGTTGAGCCCGTTGCAAGTGCGTATAACCTGGAATCAAAGTTTCCACATTAGGCTCAGCAATATCCAACAAAACCCCTTGAAATTCGCGTAATTGCTCGCGGATTTGGGCAATTTTTTCACGCAAATACAAACGAGTATCAGTACCTGCCTGATCGTTGCGCGATCGGGCCGTGTGCAGTTTTTTTCCTGCATCACCGACTATTTCCGTCAGCCGCTTCTCTACAGCAAAGTGAACATCTTCTGAATCAATCCCCGGTACAAACAGTCCTTGTTGGTATTCCCGACGAATCTGTTCCAAACCATTGACTAATTGTTCACCTTCTGCATTTGAAATAATCCCCGTTTTCGCCAGCATTTTAGCATGAGCTACGGAACCAGACAAGTCGTACTCAATCAGTTCAATATCAAAGCCAATACTCGCATTGAATCGCACGATTGCTGGGTGCAAAGCCGATTCAAATCTTTGACTCCAAGTTGGTTGTTTTGTCATTTTTGAAAGAAGAAGGAAGAAAGAAGAAGGAAGAAGGAAGAGCTTTAGTTATGTGGGAGAGTGCAAAAAAGGTAAATGCGAGAAAATTAATCGTTTCAGTAATTAAAGGCATCCCAATCACTAAGAATGTTGTTACTGCGATCGGGCTATAGAATTACTTACGGCTTCAGAAGTGCCAAGCCATACTTAATCTCTTACTCTTAATCTTAGTCCACGGAGGTGGACTTCGTTTGTGTAGTAGCGGTTTCAACCGCCGAATTTCAACCGCCGAGTTTCTTGGATTTAGACTTTTATGAAAACTTCAAGTATCTACCAGCTTGCAAATTATCGCTGTTATATAATGCCATGTTAACTAATCGATCTACCGAACTTTCAATACTCGGATTATAACTTAAAAATAATCCTCTGTCAATCCCCCATTCCAGAAGAGTTTTTTGCCAATTTTCATATTTTTCCTCAGAAAACTCATCAGAAATACTCGTGATTTGTATACACAAAGGCTGATGTTCATGGCTGCTAACTATGGAATCCGTTGCCATTGATAGATCCGCTATATAGCGTTGTATAAATGAAGTATCTTCCCGCTGCTGAATCTGAGTGATCAGCGATTGGAGAATCTGCTCATCAGCAGGATAAAAATCCCCAGCCATTAATTTTTTTTTCCAGATATATAGTTTGCGATCGGTTTCACTCAGCCATTTAGGAAAGAGATAGCTGTACCAATATCTTTCCGCAGAACTCATTAACTCAAATGCAGCTTGTTGTGCTGCCTCCGAAGGTAGAGATTTGACAGCCAACCAAACTTCAGAATCACTAACAAGCTGTAGCAAAAAAGCCATCACAAATTTCTTAGCCGTTAGCGAACCGGGCTTCACATCCTTTACCCAGCGATAGATTTCATCCAATCTTCTCGCCAAACTCGGATCTATTGGATATGCTTCGCTAATTAGGGATTTGAGTTGCTCCTTAATCTCTTGTGCTTGCAAGTGACGACCTACTGTTTAAACTCAGTTATAATTGTTGACACCTCGATTTTATTATAGAAGCGTCCACAATTTTCATATCTCTAGAGTTGGCGGAAGTTTCACACTTAAATCAACTGCTTTGGATACTGCGAGACACCCTAACCATTTTTCGTTTGCGTAAATCCTATGTTTATTTAATAGTTTCTACCGTTTCCCGCAAACGGAGGTAAAGAATAACAAAATAAAGACCCATCAATGGGCCGATCAAAAATCCCAGCACTGTACTCGCAACCTGGGCTGCTAATGATTCTGCTGTCGGATCGATTAATAAAACAATCAATGTTAATGGAACTATAAAAACAACACCACTTAACAAACCAACTCGAAATACCAACCACCAGCGTCCTTTAGTCAATTCCCAACTGCTTTTAATACTGTCTAATGCTGAACTACCATTAATAGCAGTTACATACAATGAGAACGGTAAGCGAAAAATCACATAATACCCTGGAATGATTAGTAAAATGAGACCTGCCATCACCAATAACAGGTACAAGACATTAGTTAAAATTAGTTTTAAAATATTTCTATTTGCTTGCTTGAAAGATTCTTCAACAGTTACTTTATTTCCTGTCAAACTACGATAAATGTAGAAAATTAAAGCTCCAGAACAGAAAGGCGCTAAACAGAGAAACTGTATAATATTAAACGGGATACTTAGTGAACTTGTTCGCAAGAAAATGCCCGCTAAGCCTAGTATTAAAGTCGGACTTGATATAATCAAAAGTGGTATATACAAAGAGCCAATGGCTGCAAATGTTTGACGCAATAAGTTTCTTGAACTAATCTTTTGAGTTGTCATCATGGTTTTATAATCCTTGATTTTTTAATGTTAATTAAAACAATGGGACATTTAACAAAAATAGTAATCTGAATTTTTTAACGGATATAAATGCAGATAAATACTGATTTTTGCAAAATGTCTACTGTCAGTTTTCTGCTACTTCCGAACTCAAACAACTTGCCAATAATAATGTTAAGTCATCATCGGTGCGATCGCACACACGAGGCGATCGCAAAAAAGACTCCAACTGCTGTTGTGCATCAGACTCATCTTGAACTTGAGCAGAAAATCGAAACAAAGGCGAGAAAAACGGGCCGTGGGGTGTGCCTTCCGGGATTTTCAGGGCTAGCATTTGCAACCCATCAGAAAACACGGCTAAGTGCGCCATTTTTTCCCGTCGCACATGAAACTGGGCTGTTTCTATGGCATTGGGCGAAATCAAAAAAATGGTTTCATTGATATATTCACCACAAGGAGGTACAGTCAGGGCGATCGCACATTCTTGACTATCACCCGCCACCGCCGCACCATCACCGATTTGAGCAACTGCAATTAAGTCTGGTGTCGCCACCACCGCAATCAAAGTACAAGCTAAATCTCTAACCTGCACTTCCCGCGTTGCCGCCTCTGTTTCCACAGCCCCCCGTGCGACTTGGAGTGCTGCTGTCAAGAATACTTGCCATTGTGCGTCATCTTCAGGCAACATTTCTTGTTGTTCACAAATCGTTTCTACAACTGCTTCCACAGCAATTTTAGCACCTACCTCTGCCAGGATTGCAGAGCCCGCACCGTCAGCAACTGCCGCCACCAAAACACCATTCGGCAACAGTCGCCAGCAATGGGCATCTTGACAAGGTTGCGATCGCTTGAAATGACTTGTCCCCATCACCGATGCTGCTACAACTTGCCAATTAGTAAATAGTCCAGAGTCATTAGTCATTAGTCATTAGTTATTAGTTATTAGTTATTTGTTATTTGTTATTAGTCTGCATTCATTGCTTTAGAGTCACTTCGATATAGTTTATTGCTAATGACTAATGACTGCTGACTAATGACTGATAACTAAACCGTTCCCCATCCCGGAGGCGGAAGTGCAACTTGTTCATCAATTTTTGAGTGAGAAACCCGCTGCATACTAGCTGACAGCCAAATAAACATCTCTCTAAAGTCCAATCCTCTCAATTTTACAGGAGTGCGCTCCACAATTTGCGCGAGACGGGCGATATTAGCACCTTCAACACCCACTGCAAAAAAAGCAACACGCTTGTTAGTTTCTTCCTCTTTAATCCGCTGTGATGCTATTTCCACAACATCATCCGACTCGCCTTGAGGTTCCCCATCAGTAATCATAAATACCCACGGGCGATAATAAGTAATCCCGTTATTTCGGTATTCCGATTTGCGGGCGGCGATCAAATCCAATGCTTGCTGAATACCTCCACCCATGTGAGTTTGTCCCTGGGCTTTCAGCAGCGGAGTCTCGAACTGGTCAGCAGTCACGAAATCCTGCACAACTTTGATATTATTATCAAAGGAAATAATCGCGACTTCAACTCGCTTTTTCGCCAATTCGTCTTTAATCAGGTCATCCCTAAAAGTTTGTAGCCCTTCATTCAAGGCATCTATGGGAGCACCTTGCATCGAACCGGAGGTGTCCAGTAGGAGGACGCAGGGACAACGCGGTTCTGGATTTTCGGCAAATTCTACGGCTTCGTCTAGTCTCATGGTTCGCGATTAACCTTGGAGTGGCTTGATTTTGAGGTGTGCTACTTTCTAGCTTAGCAAGTTAGCGACCTGTGGAACTGTAATTGCTATGCGATCGCATTCTACCACTTATAGCATTCACCAAGTCCATATGCTCACTGAGCGTAGTCGAAGTGTCCTAATCATCTTGGCGGTTGTGATGCGTCAATCGATTTTTGATTTTTGATTGAAGAATAGCCGATCTGCAATCAAAAAAACAGATTTATTCCTGGCTATGCTAGTATAGACTAATAGTATTCCTGCAAAGTAAGGACAAATCTTATGATTGCAACATTCACACAAAAATTAACCTTTGACCAATTCCTTGTAGAATGTCCCGAAGATGGACTTTGTGAACTGGTAAATGGAGAAATTGTCGAAATAATTTCCACCAGAAATCATATTGATGTTGCTGACTACATCCGTTACTCTTTTCACACTCAAATCAAAAATCTGAGCTTAAATTATGTAGTAACAAGTAAAACAGCTATCAGAACTGTAAGTAAAGCTGGAATTGAACAAGGGCGGAGACCGGATGTCAGTGTAATCGATCGCGATTTGTGGTATTCCGATCGTTCTGCTTATGCTGCTATGCGGGAACCAATTCAGTTAGCAGTGGAGGTAACATCAATGAATTGGAATGTGGATTATATTCATAAATTGGATGAGTATCAGCGTCTCAAAATTTCCGAATATTGGGTTGTCGATTATTTGGGAATTGCTAGCTCAAAATTCATCGGGAAGCCGAAAAGTCCAACTATTTTTGTCCACCTTTTGGATGCAGATGGTAACTATCAAACAACTGCATTTAAGGGCAGTGAACGAATTGTGTCGCGGACTTTTCCAGAATTGACGCTGACAGCCGAACAGGTGATGAATGTTTAAATTAGGTTAATGGAGCTAACTCTGTTATTATATATGAAAAATTACTAAAAATATGAAATCTATTTCCGAACAAAAACCGATTAGTCCTTGGAACTACAAACCTTGGTGGTGTCAGCCTTGGTCGATTCTGTTAACTGGTATTAGCTTGATTAGCGCTAGTTGGTTGTTATTAAAAACTGTTTGGATTACAGTATTAGTTGCCATACCGTTATTAGCTTGGATGGGATTTTTCTTGTTGGTTTGGCCAAAATTGATGATGGATAGTGGCATTCTCGAAAAATATCAGGAATCGGAGATTAAAAGTTTGGAATAAGCCTTTGATGGGCGGGCAAGATGCCCACCCCACAATCAAATCTACTCGTTCCCAGGCTCTGCCTGGGAACGCAGATCCGGAGGCTCTGCCTCCCATTTTGTTGCTCGGAACTGCAAGCGAGGCAGAGCCTCTGGACATCGGTTCCCAGGCAGAGCCTGGGAACCAGTTACATCGGTTCCCAGGCAGAGCCTGGGAACCAGTTAACTGCCGTGTCCTCCAATCGGCACTGCCGTGTCCTCTACTTTGTGGGATTTAATAATCCTGAAGTGCTTTTACTTCCATCGGGTGAGATTTGAGGGAGCGAATTCCCGCCGCCGTCGCCTTCGCACCAGCAATAGTAGTAATAATCGGGATTTTGTAAGTCAAAGCAGTGCGGCGGATAAAGATACCATCAGCGCGAGACTCTTCACCCGAAGGCGTAGTAATAATTAGTTGAATTTTCTCATTCTTGATCGAATCCAACAAATTCGGCCGCCCTTCATGGAGTTTCAAGACCAACTCTACATCTAAACCTTGCTCTCGCAAAACTTTGCGAGTACCATGAGTTGCTACTACTTTGAAACCCAATTCCAAGAATTCCTTGACAACGGGTACAACTGCTAGTTTATCCCGATCGCGCATGGAGACCAAAACAGTCCCCGACAATGGCATCACCTGTCCTGCACCCAATTGAGCCTTCGCAAATGCCTTACCAAAATCCGTGTCAATCCCCATGACTTCGCCAGTCGATCGCATTTCTGGCCCCAACAAAGTATCAGTCCCTGGGAACTTGGCAAATGGTAGCACAGCCTCTTTCACAGAAACGTGAACTGGGACAATCTCCTTAGTAAAACCCAAAGCTTCCAGAGTTTGACCAGACATTACCCGCGATGCGATTTTGGCGAGGGGAACTCCGATGGCTTTTGAGACAAAAGGTACTGTTCGAGAAGCCCGCGGATTAGCTTCCAAAATGAAAACTTCCTTTCCTTGAACCGCAAATTGAATGTTCATCAACCCGATTACTTTTAGGGCTTTTGCTAATTCGATTGTCTGGCGGCGAATTGTTGCCACAGCTTCGTCGGGAAGTGTTTGGTAAGGGATAGAACAAGCTGAGTCGCCGGAGTGAATTCCCGCTTCCTCAATGTGTTCCATAATGCCGCCGATAGTGACATTGCCGGTAGTATCTGCGATCGCATCTACATCCACCTCGATCGCATTCTCCAAGAACTTGTCAATTAAAATCGGATGTTCCGGTTCCACCAGCACCGCATAAGTCATGTAACGTTCCAATTCCGTATCGGAATAAACAATTTCCATTGCCCGCCCGCCTAACACGTAACTGGGACGTACTACTACGGGATAACCGATGCGTTGAGCTACGATTAAAGCATCCTCAAAACTACGCGCCAAACCGTTAGCAGCTTGCTGAATATTCAAAACCCGCAGAATCTTTTCAAACCTTTCTCTGTCTTCAGCAGAATCAATTGAATCCGGCGAAGTTCCCCAGATTTTTGTTTGGACATCTGGATGATTTTCGAGAGCTTTTTGTAAAGGAATCGCTAATTTCAACGGGGTTTGTCCGCCAAATTGAATAATTACTCCCTCTGGATTTTCCGCTTCGATAATGTTGAGAACATCCTCTTTAGTTAACGGTTCAAAATAGAGGCGATCGCTCGTATCGTAATCTGTTGAAACCGTCTCTGGGTTCGAGTTGACCATGATTGTCTCAAACCCATCTTCTCCGAGAGAATAGGAAGCGTGACAACAACAGTAATCAAACTCAATTCCTTGTCCGATCCGGTTCGGCCCACCGCCTAAAATCATCACCTTTCGCTTAGTAGAAGGCAAAACTTCCGACTCCGGTGCGAGACTTTGAGCTACTGGCAAAATCTTCTTTTCTTCATCGCCTAATTCCCAAATTGCTGCTCCCAATTCGTAGGTAGAATAGTAGTAAGGTGTCAGCGCTTCAAACTCAGCGGCACAGGTATCAACTGTTTTATAAATCGGTATTACACCTAACTGTTTGCGGTAAGCGCGAACTTCATCTTCCGATGTTTTGGTGGCATAAGCAATTTGCCGATCGCTAAATCCTAACTGCTTGACAGCAAACATTGTCTCTTTTGTCAACTGTTTGAGCTGCGTCCGCTTCAGGAACTTCTCAGTTTCCAGCAATTCTTGCATTTTGTCCAAAAACCAAGGGTCAATTGCTGTGAGCTCGAAGATTTCTTCCACCGACATTCCCATCATCATCGCGTGACGAACGGTAAAAATGCGATCGGGATTTGGTGTTCGCAATCCGGCACGAATTTGTTCCAAGCTTGGCAATTTTTCTGGTTTGTCGCAACCGAAACCTGCGCGGCCTGTTTCCAATCCTCGCAGGGCTTTTTGGAAAGATTCATTGAAGCTGCGACCGATCGCCATTACCTCTCCTACTGACTTCATTTGCGTTGTCAGAGTCGGTTCAGAACCGGGGAACTTTTCAAAGGCAAATCGGGGAATCTTCGTCACCACATAGTCAATTGTGGGTTCAAAACAAGCAGGAGTTTTCTTGGTAATATCGTTAGAAATTTCGTCCAGCGTGTAGCCTACTGCTAATTTTGCGGCCATTTTTGCGATCGGAAATCCTGTTGCTTTTGAGGCCAAAGCGGAGGAACGGGAAACGCGGGGGTTCATTTCAATGACGATGAAATCTCCGTTTACCGGATTCACCGCAAATTGAATGTTAGAACCGCCAGTTTCAACTCCGATTTCGCGAATGATTTTAATCGAGGCATCCCGCAGCCGCTGATATTCTTTGTCTGTGAGGGTTTGGGCTGGCGCGACTGTGATCGAATCCCCGGTGTGAACACCCATCGGATCCAGATTCTCGATCGAACAAATAATCACTACATTATCTGCTAAATCTCGCATCACTTCCAATTCGTACTCTTTCCAACCAATCAAAGATTGTTCGATCAGAATTTGCGACACCGGACTAGCATCAACGCCGCCTTGGGCCATTTCTTCAAACTCTTCTTGATTGTAAGAAATGCCACCACCAGTGCCGCCCATTGTGAAAGCAGGACGAATAATTAATGGATAACTACCAATTTGGTGACCAATTGCTTTGGCTTCATCGAGATTATTGGCAATTCCAGAAGGGCAAACAGCGACTCCAATTCGCGCCATCGCTTCTTTAAATAGCAGTCGGTCTTCTGCCATTTCAATTGCGGGCAACTTAGCGCCAATCAACTCAACTTTGTATTTGTCCAAAACGCCATTTTTAGCTAATGCAACGGCTAAATTTAGCGCCGTTTGACCGCCCATTGTCGGTAAAATTGCTTGAGGTCTTTCTTTGGCGATGATTTGTTCGAGGATGGCTGGCGTTAGAGGTTCGATGTAGATGCGATCGGCTGTTTCTGGATCGGTCATAATGGTTGCTGGGTTGGAATTCACCAGCACTACTTCATAACCTTCTTCTCGCAAAGCTTTGCAAGCTTGCGTCCCCGAATAGTCGAACTCGCACGCTTGGCCGATCACAATTGGGCCGGAACCAATTAGCAGAATTTTTTTTAAGTCTTGGCGACGAGGCATAGGTTCGTAATTGGTAGTTGGACAAGATTGATGATAAACTAGACATTCTGCACCAGTGTTAGAAACAGGCTTTTTGACCTGTTCCACCAAAAGCTTACTTAAAATAGTGCCAGATTTGATGTTAATTTGAAATTGTGCACCATTGTCAGCATCTTGAAATGGGAACGATCCCGACTCTGGCTGACAGACATCTCCACAAGAGAGGGAAATATTGATTGAAAAAGGGTGCTGTCGATCGGTAAATCCAGACTATTTTAAGTCCTGCGGCTAAATCGTGTTGTAATATACATTATTTGTGTCTTTTTTGAGATTTTGTAGCCCGGATAGGGCGCTACGCTACTGCAAACCTGTGAAACCATGGCAATTCCTAAGCTTTTCCCTTCTGGCGGCCGATGAGAAGGCTCATCAATTGATTTTGAATTAAAAAATTACTGATGCCAGATGTCTAGTAAAATAGAGTATTGTTCTAAAAGCTTAAAATCTAAAATCTAAAATACAAGTATGGCCAGAACTCCCAGCGAATATTCCGTCCACCTGCTGCTAAGCGGTGGCCACCGTGAAGAAATCCGTTTTGCAACGCTGCAAGATTTTCAACTGTGGTATAGCAAAACCTTGGTTCCCAAACAAGAATCGTCAGAATTCCTCAATGTCCCAATCAAAAATATTCAAGGTGAATATATGGTGGTTCGTCCTACCAGTGTTGAGGCAATTCGCGTAGAACCGATCTTTAGTTCTAGTGTTGAAAGATTCGATGAATAACGGATATCAAAAATTGGAAATGGGAAATTGGATGCGGGGCAAGATTTTTCGCTATCAGCTATTGACGATCGCCTTTTGTGTTTTGGTGATCGCATTTTCAGTGCCCGTGGTTGCAGTTCCTCCGCTACAACCCATGAGTTTGACTCAGTTATCAGCTAGTGAATCGGAATCGATCGCCTTTGACGCTCAAATCTGGGGCGAAAATGGTCAACCGGGAGACAAAGCATTGTTGTTAAAGTCGATCGACTACAGCCTTGGTTATCTCAATACCAACGCCGCCGCTAATGCTTACCAACGCTATCAAGTAGCAGGCATTACGCGCGATCGCGTCCGTCGTTCCCTCGATCGCTTTCGCCAATTAGTCATCAACTCAACCACACCAGCACAACTACAACAATCTGTCAAGCAAGAGTTTGTATTTTACAAATCCATAGGCAAAGACAGCAAAGGAACAGTAGCATTTACCGGCTATTTTGAGCCGACTTACACAGCATCTAGAACCCCCACGGCCGAATACCGCTATCCCCTCTATCGCGTGCCGCCGAACATGGGATCTTGGGCAAAACCTCACCCAACCAGATTGGAATTAGAAGGCGCAGATGCTTTGCAAGCAAGCAAAGGACTATTGCGCGGATTAGAATTAGTTTGGTTGCGCGATCGCTTCCAAGCATTTCTCATTCACGTCCAAGGTTCTGCGAAATTACAGCTAACAGATGGCGGTGTGATGACAGTCGGTTTTGCTGGCAAAACAACTCATAATTATACAGGAGTTGGACGAGAATTAGTTAAAGACGGCAAGTTAACATTAGAACAGTTAAACCTGCCAAAACTAACCGAATATTTCGCCAATTCTCCCGCAGAGATGAACAAATATTTGCCAAGAAATCAAAGCTTTGTATTCTTCCGAAACACCAACGGAATTCCAGCCACAGGAAGCATTGGAGTGCCCGTAACTGCCGAAAGGTCGATCGCCACCGACAAATCCTTAATGCCACCCGGAGCCCTAGCATTAATTAGCACCAAACTTCCCTACCCAAATGCCGCCGGAAAACTCGAACAAAACGCCGTGAATCGGTATGTTTTAGACCAAGATACAGGCGGTGCAATCAAAGGTGCCGGTAGAGTAGACGTATTTATGGGCACCGGGAACCTCGCAGGCGATCGGGCAGGTTTCATCAACTCAATCGGAGAACTATATTATCCACTTTTAAAGTAGATCAATAAGCCCAACTCAAATGCTAGACAAAATTTGGCAATTCCTCAAACAACTAATAGAGAAACTGTTCCAAACCAAACCCAATCAACCAACCCAACAAAAACCAGTTCCACCACCGCTGACAGACACCGAATACGAAGCGAAATTCATGGAACTTCTCGAAGGAGTCAATCAAGGCTGGAGTAGAGGAGATGTCGCCGGATTTCTGATCGCCAAACGCCTGAAAGATCCGGAATTAGCTGCTTGGTTGCGCCGATTTGCGATTAGATTACTCGATAGCGAACACGAGGATGTCCCAGTTACAGATCCAGTTGAATCGCTTCAGGAATTAGCGCAGCGGCTACTGTTATTGAGTACAATTCGTGACGGGGAATTGGGAAATCTTGCCAGAGAAATTAGCCAGCAGATATTATCAAGATTTCCGCTACCGATTGTTGAAAATAATGTTGGGAATGGAAATGTGATCGAAGCAATATTTCTGGGGAATGGTTTGGGTTTTTCTGGGGAAGAATAAGTCCCTCAAAAAATTGTAGGGGCGGGTTCACCAACCATATATAACCATAGCCAACCATCTATAAAAACCCGCCCCCGCCCCTAACGTACATTTCGATTGTTTGTTGGGTTGGGCGGGTTTTCGAGATTGTTTGTTTCAGGCAATTATGGTTGGTGGAACCCGCCCCTACCGGAATTATGGAATTATATCGTTGTAACCGGAATTGATGTGATTACCCCAACCCTTCAATCAACAAATTCCGAGCACTTTTCAACGCCTCCTGCAACTTACTTGCATCGCGCCCTCCAGCCTGGGCTAAATTTGGTCGCCCGCCACCTTTTCCGCCACAAAGTTGAGCAATTCCCCCAATAAACTTGCCAGCTTGCAATCCTTTTTTATTGACTTCAGGACTAAAAGCTGCTACCAAACTCACCTTATCTGGTTCAGGAATAGATGCCAAAATTACAGCACTATTTCCTAATTTTTGCTGTAACCTTTCTGCCGCAGTCTTCAATGCTTCTGTATCCACATCTCCCAATTGGGCGACAATGATTTTGAACTCCCCAATCGACTCAGCTTGTGCTAGCAATTGGTCGGATTTTGCGATCGCCAATTCCGACTTCAAAGCAGCCAATTGTTTCTGACTATCCTTCAATTCGTTCTGCAAATTGGTGATTCGATTTGGCAATTCTTCCGGTTTCGCCTTAAATCGATCGCCCAAATCGCGCACCACCTTATCCCGCACATTCAAATAGTCCAACACAGCTTGGCCCGAAACCGCCTCTATCCTACGAATTCCCGCTGCTACCCCCGCTTCGGAAACTACCTTGAACAACCCAATTTCTGCCGTATTGCTGACGTGAGTACCACCGCACAATTCCATCGAAACACCGGGGAAGTCGATTACCCGCACCACGTCGCCGTACTTCTCACCAAACATGGCGGTAGCGCCTTTTTCTCTCGCTTGGGCGATCGGCATTTCCGCAATTTCAGCAACATGGGCCTCTGCAATCCAACTATTAATTGTATCCTCAATTTGCTCCAACTCTGCCGCAGTCACCGCCCGTGGAGAATTGAAATCAAATCGCAATCTGTCAAAGGTTACTAGAGAACCAGCTTGGGAAATAGAATCATCCACAATTTGCCGCAAAGCTGCTTGCAATAAGTGAGTTGCTGTGTGATTAGCCTGAACTCGGCGACGCCCGCCATTGTCAATTTTTGCAGTCACACTATCATCAACTCTCAGGGTTCCCCGTTCCACAATCCCGAAATGGACGAAGAAATCCGACTCCTTCTTCACATCATCAACCCTCACCAACAAACTCTCTGGATTTTCCCCTTCTGCACCTCCGCTTTTAAAATAACCCTTATCCCCAATTTGCCCCCCTGATTCAGCATAAAAGGGAGTGCGATTCAAGACAATTTGCACCTCAGTCCCAGCCGCTGCTTCTGTCACTGATTTGCCTTCAACTAAGATCACTTCTACCTTGGCTAAACTCGACAATACCCCATAACCAACAAACTCGGTTCCCTGGATGGTTTCAGCCAATTTATCTAAAGAACCTTGCACGGTCAAATCAATAGTTTGATGAGCATCTTTAGCACGAGTTTGCTGTTTCTTCATCGCTGCTTCAAAACCGTCTAAATCGACAGTAATTCCCTGTTCTTCGGCAACTTCTTGGGTCAATTCTAAGGGAAAACCGTAGGTATCATAGAGGGTAAAAGCATCTTGGCCACTAATTTGTGGGGTTGCTTGCTGTTTTGTGCGATCGAGAATTTCTGATAACAGTTTCTCTCCCCGTTCCAAAGTCTTGAGAAACTGAGCTTCTTCCCTTGCCAATTCTGCTTTAATTGCAGCTTCCCGCGATCGCACGTTGGGATAAGCAGCTTCCGAAAGGGCGATCGCACTTTCGGCCACCCGTACCGTAAATTCCTCGGCAATTCCAATCAGCCGCCCGTGGCGCACCACCCGCCGAATCAACCTACGCACAATGTAACCTCGCCCCACATTCGATGCCCGAATTTCATCGGCAATCATGTGTACCACAGCCCGAATGTGGTCGCCAATTACCTTTAGCGACACCTTAGTTTTTTCATCGCTATTAGCATACTCAATCCCGGCAATTTCCGCAGCAGATTGCAGGATCGGAAAAATCAAATCTGTTTCGTAATTATTGGGGACTTTCTGGAGGATTTGCGCCATCCGTTCCAATCCCATGCCCGTATCAATATTTTGATTTTGCAGCGGTGTTAAATTGCCCTCTGCATCTTTATTGTACTGCATGAATACCAGGTTATAAAATTCGATAAATCTGGTATCATCTTCTAGGTCAATATTGTCACCTCTTTCTGGATGGAAATCATAGTAAATTTCCGAACAGGGGCCGCAGGGGCCTGTGGGGCCGGATTGCCAGAAATTGTCGGCTTCTCCCATGCGTTGAATTCGATCGCCCGGAATGCCAATTTCGTCGCGCCAAATGGCAAAGGCTTCGTCATCTTCTCGGAAGACGCTAACCACTAAGTTTTCGGCACTTAAACCGAAGACTTCGGTGGAAAGTTCCCAAGCCCAAGCAATGGCTTGTCTTTTGAAGTAATCCCCAAAGCTGAAGTTACCCAACATCTCGAAAAATGTGTGGTGACGGGCGGTGCGGCCGACATTTTCGATGTCATTGGTGCGGATACACTTTTGGGATGTGGTGGCGCGGGGAGATTCGGCGGTGCGCTGTCCGAGAAATATTGGCTTAAATTGTAGCATTCCGGCGATCGTCAGCAATACAGTCGGATCTTCGGGCACTAATGAAGCACTCGGCAAGATTTTATGTCCCCGTTGGGCATAAAAGTCGAGGAATGTTTGGCGGATTTGGCTACCGCTGAGAAACTTAGGAGAAATAGACATGACAAAAATGCTTAAGTATTGTAAAACTTCGTTGAGTTTATAAGCAATTATAAACAATAATGGTATCATATTGCCATGAGTGTTGAACAAGGAATACGCACAGTTCAAAGAACG
>JAYSVM010000133.1:0-14459 GCA_043718495.1 Oscillatoriales bacterium | reverse complement strand
CAAGTCTAGACATTTGCTTCTTACTTCATCGGGAGCATGGGAGCGGCTATCCCTCGGTAAGCTTTCACGGTTTAGCCAACCGTGATAAATTTATCGCTCACTGGTTGTTCTCACCTGTGACTAAAAATTTACACTTTAGGCAAACAGGCTGAGGACTGGGCTTACTAAGATTGACATCGTAGCAAATCTTTTGGTATTTGACTGACTTAATTATTAATAATTTAACAGATTTAATCAATTTTTGTAAAGTTTCTAAATTCTTACAAAAATTTTCGGATGAATTTCTAAGCTATTTTTCTGCCAAAATTAGCCTAAAATGGGTGAACTAGACAGTCCTGGACGCATTGTAACGGTCTAAAAAGGCTTTGAGATTGCTTCGCTTCTCTCGCAATGACAGAATCACGTTATCTGTGTGTTCAGGAATATTAGGTTAAAAAAAGTCGATCGCAATTCGATCGCCTACTTTGAGACCAAGTTCAGCAGCCCGTCCGCTACGGAGTTCGATCACTCGATCCACAATGGTATCGGGGCCGTAAGTGGGACAAGGATCGGCTGTACAAGGAGGTGCTCCGGCTTTAATCGCTGTCACCACGCCATCTCGGATAAAAATCATATCCAGAGAAATCCGACAATTTTTCATCCAAAAATTTACCCACCGCGCAGGTTTGAACTCAAACAGCATTCCTCTGTCATCGGGTAAAGATGTTCTGTACATTAAACCCATAGCCTGTTGTTCGGGAGTTTTAGCGACTTCGAGTTCAATAAGGCGATCGGCTATCCGAACTCTAGCAGAAATCGGCAAAACTTGACCCGATGAAGTGGGTGTCGGAGACTGCGAGACCAAAATACCAGGATCACTATTACTTGCAACAGGCAAAGTCGGCGAACATCCGAGCAAAAATATACTTACCCCAATACCGAGCAAATTAGCAAAATAACTCATAATGATTTTAGATTGGGAATTGGGAATTGGTAATCCGTTAAATCCGTTACATCCGTTACAAAATCCGTTGCCGAACTTCTTCAAGCTTCCCGCATCACATAACCAACACCTCGAACCGTCTGAATCAAACGTTTTTCGCCCTCATCTTCAATCTTGATCCGCAAATAGCGAATGTAAACTTCTATCACATTCGATTCACCCAGAAAATCGTAACCCCAAACATTTTCCAGAATTTGTTCGCGAGTCAAAACTTCGCGGGGATGCTCCATCAAATACTTTAACAGTTCAAACTCTTTCATCGTCAGGTCGATCGCCCGTCCGTTGCGTAGGGCACGCCGACTAGCCAAATCTAGCACTAAATCGCCAAACCTCAATTGGTGATTGCTGCTAGTATCCGGCTGCAAGTACAAGCGCACCAACTGTAAAAAATCCTCAGTGCGGTAGGGCTTGAGAAAATAATCATCCGCGCCAGCTTCCAGGCAAGCCACGCGATCCTCTACTGTATCACGCCCGATCAATAGCAATACTGGCACTCGACTCCCCACACTCCTGATGTGAGAACATAGGGACAGCCCTGACTCTCCCCCCAACATTCTGTCAATTACAATCAAAGCTGGTTGTAATTCATGGGCTAAATGTTGACCCGTGGCGATGTTAGAAGCGACTATTGGTTCGTAGCCAGAGGATTTCAAGTCCATACTCAAGTGTCCAGCTAGAACTTCGTCTGTTTCAACCAGTAGAACACAGGGATTGCGATCGAGAATGAGTGCAGCCATTGAATTGACCGATGTAGACCATTCCTGTTGTAGCACGTTTAATGGCTGTTGACTGTTGACTGTTGTCATTACCAATTCCCCATGCCCCATGCCCCATGCCCCATGCCCCATGCCCAATTCCCCATGCCCCATGACCCATGCCCCATGCCCCATGCCCTATTTGAATTATGACCATCATCGTATTCGGAAGTATCAATATCGACCTCGTTGCTAAAACCCCTCGGTTGCCACTACCGGGGGAAACTATTATTGGTAGCAATTTCTGCACTGTCGGGGGTGGGAAAGGAGCAAATCAAGCTGTGGCGGCCACCCGTCTTGGCGTTTCCACTCACATGATTGGTCGCGTTGGCAATGATAAATTTGCTGAAGAATTGTTGACAAATTTACAATCTTATGGTTTAAATACAGACAATATATTGATTGATAAAAACACTCATTCAGGTGTGGCAATTATCGCCGTAGACGATAGCGGACAAAATAATATTATTGTGATTCCTGGGGCAAATAATCATCTTGGTGACGTAGAGTTAGAACGTCTCAAAAAACTGTTGCCTCGTGCTACAGCCTTATTATTACAGTTAGAAATTCCCCTAGAAATTGTCCAAATGGCGGCATTTCTGGCTTGTGAAGTGGGGGTGCGAGTTATTCTCGATCCGGCACCGGCTCGTTCCGATTTACCCATTGACTTTTATCCCCTAATTGACATTATCACGCCGAATGAAGTGGAGGCTAGTCAGTTAGTTGGTTTTGTGGTGAATGACACAGAAACTGCGATTCTCGCTGCTAAGGAGTTGCAGCAACGGGGTGTCAAGAATGTGATTGTCAAATTGGGCGATCGCGGTGTGGTGGCTGTGACTGCCGATCGCACTTTGTTTGTCCCGCCTTTTGCAGTGGATGCGATCGATACTGTGGCTGCTGGTGATGCTTTTAACGGTGGTTTGGCTGCTGGATTAGATGCTGGTTTGTCGTTGTCAGAGGCAGTGGTTTGGGGGGCGGCTGCGGGGGCTTTGTGCGTGACTAAGATGGGGGCTCAGGTTGCTATGTGCGATCGCACAACTTTTGATGTTTTTTTGCAGAAAGAAGGAAGGCATTACCAGTCTGCTGTTGAATGATTAGTCCTTATGCTATTATGATTGTACTCAAATCAGCAAAGAGAAAAGCTGTATGACTTTCACTACCACGGAATACAAATATATAGAATTGGATGAAAGCAATATCCCCTATATTGCCGGAACCACCATGAAAGTGATTGAATTAGTTTCTGGCCATATTGCTTTTGGCTGGAGTCCAGCGGAGTTACACCTCAATCATCGCTATTTAAGTTTGAGCCAAATTCATTCTGCTTTAGCTTATTATTGGGATAATAAACAAGAATTAGACGCGGATATGCAGCGACGCTTCGAGTATGCCCAACAGTTACGTCAATCCGCAGGTGAATCGGCTTTAGTTAAAAAACTTCGCGCTCAGGGACTGATTAAATGAGCCTAGCTATTTATCTGGATGAACACGTTCATCTAGCAATTACTGTCGCCTTGCAGTTTCGCGATGTAGATGTTCTTACTGTACAAACTGATGGTCGTACTGGCACATCTGACCCAATTTTACTCGATCGCGCTACTGAACTTGGGCGTGTTATTTTCACGCAAGATGATGATTTTTTGGTGATAGCAAATAGCCGTCAACAAGAGGGAATTAATTTTAGTGGAGTTATCTACGCTCATCAACAGTATGTAACTGTTGGTGAGTGTGTACGAGACTTGGAAATTATTGCCAAAGCTAGCGAGCCAGAAGATTTGATTAACCAAGTTCAATATTTACCTTTATAAGCAAAATTTATTATGGGTTTCAGTCTTAAATTGTTAGGAATAAGTCTAACCCTGGAACGAGAAAATTCCCAATTCCCCATGCCCTATTCCCAATTCCCAATACGCAATTTCAAGTCTTTTTCGGACTTGCAAGGGCGATAGTTCCATATACCGAAATTCCTGACTGCTTCAATGCTTTGATTGCCGATCGCACCGTAGTACCGCTAGTATAAATATCATCGACTAACAACACCCGATCGCGCGGAGGTCGGCGACGAAAATCCTTACCCAAAATTAAAGCATCCTTCATCTCGGCTTGTCTCTCCTGGGCAGAAAGCTCAAACAGTGGCTGCGTATATTTTACCCGCTCCAAACCGTCACGTTGCAAACGCAAACCAGTCAAATCGCAAAAACTTTCCGCCAAAAGCTCCGCCTGGTTAAATCCTCGTTCTTTCAGCTTTTTCTTGTGCAGCGGAATTGGTACGACGGTTAAATTGTCAATAGCTATTTCGGGAGAATTTAGCCAAGCTTCGGCCATCAAGCAGCCGAGGGGTTTGGCTAATTGCGGATGATCATTATATTTCAAAGCTGCGATCGCCCGTTTCAGAGTCCCACCATACTCCCCCCACACAAACACCGCCTTCTGGGAATCCCACAATCGACCCGGATCCGCTAACTGACAGCGCTGTAGTTGCTTGTCGCAGTAGGGACAAAACTCGGCTGTAGCTGGTCGTTGACAAAGAGGACAATCAGACTTAAGAAATAGATTGAGCAAAGATTTGACGAATCCCGTCCATTTTCGCTGGTTCATATTAAACTTGCAATAAGTGATTTATAGGGAAAATTATAATTTTTAATCAGTTTGCTCAAAAGGCTAATAGCGTGGACAACCTCTACTGGTTAGACAAAATTCAACCTTCAGATCGGGATGCAGTGGGAGAAAAAGCATTTTATCTAAGCTGTTTAATGCAGAAGAATCATCCTGTCATACCGGGTTTTGTTGTGCCGGCAAAAACATTTTGGCATTTTCTAGAGTCGATCGACTGGTTGGAGCCGTTGTTTGCAGACTGGCCCAATTCCTCACTGCACTTGAATGTCGATGAACCGAAACAACTTCAAGCCATCGCCCGCAGCATTCGCCGACAAATCACCTCCACCAAACTGCCAGATTCCTTACTCTCCACCCTGGAGTCGGCTGTCAGTCAACTCAACTCCAAAGCATTAATTTTTCGCCCTTCCCTGACTTCCCGACACCCGAACACAGCCGGAATGCTGGAATCTCAAGCAGTGCACGCGGAACCATTCGCGATCGAGGCCGGACTCAAACGATCTTGGGCAGAACTGTTCAGAGCCCAAAGACTATTTTACTGGCAAAGGTGTGGTATGAATATACGGGAAATTAATCCGGCAGTTTTAGTGCAGCCTCTTTCGAGTGCGATCGCCGCTGGTTCCTTGGAAACTAAGATGGGTGAAGCCTGGGAAATCCAAGCCACCTGCGGTTTGGGAATGTCCATTGCTAGGGGAGAAACTATCCCAGATTACTATCAAGTGCAGCCGGAAACAGGTGAAGTCAAAATTCAGCGGTTGGGTTACAAAACATTAGCTTATAATCTAAAAGTAGGCGATCAAAATTCTGACAACAAATCCTTAATTGGAAATTTTGATGCTTTACCAATTCCTGACTATCAATTTCCAATGCCAAATTCTGCTGGCAGTTGTTTGGATGTTTATATATTGGGTGAAAACGCGCAAAATGAATATGTTTTAAGTCAAGACAACTTGCAAAAACTAATTTATTTGAGCAAAAAGGCGATCGCAGAATTTGACTCCAATCTGATTTTGGAGTGGACAATGAATCAGTCCACAGAATGCGACGAAGCAGAGTTTTATTTCACTCAAGTTAGTCTGTTGAAAAACACAAAAGCGACGCAGACATGGGAAAATCCGATCGCACTGTCAAGCCAAAATTCGATCGCCCCAGATAGAACTCCTATGCTACTCAAAGGTTTGGCGGCGGCATCAGGCAAAGTCAAAGCAATTGCCCAAGTTATGACTAATTCCCATCCAGCAGATTCGGAATTTTTAGCAGGGGGAATTTTGGTGGCGCGGGCAATTCCTCCCCATTGGCTACCTTGGGTGAAAGTTGCTGCTGGGATTATTTCCGAACAAGGTGGTATGACCGGTCATGGGGCTATTTTAGCTAGGGAGTTGGGAATTCCCGCAGTGGTGGGAGTTGCTGGCGCTACTCGCGCGATCGAGACTGGTGATTCGGTGTGGTTAGATGGTGACACCGGAGAAGTTTTTGCCTCGGCTCAAATTCAGGGGATTGATCCAACAGGCGATCGCAATTATCGAGAAACAGCAAACAGCACAGATTTGTCCAGTCAAGCCGCCAAAATGTCGATCGCCCATTATCAATTTCCAACAGCCGCCCGATCGCATAAGGAGCCTAAATCTCAGCCACCTGAATCAGCTCAATGTTTTGTAGGTGCGCCAACAGCGACTCAACTGCTGGTGAATGTCAGCCAAACTAGCTCGATCGATCGTCTCAGAAATTTGCCTATTGATGGCATTGGATTAGTGCGATCGGAATTAATGGCAATAGAAGCTTTGGAAGGTCAAAATCCCCAACTTTGGTTTGAAAATGGTTGGGAATCCGAATTTGTCGATCGCATGGCGACTCAGCTAAGTTTATTTGCTGCTGCTATCTTCCCGCGTCCAATATTTTATCGTTCCCTCGATTTGCGCGAATCTGGAATGGACGGCAGTTTCAGCTATACCTTTGAACCGGAGTTATTTGATTGGGAATTAAAGGTACTAAAAAAAGTCGGCGATTCAGGCTATACAAATATTAATTTAATTTTGCCTTTTATGCGCTCTGTTGAGGAATTTGTCTTCTGCAAACAGCGCTTGGAAACTGTTTGGAAACAGCGACCTACGGAGTTTAAACTATGGATTATGGCTGAAGTTCCTTCGATTTTATTTTTATTGTCAGATTACGTGAAAGCAGGTGTTCAAGGAATCTCCATCGGTACCAACGATTTAACTCAATTTATGTTAGGAGTTGATCGCAACTCCGTAGATATGGCTAGTGCTTTCAATGGGCGCGATCAACCGATGATGAGAGCGATCGAACAATTAATCGTTCAAGCTAAGGTAGCGGGAATTCCTTGCTCTATCTGTGGCGATGCTCCAGCTTTGTATCCAGAGATGATAGAATCCCTGGTGCTGTGGGGGATTTCGTCGATTTCCGTGAATGTGGATGCTGTGGAACGGACTTATAAGGCGATCGCCCGTGCTGAACAGCGTATCATCTTAGAAGCCGCGCTATCAATCGTTAAAAATAATAATTAAAAACATTAGCTTTCAAAGTTAGGATATATGATAGCGAATACCTTATTCCAAAAAAAAAATGAAATCAAGAACTATTACCACCGCAGCGATACTTGCGGCGATCGCCTTTTTGACACCCCATCCAGCCTTTGCTCAACCAGCTACCGAAGGAGGCACAAGACCGGGATTTTGGCAACCAGGAGCACAGATTGACAATACTCGCAACCTGACACTCATATTATTAAATGAGACAGGATTGAATCTAGAATATGGTCAGTCAGGCGTTGGTTTATCATCTTTGCCGATCGGAGCCACAAAAAACGTCATGGTTCGCGTCAGCAACCGCACTGGCGATATTGCCAATATTCCAATAAATGTCACAGGTGGAACCACCACTTTGAAATACGACTATAGCGTGGATGCTAAGAAAAATATTGTGACAGTTAGGATTACGACATCTGACGGACGGACTAGGCAAGATCGGTCAATCTATATTGATGAAAAAGGGCGAGTTTATTCGTTCTAATTTACAAAAGAAGGAAGAAATTAGGACACGGCACTGCCGTTTCCCTACAATTAATCTGGCGTAGAAATTAGGACACGGCACTGCCGTTTCCCTACAATTAATCTGGCGTAGGGACACGGCACTGCCGTCTCCTCTATAAATCCACAATTAATCTGGCGTAAGGAAACGGCACTGCCGTCTCCTCTATAAATCCACAATTAATCTGGCGTAGGGACATGGCACTGCCGTCTCCTCTATAAATCTACAATTAATCTGGCGTAGGGAAACGGCACTGCCGTCTCCTCTATAAATCGCATCAACCTTGCAAAGCCGCCAACAAACACAACAACAAAGCCTCCGTCCACTCAACTACAGCACCATAAGTATCACCAGTATGCCCACCCAAACGGTGGTTAAACCAGGCTCCAGTCAAAATTCCGATCGCACTTCCCCCCAAAGCCATCCCCACCGCCAACAACCACCGATCGCCCTCCAATACAACTTGCAACACACTCAAACTCAGTAGCAACAATACTCCTGGGATAAAATCAAAAGCAGAATAAATAGATTCCTTGTGAAAGGCACCCTTCCCCTCAGCCCGAAGATAGGGATAACGGGCTATCGATACCAACTGGCCCCATCTTCCCCAACCAGCCACACCCATCAAAGCCAACCACCGATACTCATTCAAATCCGTCAGAGCCGCCGTTTTCAACAACAAGATGACCACCGCCGCGATCGCCCCAAAAGCCCCTGTAACACTATCCCGCATCACCTCCAGCCGTCGCACCGGGTCAGGTACAGCCAGCCCGTCCGCCGCGTCCATTGCCCCATCTAGGTGCAAACCCCCAGTCACCGCAATGCCCAAAACTACTACTAAGGCCGATCGAGTCAAAGCAGGCATCCCCAGCAACTGTAGCCCCAAATCGGCAATTCCTAATATGCCCCCAATCAAAAGCCCGATCGCCGGTGCAAACCTAGCAATACCCCGAAACTCCAAAGTCCAAGACATCGGCACCGGCAAACAGGTATAAAAAGCGATAGCCGCCGCGATTGCAGCGCCCTGATTCCGGAAAAACTCACTGACAGAGCGAACCAACTTATCATCCACCATAAGATAGAAATTTTTTCACATTGTATGTAGATGTGAATCCATTAGCGTATGCCAGAATTGAATCAGTAACATCCTTTAGTTCCTTCGATCAGGTATTCATCCTGCCAGCAGCTCTTTTCCTCAGAAAACTGCTCCCGGCAGCGAACCCGAAGAACCGCATCTACTGAAACTAAATTCCAGACAAGCGTTTCCCTTCTAGAACTCTAGCTCACCCCTGATTTCCTTCCAGAGAAACATACTACAACAGAGGCTTTTACTCCATGAGTGACCAATTGAATAACAGGGTAATTGCTCCTTGCATCATCGATACAGGCATTGTCGTCAACAAACGCGATATCAAAAGATTGCTGTTTGATTTAGGACGTGTCCGCTACCTTCATATGCAGGATGGCAAGATTTACAGTGAAGGCGAAGGATATGTCATGGAAGTATTCGCCAACCCCAATCGTTCTACCCTGATCGCCAACCGTGCTCTTTATTTGAATGTTGATAGTTTTGATTACCTCGAACTAAAAAAGTCCAATGAGGAAGGCGCTTATTTTGACCTGATTCAAGACGGACGACAGTTGCGGTTAATTCCCCTCTCCAATCCTGCACAGGAGCAAGTCGCCCGGAACTTGAATGCAGCCGCTTTAGATGCAGTTGTCGATCAGGTGCTGTCAGGAAGCTGGGATTTTCAATTGGATGAGGATGATTCGCCGTTTTAAAGGATCATTGGCTAAGGCTAAGGTCAAAATTAGTTCGACTAAAGCTCACGAACGTTTAAAATTGTTCCGATGCCCGATGCCCAATGTCCAATGCCCAATTCCTAATGTCCGAAAATTTTTCTTTTCAATGTCAAGCTAATTGCAGCCATACCAAAGCGCGTGCAGGGGTTTTTACCACTCCCCACGGTGTACTGGAAACACCCAAGTTTATGCCGGTGGGAACCCTGGCTAATGTCAAAACTTTGACACCGGCACATCTTAAGGATGCCGGCTCTCAAATGGTTTTGGCAAATACCTATCACTTGCACTTGCAGCCGGGGGAACATATTGTCGCCGGGGCTGGTGGATTGCATAAATTCATGGCTTGGCCAGGTCCGATTCTCACCGATTCAGGCGGTTTTCAGGTGTTTAGCTTGAGCCAAATGCGGACTATTTCTGATGAGGGGGTGACTTTTCGTTCTCCCCGCGATGGCCGTATGATTAACTTGACACCGGAGCGATCGATCCAAATCCAAAATGAGTTGGGTGCGGATGTGATTATGGCCTTTGACGAATGTCCGCCTTATCCGGCGACGCGGGCCGAAGTGGAAGCTGCGACAGACAGAACTTACCGCTGGCTGAAACGCTGCATTCAAGCTCACTCACGCCCTGATCAGGCTTTGTTTGGGATTGTGCAGGGGGGTGTTTACCCGGATTTGCGATCGCGCGCAGCAAACCAGTTAGTAGATTTAGATTTACCAGGTTATGCGATCGGCGGAGTCAGCGTCGGGGAATCGGGGGATTTGATCTCAGAAATAGTGAAAGTGACAGCACCACTATTGCCGGCAAATAAGCCCCGTTATTTGATGGGGATTGGGACATATCGCGAAATGGCTGTGGCGGTGGCGAGTGGCGTAGATATGTTTGACTGCGTGATTCCGACTCGGCTAGCCCGCCACGGGACAGCTTTTGTGGCTGGGGGACGTTTGAGTTTGAAAAATGCTCGGTTCCGCGAAGATTTTGCTCCACTGGATGAATCTTGTCCTTGTTATACTTGCCAAAATTTTAGTCGGGCTTACTTGGCCCACTTGGCGCGGGCTAACGAAGTGTTGGGGTATACTTTGCTGGCGATTCACAACGTGACAGAGTTGATTCGCTTTACTACGAGGATGCGGGAGGCGATTTTTGCCGATCGATTTACTGAGGAGTTTGGTCACTGGCTGACACCTGTGGTCGATCGAACTTGATTCCCTTTGCTTAACTACCAGCCGGGAAGACAAGAGAGTATATTCAGAGGGGATGAATCTGAGCGCTGCGCTCAGTACCCCGAATTAATCACTCCTTGGGATGAAAGGCTCGTCGGATGTCGCCGACGGAAGCCGACAATTATTCTTTTATACTCCTTGATGATCTGAAAATACTCTGATACTATATTGGCAAGTGGGGGTGGAACTACCTCACTATAAAAAGCCTTTGAAAAAAAGGAAAAAGAAGCCTGCGGTCTAACTGTAATCATTTGACCGTCAGGTTTGTTCACGATATGCGACAATTATCATAATTGTGTTGGATAAATAGGTTGACTCATGGAAGCTGCATTACTTTTAGCAAAAATGCCCGAAGCTTATTCGATCTTTGAACCACTGGTTAATATTTTGCCAGTGATTCCCGTGTTTTTCTTGTTGCTGGCTTTTGTTTGGCAAGCTGCTGTCGGATTCAGATAACTCTGATTTCATTCAAAGCAGGGGCAATTCCAAAATTGTCCCTGCTTTTTCTCTTCCCTCTCCTGTGGCACAATCTTAGATAAGATCAAACTCTCAAGCCACCAATGACTGCAAACCTACCCCCCCAATACGACCCCAAAGCCACCGAAGCCAAATGGCAAAAATACTGGGAAGACAATGAAACCTTCAAAGCTGATCCAGAAAAAGGCGGCGAACCTTACTGCGTCGTCATCCCGCCGCCCAACGTGACAGGCAGTCTCCACATGGGACACGCTTTTGAAGAAACCCTGATTGATGTCCTCGTACGCTACCAAAGGATGACTGGGCGCAATACCCTGTGGTTGCCGGGAACGGATCATGCTAGTATCGCAGTTCAAACTATTCTCGAAAAACAACTCAAAGCAGAAGGCAAAACTCGCCACGATTTAGGGCGAGAAAAATTCTTGGAAAAAGCCTGGGAGTGGAAAGCTGAATCGGGCAATACTATTACTAATCAATTGCGGCGTTTGGGCGTGTCTGTCGATTGGTCTAGGGAACGTTTTACGATGGATGAAGGCTTATCCGCTGCGGTTTTAGAAGCTTTTGTTCGTTTGTATGATGAGGGGCTGATTTATCGTGGCAATTACTTGGTGAATTGGTGTCCGGCGAGTCAGTCGGCGGTGTCGGATTTGGAGGTGGATCAGCAAGAAGTTGACGGGCATTTGTGGCATTTCCGCTATCCTTTGACGGACGGTTCTGGTTATTTGGAAGTAGCGACGACTCGGCCAGAAACAATGTTGGGCGATACAGCGGTGGCTGTGAATCCAGAGGACGATCGCTATAAGCATCTTATCGGTAAAACTGTGACTTTGCCCATTATGAATCGCGAGATTCCGGTAATTGCTGACGGGTTTGTCGATCGCACTTTTGGAACTGGCTGCGTCAAAGTAACACCCGCCCACGATCCGAATGACTTCGAGATGGGTAAACGTCACAATTTACCGTTTATTAACATTATGAATAAGGACGGCACTTTAAATGAGAATGCCGGAGAGTTTCAGGGACAAGATAGATTTGTTGCCCGCAAAAATGTCGTACAGCGTTTAGAAACAGACGGAGTTTTAGTTAAGATAGAAGATTACAAGCATACAGTACCTTTTAGCGAACGTGGCAAAGTCCCCGTCGAACCTTTACTATCAACTCAATGGTTTGTTAAAATCAATCCTCTTTCTCAACGCGCTTTAACAGCCTTAGATGAAGAGAATTCACCAGTCTTTGTTCCTGAAAGATGGACAAAGGTTTATCGCGATTGGTTGGTGAAGCTGAAAGATTGGTGCATCTCCCGACAATTGTGGTGGGGACACCAGATTCCGGCTTGGTATGCTGTTAGCGAAACTGCGGGAGAAATCACTGACACGACTCCTTTTGTGGTGGCGAAAAGTGAAGCTGAAGCTAGGGAAAAAGCTGTGGCTAAGTTTGGTCAGAATGTTGAATTAGCCAGAGATCCAGATGTATTGGATACTTGGTTTTCGTCCGGGCTGTGGCCTTTCTCAACTTTGGGATGGCCGGATGAAACTAAGGATTTGGATTTCTATTATCCGACAACTACTTTAGTTACGGGTTTTGATATCATCTTTTTCTGGGTTGCGAGAATGACGATGATGGGCGGACATTTTACGGGCAAAATGCCTTTTGATACTGTTTACATTCACGGTTTGGTGTTGGATGAAAACGGTCAAAAAATGTCTAAGAGTAAAGGTAATGGTATCGATCCGCTGCTGTTGATTGGCAAGTACGGTACTGATGCTTTGCGCTACACTTTGGTTAAGGAAGTGGTTGGGGCTGGTCAAAATATTCGCTTGGAGTACGATCGCAAAACTGATGAATCAAAATCGGTGGAATCGTCGCGGAATTTCACTAATAAGTTGTGGAATGCGGCCAGGTTTGTGATGATGAATCTGGAAGGACAAACTCCTCAGCAATTGGGCAATCCTTACCCCCAGCCCACAGTAGGGGCGGTGGACGGTGCGTGCCCGCCCTTGGAATTGTGCGATCGCTGGATTCTTTCTCGCTATTATCAAGTTGTACAGCAAAGCCGCCGTGATTTTGAAAGTTACGCTTTTGGAGAAGCCGCTAAGGGACTTTACGAGTTTATTTGGGGTGATTTTTGCGACTCGTATATTGAGTTAGTCAAGTCTCGTCTGCAACCGGATGCTGAACCGAATTCTAAGAAAGTAGCACAGCAAACTTTTGCTTTTGTTTTAGAAGGAATTCTGAAGTTACTGCATCCTTTTATGCCTCACATTACTGAGGAGATTTGGCACACTCTGACTCAAACTGGTGAGGATAAATGTCTGGCTTTGCAAGCTTATCCTGAAGCAGAAACATCGCTAATTAATCCCGATTTAGAACAGCAGTTTGAGTTGCTGTTTGGCACAATTCGGACTATTCGCAATTTGCGGGCAGATACTGATATTAAACCGGGATTAAAGGTGACGGCGATTTTGCAAAGTGAAAGCGAAAATGAACGCCAAATTCTCTCAGGTGGAGCAATTTACATCAAAGATTTGGCGAGAGTAGAAACTCTGACGATTGCTGCTACGTTGGATGCAGATTTGGGGCAGACAATTGCTGGAGTTGTGGGTACTGTGCAGGTATTGATTCCTCTGGCTGGGGTGGTCGATCTGGATGCTTTGCGTGCTAAATTAGAGAAAAAGTTGGCTAAGATCGAAGGGGAAATTAAGCATACTGCGGCGCGTTTGACTAATCAGAAGTTTGTGGAAAAGGCTGATCCACAAGTGGTTCAGGTGGCGCGAGATGGTTTGGCTGAGGCAGAAAAACAGGCGGAAATTTTGCGCGATCGGCTAAAGTTGTTTTAATGGTTTATTGTTCGCTGTTGATTGTTGACTATTGACTGTGGCCGGGGCGGGTTTACGAAATAGTTAGTTTTGGGCATAGATTGTTTGTAAAACCCGCCCCTATGAAATCGCAAATTATAAAGCAAATAGCCAATAACTAATAACTCTTATGTTATATTTAGCTAAAGTACAAAATCAGAAATTTTTAGGCGAACCCATCTTGCAATTGCTGGCTTGTCAAAATGCTGATGATACTTGGGCGGTGCTTGTTGAACCAAGTGTCTTGACATTATCAAGAGATTGTGTGCAAAACCTAAATAACTCCGTTGTTAATTCTTTAAATCAAGGCGTTTTAGTATTAATTGATATTGGGGAAAATGACGAAGTTTTCAATATGCGCGAGGCTAAAAATTGGGTGCTAGAATTACTTGAGAAGTATCTAACAACACCTATTACCCTAGATTTTTTGCAGGAAGAAGCCGAGAAAGCAGAAAAGTGGCGACAATCTCTCACTTTGCAAAGTCAAGAATTATCTCGTCGTTTGATTGAAGTAGAAGCCCGCCGAGCACAAATTCAAACTTTAGAAACAAAACTTCAGAAGATAGAATTAGAACCCGTTGAATAGAATTCCGAACTTATTTTCTAAATTTTTGAAAGGAAAGAATGATAGGTCGGAGACGGCAGTGCCGTGTCCCTACAGTGTTATTTTGGGTAGGAGACGGCAGTGCCGTGTCCCTAC
>JAYSVM010000132.1:0-130200 GCA_043718495.1 Oscillatoriales bacterium | reverse complement strand
CGATCGCACTTGACAGAAATTCCACTTGCGGGTTGTAAACTGGCATCACCACGGAGATTTTGGGAAGTGGTTCCTGACAAGATTCTAAACGAGAAATTAAGTAATTGCGCGATCGCTCATTCCACTGATTTACCGACAGCCAAGCATCATACCTATCAATGGGCTGTGGCACCACAAAACCCGCTGGTGGTAGCAATTCCCCTGGGGCAGTAAACTGTTTTTGCTGACGGTAAATCTTCGCAAATTGACGAACCACCGCCACTATTTCCCAAGGCATCGGTACAATTCTACCAAGGCGCTGTTGTCTTTCCCTAGCGCGCTGCCGAATTGCCTCGCTCAATCTTGACAACTCCTCAAATTTATCGGCACTTCTGCGCCAGATATCATAAGGTTGAACGGTCAATGTTTTCGGTGCTTGAAATGATAAGATTTCCCCAGTTTCTAACTCAGCTTCTAGAGAAACCTGCCATTCTCCAACTGGCAAATTGACAAGGGCTTCAAACCCGCTTTCCGAACTATTAACCCAATCAGGAAACACTTCACCGACATCTTTTCGTCGCAAACCGTAGGCGCATTCTACAGCAATATCGCCACCTACAATGGTTAATTTAGCAATTTTGCGATCGTGGTGACAACACCAACCCGCAAACAAAACCTGACCAGGCCGCTGTTCCCAAACTATGGGCGAATCAAAGGATGCTTGAATTGTTGAAACTAACAGCGGATAAACTGATAAAATATGCCATTTACCTTTAGCATCTTGCACTTCCAATAGGACTTCATGGCGTCCCGGTGGCGCGGCTAATTCAATCCTAAAACCAGATTTTTTAGCGGCAGAAATATTTGAGTGAGCTTGGGCTACATCGCTTCTTTCTATGCCGCAAACACCTGTAAAATTTTTGCCGTCAATTTGAGCTCGGACAGATTTAATACTGAATTGACTGTGAAAAGCCCAACCAGTAATTACTAAATCTGAATCATAAATATGCAGGTTATTTGAACCGTCGATTGAAAAAATGAATCTCGGAAAAAGTTCTCGCAATCGGCGTTTTATGTGTAAAATATTGTCACTAATTTTCCATAATGTAGAAGATTTGATTTTGGCAACTTCGGCGCTAATGATTTCAATTTCCTGGCGCGACTTCTCTAAGTTTATGATGGTTTCTCTTGAGTTTTCCTGAATCTGTTTTTTTTCTGTTTCCAGTCGTAGGTACTTCGCTGATTCTTTCTTTAATTCAAAGTCTTTTTCTTCTGTTTCTACCTGTTTCTCACCCAGTTGTGATTCCAAGTCTAGAATTTTTTCTAATGCTATTTTAAAGTTAGATTCTTTGCCAGCCAACTGTATCTGAGTTTCTCCTAATTGAGATTCCAACTCTAGGAGTTTTGCCAAAGCTTCTTGAAATTGTGATTCTTTGCCGGCTAATTTTACTTGAGTTTGCCCTAACTCAGCTTCTAATCCCAACACTTTTGCTAAAGCTTCTTGAAATTGCGATTCTTTTCCTGAAAGTTGTACTTGAGTTTGTCCTAACTCTGTTTCCAATTCTAACAGTTTTGCCAAGGCTTCTTGAAATTGCGATTCTTTTCCTGAAAGTTGTACTTGAGTTTGTCCTAATTCAGTTTCTAATCCTAAGACTTTTGTCTGGGCTTGTTGAAATTGTTCTTGCCATTGTTTGACTTCAGATTTGCTGGTTTTTTGCTGTTTTTCTAGTAGTCTAATTTTTAGCCAGTCTTGAAATTGTCCCACAGCAGATGTGGGGAAACTAATGATTTTATTTGGGGATAAACTCATTTGGCTGTTCAAATTCTGGGCTTGGGTTTCCAAGATTTGATAGATTTCTAAGGCTTCGGGAAAATATTGCTGGATCAGGTTTGGTCTGTGACTTTTTTCGATATCATTGACTAATAGAGATTCTTCAAAATTGTCGGCTGGTATGGCATTTAAGTTTACATTGAATTTTTGATTGACTTGATTGATGAAAAGTTCGGGATGATTGCCGATCGGGTAAACGTTTGATAGCAGACAGCGATCGGGAAAACGCTTGTGAAGCTCTAAGACTTGCTGGTTGTAGTGAATCCACATTTTTACCGCCATTTCGGGGTTGTTCAGCAAGCTGACATCGGTGCCGCGACGGTACAGGGAATCGACGACTTCCCAGGGCGATCGATAAACGCAGATAAAATTAGCTTCGGGTAGCAGGGTTAACCAAAAATCCCAAAAAAGCGCCGTGCGGGGGTCTTTCCAACCCCAGTGTTTGTCTGTTTGTTGATTCTCGGCAATTGATTTTTTGGCGATTTCTACAAATTCGGGTGGTACTGGGATAGTTTTGTCGAAAGTACAACCTAGTTCATCTATTCCGTGCGATCGCAAAACACTTTTGTGAAATTCCACAAAATCAATATTCTCGAAATGACCCTTGACATTTCCGTCGGCTGGGCCCACTAACTTTTTGCCAATATCAACCCCGACTTTCTGAAACAATGAAGCTGTTAAAGAAGTACCAGAGCGGTGCATTCCAGTTATAATAAAAACCGAAGATTTGCTGTTATTTATATTCACGTTTTCTCTCCCTAGCCCTAATTCCCAAACTAATTTTACTCTCCTGCTAAGCCCAGGGCGGCCCTGACTTTAAACCAAGCAGTTCTCAGTTGCCAAAATTTGCTGCTTTCCATTGCCTGAATTCGATTTTGCGATCGCTCAACTTCTTCCTTGACGTAAATTAGATGTTTTTCAGCTTCGTCTAACTGTTGCTTAACAGATAGTAAATGAACTTGGGTTTGCTCCAACTGCGTCCGCTCATCAACTAATTGAATTTGAGTTTCTTGCGACTGAGTTTGAGTTTCTTGCAACTGCATTTGAGTTGAAATTAAGTCATGTTGACTTTGCTCCCATTGTATTTTAGCAGAAGCTAACTGATTTTCAACCCAGTTAAGTTTTTCGTGAGTAGAACCTAACAAAGATTGCGACAATTTTTGAGCAAGCAGAGATTTAACGGTGCAATTTTCAACAATCAATTTCCCGCCAAAGTTGTTAATTAATTTTACGGTTAATACGTCTTTGGTGGAAATAGTATCTTTATCTAAATAGCAGTTCCAACCAGACTGCAAAGTCGCATCTTTTTGAAAATGCAGATCTAGATCCGGGCGATCGTAAAAAGGCTCGCATTTCTTGATAATCTTACCGTTTACCAGCACTTGCACCTCCTCAATGTTACCATCCTGATTCGTATCTACTGCCCACCCTTCCAAATATAAATTACCCTTATTTGTAAAAGCTGCAACATCAACGTATCCTTCTGGGTGCTGATTGAATTTCAAGCTAGAAAAATCTTGAACTAGCTGATTTGTGACGATATACAAATCCTGAAATCTGCATATGCCTTTTTCAATCCGGTGAACCAATGCTTTGCCGCCGCTGACTCTGTGAACAATTTCTCTCACAAACTTCTCGGTAACATAAGTTGTGCCGTATTCTGCTTTATCCAAAGACTGACTTTCGCTGTTGGGGCTGAACAAAATACCCTTGGCAGGCATTTCTACATGAGGGGCGCGTAAACACTGATCGTGAACGCTAAACATCAAAATTCCATTAGGAGTCAACAAATCATAGAGATTTTGCACCCAATCACTAAAGGTTCTTTCTGGCATATGGCTGAAAAAAGAATTAGCTAGAATGCAGTCAAACTTCCGGTCAATTAGATAATTTTCTGGCTTCCCAGTGGAGACAATACCGTTAACACCGAAGTGTTCTGTTTGAAACTTGACGGCATTGGCATAAATGTCAGAAACCCAAATTCTATCGGGCGGGATTTCCTGAATTAAAAACCGCGTAAATCGACCATAACCGCAGGCAAAGTCTAGGAAAGAAGGTACATTTTCAAAACTACCAAAATGCCAATCTATAACTTGTTTAACTGTATCTAGAACGCGACGACCGATCGTATAATAGCGCACCAAAGCCCGATCGCTGTCATTTTTGACATTGCTGAGGGCAAACAAATACATTTCATCATCTTCGCAAATATCGAGTTTAAAATCTTCGGGGAACTTAGCTTGTTCTCGAATCAAGGCTTTAATAACGGAATTTCCCACCATGTCTAGATTAATGTTACTCATTATTTCCACAAATTTTCTAAATAACCTCGCTTGACACTTCTTTTGCCAGAGACTCAGAATTGAGAACAGTTAAACATGGTTCGATCAGCAAGTCAACAATACCGTTACCGCAGGATTCAGTACAAGACTGAACTCTAAACATTGCCACATCAACACAGCGATCTAGATAAGTCAAATCTTGATCTACAGTTCCCACAACTCCGGCATTTAAAAAATAAACTCCTGGATTTAGCAAACATTTAAACTGAAATTTGACTACAATCGTAGTCCCCGCTTCCACAGATCTAACTGACTGAGTAGAAGCCTTTAAAGAAGCACCAGCCAATTCAAAACCGCTAATGGTTTTAATCAACATCCCAAACCTAACTTTGGAAGTAGAATTCGAGAAATTGACAGAGTAAGTGTAAATATAATCTTGACGACCAATCAAGTGATTTACCACATTTCCCTTCAGCGTCGTGATGCGGGGATTGATAATTTCTGCTCCCCTAGACGGATACCTTACCGTATTTGATGGTATCATTCCTGGATCGTAAAATTCTTCGTAATATTCGTTGAGTTTTGGTAGGGATTGCTCTGGTGGAATGTCAGTATTTTTGTTTTCTGACTTGATATCTTGAAGGTCTGTTTCTGATTCTTGCTTTGTGAGCTTATTTAAACCTCGGATATCTGCTTTCAGCTCTAATACTTTATCTGGATCGGCATAGATTAATTTTTGATACTTAGATATTACCACCTTGGGGCTGTGAGATAGCAGCAATTCTCCGCTATCCATTAGAATGGCTGAGGTACAAAGTTGAACAACAGAAGTAGCAGCGTGAGAAACAAATAAAATGGTTCCTCCACTTTCCTGAATTGACTGTAAGCGGGCAAAACACTTACGCTGAAAAGCTTCGTCGCCGACAGAAAGTGCTTCGTCAACTACGAGGATATCTGGTGCAACGCTAGTGGCAACTGCAAAAGCCAGCCTGACAAACATACCGCTAGAATAAGTTTTTACAGGCTGGTCTATGAAATCTCCAATATCAGCAAAAGCGGCTATGTCGTCAAATTTGTATTCGGTTTCTCTTCGATTGAATCCCAGTATTTGAGAGTTGAAGAATACATTTTGCCGCCCGGTAAAATCTGGGTTAAAACCGCTTCCGAGTTCTAATAATGCTGATATTCGTCCTTTGACTTCGACGCTGCCTGCTGTGGGTGTTAGCGTTCCCACAATTATTTGCAGGAGAGTGCTTTTCCCCGAACCGTTGCGACCGACTATTCCTAGAGTTTGTCCCTGAGAAATTTCTAGGTTGATGTCTTTCAGTGCCCAAAATTCGTCGGCAAGTTTTTGGCGAGGATAAATGATTTCCTTTAAACGGTCTCCAGGGCGATCGTACCGTTTAAAGCATTTGGAAACATTTTTTAGCGAAATTACAGTTTTTGTCATCCGATTTTAGATTTTAGATTTTAGGTTTTAGGTTTTAGACTTGAGACTTTAGATTGACTTGAGATCTAAAACTAATTTACAGCTTTAACATTATATCTAAAACTAATTTACAGTACGTCAGCAAAAGCGGGACGCAAACGTCGGTACACCATTAAACCTCCCCAAAATATAGCAGCAGAAATTAGTGTGGCTACACCCAATTCGCCCCAGTGTTTCATTTCTCCAAGTAGTATGAGATCGCGATAAACTTCTGAGATTGCTGCCATTGGATTTAACCAAAATATGACTCCTCGCCACTGTTCGGGGATGACTGATGCTGGATAGACGATGGGGGTTAAATAGAACCAAAAATTTAGAAGCACACCTAAAGTCTGAGGAATATCTCGCAAAAATACTGTCAAGCCTGCGGTCAAATATCCCAAGCCGGCGGTGATGAGCAACTGAGGTATCCAAACCAGTGGGAGCAAACATAGTGTAGCGTTGAGTTTTTGGGATGATACTGCTACTATGACTATCAAGGCTGCTAGACCGAGAGAACTTTCGATAAAGGCGGTCAATATTGGTACTAATGGGAGTAAACCGAGGGGAAATACCACTTTTTTGACTAAATTTGGCTGACCGATTACGGATACTCCAGATTTAATCAAGCCGCTGGTAAAGGCACTCCAAGGTAGCAAACCTGCAAACAGCCAGACTCCAAAGGTAATGTCGCTGTTTTGTGGGAAGCCTGCAAGGTTTAGTTTTACTTTTAGGACGATCGAGAATACGTATGTGTAAATCAGCAATTGGGATAGCTGATTTAGCAGTGGCCACAAGTTGCCTAGAATTGAGCCTTTGTATTGAGCTTCCAAGTCGCGGCGAACTAATGTTGCCAGCAGATTGAGCTTCGTCCGCTGCCCGCTGTTAACCGTTCGGGCTTTTTGGGCAAATCCTTTGACCGATCTCAACAATTTTTTCGCCCTCGTTCACTACCTTCACACCTAAATCAACTTAAGCTGCTGATGGCTGCTTTTGTTAAACCGCAATTATTCCACAGCCTCGCTACTTTTATCAAGGTCAATAGAGGACTCTTGCGGGGGGTGGGGGAGGGTTTTTGAGTTTTCGGGTATTCTTTAAAGCTATTGGTGAACCCGCCCCCTTGTATTTTGAAAGAGGTATATTTTAATTTACTGTTGGGGGCGGGCGGGTTTATTGAGATTGTTGGTTCTTGTTATATATTGTTGGTGAACCCGCCCCTACAGGTTTTGAGCCTCCCGTACTGCTGAACCGATCGCGTCTTTTTGTTCTCCATCGTAGCCCCAGCGCTGGAAAAACACTTCGTACTCGCCTTGTCCAGTCTGCAAATCTTTTAGCATTTGCTTTGCTAGAGTTTGACAGGCAGGCATTTGGAGGGTTTGAATTAGATGGTGCGATCGGGCTTGCACTCTGGCTGAACCCGCGGCCATTTCCTCTCTGTGGTGGCGCGAGTGATACACGACCATGGCGGCTGACATTGCCAGATTTTTGACCAGTAGTTCTGCTACGATCGCAGGAGCGTCACGCAGTGCATCCAGCACGCCAGGGGACGGTTTGTCTGCCAAAGGTCGATCGTCGGTGAGATAGGTGACAAAAAACCCTCTAGCGCCATTCTGTGTTTTCACCAGAGAGGCTATTGCTTGCTCAATCTGGGCTTGTGAAAGTCTATCGGCTTCAATTTCGGTCAATAAAGATTGAGTCAGCGCGATCGCCGCTTCAAAGGTGATGTTTTCCGATGCTAATAAAGAAGATGGAATACTCATAGTAAACTCAATAATTGTCAAGACTATTTTAATAATTGTAAACAATTTCCCCAGTGCGATCGCAGATCAATATGGCAATTATCTCCTCCAAACAACAGCCTCCCGATCCAAATCTACCCGAAGACATTGCTCCAGCAACCCCCAAGAAAATAAAAAATAAAGCTGTAAAACCCCAGTCTGAATCTCTGGTAGAGCCAGAAGAACTACCAGACGAAATCAATAGCAAACAAGATGATAAAATCCGACCTCAGCGATTGGCTGAATATATCGGACAGAAGGACTTGAGAGAAGTTTTGGCGATCGCAATTGCAGCAGCCAAATCTCGCGGTGAACCAATGGATCACCTGTTACTGTACGGGCCACCAGGGTTAGGCAAAACCACAATGTCGCTAATTTTAGCAGCAGAAATGGAAGTTGACTGCAAAATCACCACAGCCCCAGCCCTGGAAAAACCCCGCGATATTGTCGGATTATTAATCAACCTGAAAGCAGGCGATGTGCTGTTTATTGATGAAATTCACCGCTTATCAAAAGTTACAGAAGAAATCCTCTATCCAGCGATGGAGGATTGCCGCTTAGATATTACGATCGGTCAAGGTAAAAGTGCAAAAATTCGCAGTATTCCTCTCAAACCGTTTACCTTGGTGGGAGCAACTACAAAAGTTGGGTCACTGACTGCTCCATTGCGCGATCGCTTTGGATTAATCCAAAGACTGCGCTACTATGAAATAGATGAACTGAGTTTAATTGTTCAAAGAACCGGCCAAGTTCTCGACACTGCAATTACCCCAGAGGGCGCAACAGAAATTGCCCGCCGAGCTCGTGGCACACCCCGGATTGCTAACCGCTTGCTGAGGCGAGTGAGAGATTACAGCGAAGTCAAAAATTTAAAGCCGATTACTGCTGAAGTGGCATCGATTGCTCTAGAATTGTTCAATGTCGATCCGCTAGGTTTGGATTGGACCGATCGGTGTCTGTTGACGGCAATGATTGAAAACTTTAACGGTGGGCCGGTGGGTTTAGAAACTCTTGCAGCTTCGACAGGAGAAGATACTCAAACGATTGAGGATGTGTACGAACCTTATTTGATGCAAATCGGTTTTTTGCAGCGGACAAGTAGGGGTAGAATAGCAACGGTTGCTGCTTACAAACATCTAGGTTTACTTTAATTGGGAATTGGGAATTGGGCATTGGGGATTGGGGATTGGGAATTGGGAATTGGGAATGGGGAATTGGGAATTGGGCATTGGCAAAACAGGGCATTGGAACCGAGATCCTTTGGATCTGTCTTGCTTATATGGGCAACGGGAGGCAGATTCTAGGGACGAGGAACTAAGGGTAAATCTCGTAGCATTTTTGATTGATTGGCTGCAATTTTCATAGCTGTTTCCCAAGTAAAAGTAAAAGAATGAAAGGAATCGGAATCTATTCTATCTTCATCTAAATCGACAATAACCTGCTTGAAAATATCAAATAATTCTTCTTGCAATAGGTCTATTTCTTCAAGGTTTTTCGTTTGGCGAATTTTTTGAATCAAATTTAAAATATCCAAATTGAATTTATCCGCTCGATTCTTTTGTTTCTGCAAGAAGCGCGATCGCAACTGCAAAATCCAAGAAATTGAAAGAGTCAAAAGTGAAAAAGACAAACCGAGAAGATCGGAATTTGCTGCTAAAAAATCCGGCTTTTCGCGATCGTAATAAGCCTTAGCGCCTTGATGTATGGGGAGAGCCAAACCGCCACTCCCCCCTGGCTGACTGATCATGGCGGCCAAAGAATTAGCAGCCACTAAATTGCGACGATACTCGAACAAAATTCGCGTAATTTCCTTAACTATTATCGGATCGACATCATCGCGGGCCAACAAAGTAGCTTGCACCCCTACGCTAGGCAAATCTATATCTGGTACTGCTGGCTCTGCCTTGTAAGTACCTTTAGGAATCAAGTCAGCTTCCAGATAAGGCAACTTAATTTTCATCGCCTCTCCCTGGTTTATTGCTACCAACTTTCCTCGCGTATTTTGCAACAAATCACTAACGAAACTACTCCCAGGAGGTACAACCCGAAAAATAGCATCTACTTCCCCATTAATAAACAAGTTAGTGGCCTCTGCCCAGGAATCGGAAGTAAATTTAAAGTCGCTTTCTTTCAAACCATAATGTCGGCTCATAAACCAGAAAGAGCTGTAAGAACCACTGCCTTTTGCCATAAGCGCAATATGTTTTCCCTTCAAATCTGAAACACTTTTAATTCCAGACTCTTCTGAAACAATTAAATGAAAAACTTCTTTAAATAAAGAAGCAACTACCCTAGCAGAAGGAACTGCCACAGTGTCATTCTGGACAATCGCTAACTGAGCCTGATTTGCCTGAAGCTGGCGCATATTCTCTTCGGCGCCTTGAGTCTCGATAACTTGAATCCGCAGGCGCGGATTTTGTTGAGCAACTACCTCAGCAATTGCCTGTCCGAAAGGATAATAATTTCCCGTCTTTGTTCCGGTTGCTAGGGTTAATGTATAGACTCGCTGCCTGTCTTGGTGCAGATTCCAGCCAAAAGATCCAATCAGGATGACACTTAATGCAGCAATGGGGAACAGAAATTTATTTGGCATTGATGTTGATCCTCGATCGATAATGGCAAAATCAAAAGTATTCTTGATAAAAATGAAAATTGGACGCGGGAAATTGGACGTGCGGGATATTGAAGGAGCCAATTCCCGATGCCCGATGCCCAATTCCCAATTCCCAATTCCCAATTCCCTATTCCCTATTTCCTATTCCCCATGCTAGTATCCCTGAGAATTGAAAATTTTGCCCTAATTGACTGCCTCGACCTAGAATTTGGGCGGAGTTTGAACGTATTTACAGGCGAAACCGGTGCTGGCAAATCGATTATCCTAGATGCTGTCGATGCTGTCTTGGGTGGTAAAGTCGATCGCCGAGTGATTCGCACAGGAGCAGCACGGGCTATTTTGGAAGCTACTTTTGAATTGGACAAAGCTGCGGTATTGTGGCTGGCTGAGCAAGAAATTGAACCGATGGATGGCAATTTAGTTGTTTGCAGCCGGGAAATTACGGCGTCTAGCGGCACTCTGCGGACTCGATCGCGTTTGAACGGAATTTTAGTTAACCGCCCCTTAATGGAGCAACTGCGCGATCGACTTGTGGAAATTACTGCCCAAGGCCAAACCGTCCAACTCGGACAAGAAACCCTCCAACGAGAATGGTTGGATCTCTACGGTGGTAAAACTATTACCGAAGCGCGATCGAATGTCTCCGCAGCATGGCTAGTCACCAGTCAAGCCAAAACAGCCCTCAACCGCAGGCGTCAGTCAGAACAGCAGCGACTCCAAAGACTCGATTTGTTGGAATATCAAGTCCGAGAACTTAGCGAAGCCCACATTGAAGATGCAGCCGAATTGGAAAACCTAGAACAAGAATCCATCAGGCTCAGTCACGTTGTGGAGTTGCAGCAGCAAAGTTACCAAGTGCATCAAGCTCTTTACCAAAATGACGCTGATTCACCCTCAGCCGCTGACTTGTTGAGCAAAGCCGAGGCAATTTTAAATGATATGGCTGTCTATGATGTGCAGTTGCAACCTATCCTAGAAATGGTTAGCGATGCTCTAGCTCAAGCGACAGAAGCTAGTCGCCAAATTAGCAGTTACGGTGAACAATTAGAAGCAGATCCGCAGAGACTGGAAGAAGTAGAAGAGCGCATTCAGGAACTTAAACAAATCTGTCGCAAATATGGCCCGCTCAAAGAGGCGATCGCCTATTATCAAAGCATCCAAAATGAGCTAAATGAACTTTTAGCAGGAGGTGAGTCAATGGAAGCTCTAGAACTCGCATATCAAACCTCTATGGAGAAGTTAAAGGAGGCTTGTGGTCAACTCACTAATCTGCGACGAGCGACGGCTCTCAAGCTGGAAGCCGATTTAGTGGCAGAACTCAAGCCTTTAGCAATGGAGAAAGTGCAATTTCAGGTGGAAATCAGCGCAGCTACCCCAACTACGACTGGTGCCGATCGCATTTCTTTTTGTTTTAGTCCAAATCCGGGGGAACCTCTGCAACCACTAGGGGCGATCGCCTCTGGTGGTGAAATGAGCCGCTTTTTGCTGGCCATCAAAGCTTGTTTTTCCCAAATAGAAGGTGCTAGCACTCTTGTATTCGACGAAATTGATGCTGGAGTGTCTGGGAGAGTGGCTGGGGCGATCGCCAAAAAACTCCATCAACTCTCGGAAAAACACCAAGTCCTCTGTGTGACCCACCAACCTTTGATTGCTGCCATGGCTGACTGCCATTTTCGCGTTAACAAACAGACGATCGCCTCTGAAGCCGGCACAAATGAAGATATAGGCAACTCGGAATCATCAGAACGTACAGTAGTCAGAGTGATGACTCTCGACAGTCAGCAGCGACGGGAAGAACTGGCTCAACTTGCTAGCGGGCGATCGGAAACAGAAGCTATCGCTTTTGCTGAATCCCTGCTAACTCAAGCAGCTTCTTTGCGTCAAATTCAGTCGAAAAAAACTTAAATGCCCCAAAATGACTGTTTTTAATAGAAACACCATCTATCTGTTAAGATTTAGGCACTTAAGAGGGCGTTTGGGTCGCAGTTAGCTGTGAAATGCGATCGTCTGTGGCGATCGAATGCAACAGTTTTGCAAGTTTAAGCTACTGTTTTAGTAGCCAAGTTGACAGAAAGACGAGACGCAAGCCTCTGCCTTGAGACATCGGGATAAGTCGATAGCGGTTTCAACCGGGGAGGTTCAAATAGATTATATATAATAAAACCACAATTGTAGAAATGAGCACATATAATTAGCCAATGGTGCTGTCAGAATAGCGGCTAGTCCAAACAGAGTCCGTATCGAACAGCCCCTTTACCGCCAGTCCTGCGTCTGACAGACATTCCTGTTCCTGCGGGCGATCGGACAATCTTAAATCTTAGCCACTGAATCTAGCTACGCTTTGGTAAACACTCCGTAAACATAGTTTCACTCTAGTCTTGTGCGACTCCCAGGGCGATCGACCTGCCAGCAGATCTCTTACCGCGCCTTTAGGCCGGTGAGTATGTCAACTGAGAGACCAAATATTAAACTTAAGCTTTTGTAAAGGTCTATGAATTCTCCTGCATCTTTCCGTCTATCAACTCAGGGAAATGTTGTTAGTGATGTCACTGTTGTTAGTGATGTCACTGTTGTCACTGATGTCACCGTGATGAGTGATATCACTGACGCAAGTGATGACACTGTGATAAGTGATGTCACTGTGATGAGTGATGTCACTGTTGTCAATGATGCCACTGTTCCCACTGATGTCAATGATGACACTGTTGTCAATGAACACAATCAGGAAAAGCATTCTCACCATCCCTCTAGCAGTAGTCAAATCGTCACAACCCAAGGAAACGCCAACTTCTCCAGTTTTCTGGCCCCCCTAAACAAGGATAGTTTTAAAGGAGTCGCCAAGGACGTAGAGCAAAAACTCAAGGTTGTCAATCAAACCTTGGGAATGCTTGACAACCTCCTAGACAGTCAAGGGTTTGATGCTATTCTCAACGAAATGTTGCAGTCGATCACCCTCAAAACCGGGGAATTGCTAAATGCCGATCGCAGCACCATATTTTTATTAGACGACGAAAGCAATGAACTCTGGGCAATTGTTGCTAAAGACGAAAATGGCAAAAACCTAGAACTCAGATTTCCCGCCAATGTAGGCATAGCCGGAGAAGTAGCCACCCAGAAAAAAGAGGTGAACATCCCTTACGATTTTTATAACGACGCGCGATCGACTAACGCCAAAAAAACTGACGAAAGAACAGGATATCGCACCTATACAATGTTGGCGATGCCCCTGATCAACGAAGAGACAGAAGAGTTAGTAGCAGTCGTTCAACTCATTAATAAACTCAAGCCAGATCATCATACTCACGATCATTTAGACGAACAGATTGACAGAGAAGGATTTACTAGAGAAGACGAACAAATCTTCAGAGAATTTGCACCATCGATTCGCCTAATTCTAGAGTCGTCCAAATCTTTCTACGCAGCAACCCAAAGACAGCGCGCAGCCACAGCACTGATGAACGCCGTCAACGCTCTTTCTCAGAGCAGTCTAGACCTAGAAGATACCCTCAAACGGGTGATGGGTCAGGCAAAAGAACTGATGCAAGCCGATCGCAGCACCCTGTGGCTGATAGATGAAGATAAAGACGAACTATGGACAAAAATCCCGATCGCAGGTCAACTTCAAGAAATTCGGATACCGAAAACAGCGGGTTTCGCAGGCATTGTCGCCCAATCTGGCAAACCTCTACTGATTCCCTTTGACGTGCACAACGACGCCCGTGCTAAAACTTCCATAGAAACAGACCAAAAAACGGGCTATCGCACTTGCAGTATGCTCTGTATGCCAGTGTTTAACGCCGACCAAAAATTGATAGGAGTTACTCAACTAATCAACAAGAAAAAACAAGGAGAATTCCCACCCTACAACCCACTACACTGGCCAGAAGCTCCCGAACAGTGGCGGGCGAGTTTCAATAACAGCGACATGGAATTCATGAAAGCGTTTAACATCCAAGCAGGAGTCGCCCTGCAAAACGCCAAACTATTTGCCGAAGTCAAGCAGCAAGAACAAAGACAAAAAGATATGCTGCACGCACTGACTAACGGCGTGATCTCTACCGATCAAAAAGGTAATATAGTAGCGACCAACCCCAGTGCCAAGAAATTGCTTGGTGTCAGCGATACCGACTTAGCAGAGGGTAAATCTTTGCGCGAGTTAATTAATCTAGAAAAAGGCAACTTTGCCAAGTGGTTCGATGTCGCTTTGTGCCCCACAAACGATAAAGACCGCCAGCAGTATTACCCCGACCAAGTATTGATCGCCTTAGAAGGAGAACAGCAGAGCATCAATCTGTCGCTGAACTCAATGACCGATGCCACCGACCCCAGCAAAGTCAACGGAGCATTAGTTGTGATGGAAGATATCAGCAGCGCCAAGCAAGTCAAAAACTTGATGTATCGCTACATGACCCCAGAAGTAGCCGAAGCGCTTTTGGCTTCAGGAGATACAGGAATGGGAGGTACGCGCAAAAATGTTTCAGTGCTGTTCTCCGACATTCGTGGCTACACCACACTTACGGAAAAATTGCAAGCCGAAGAAGTGGTAGTGATGCTAAACAAGTATTTTGAAGTAATGGTAGATGTCGTATTCAAGTACGGAGGTACTCTCGACAAATACATCGGCGATGCTCTGATGGCAGTTTTTGGCTCTCCAGCGCCCTTAGAAGATCATGCCTGGTGCGCGATGCAAACCGCAGTGGAAATGCGGGAAGAACTCCTTAAGTTTAATGAAAAGCGAGTTGCTAATGGCGAGTTGGCCATCAGTATCGGGATGGGCATTCATTCGGACGAAGTTGTCAGCGGTAACATCGGATCGAGTAGGCGGATGGAACTAACTTCGATCGGAGATGGCGTAAATCTCGCCTCTCGTTTAGAAGGAGCCAGCAAGCAGTACGGCACTGACTTAATCATCAGCGACAACACTTACAAACAATACAAAGATCGGCTCTACGTGCGAGAACTCGATTTCATCACCGTCAAAGGCAAAAGCGAGCCCGTCATCGTTTACGAACTTGTCGGCATCCGGGAAGGTTGCTCACCCATTGGCAAACCGCTGACTGAAAAACAGCAAAAAATAGTAGAACACTACAACCAAGGACGCGAACATTACAAGACACCTGTCACTCAAAAACTATCAGAGGATGAGGTGAAAAAAATCTTAGATGATGTCGCCCAAATGCCGGAGACAGAGATCAGAAAACTCTCCTACAGTGTCGAACAACAGTTAGAACGTGAACTGAAAAAGTTGCTATATCAACTTAAAAAGCAGTCCGAGTGCGATCTCACAAATCTGTCAGAAGCTGATAAATTGTTCAAGTCAGAAATTAAACTTCTGAAATTGGAAGGTATGAAAAATCTCTCCGAAGACGAAGCCACACTCTTGCTAAAATCCAAGGTCAGAAACTTATCAGCAGACGACATTAAGGACTTACAAGAGGGCGAAGTCAAAAAGATTTTGGAAGCCGACATCAATCAACCATCAAATCCCAAAATCAAGCGCCTGAAATCCTCAGATATCAGACAACTATTGCAGGCAAAAATTAAAACCAGAGTAACAGAAACAGTAGTAGAAATGTTAGATGAGGAATTTGAAAATCTGGGACTAGATCGGGTCAAAAAGTTGCTGAGTGAGTTCAAAAAATCCCTGGAACCAAAAGCATATAAATCGTTTAAAGATGCTGAACAGGAGTTTAAAGCGGTTCAGGAAGCTGATCCCAAAAACAAAGCAGCTAAATTACACGTCGATCGCTGTATGCTTTTTCAGCACCGGTTCTCAGACGTACTCAACTGGGACGGGGTGTGGAACCTCACGGAAAAATAGGATTCCCCTGTGGTAAATGCTGAAGCAGCCACTCTCTGGCTGGCGGCCACGGCGAACCATTAACCTCAATATCCTGTTGGGGTGATTTTAAATCAGCTCCAACAGGTATTATTGTTATATGAAAGATGCTGAAAACCACAGCTACTTAATGTTCTAGTCTTAGTTATCAGAAAATTACTAGCGTTAGTTATGAATAATTGGAATTCGCAGTCGGGAGATATTGAGTGGGTAGATCAGGTTTACCAACTACTACTAGAGATTGCTCGCAGCTCGTTGTCAGATATCCCCAGAATCCCGGAAAACATTACCCAAAAGGCTCTACCTCTAATACAGAAGGTACAAAGTATTCAGCAAAGACGAGATGGACAAGTTTTCAGTTCTGGTTCTTTTTCAGTAAACGATCGCGAATGGGTCGATCAAGTCTGTCAACTGTTGGTTGAACTCACAGGCGCGTCTTTGTCGGAACGACCGAAAATGCCGGAAAATCTTGCAGGTAGAGCTCTGACTCTGGCAGACAAGGCACAAAATATCAAAGAAATTATTGAAGAAAATGCCAACCTTGCCCCAGCAGATGAAGATGACGACCCCTTGCAGTCTCCAGACGCGCTGCTGAACCTCTTGCACCACAGTTTAAAAACTCAGCGTGCTAAAAGCTACAAGCCTGATGCTCCAGAATGGCAGCAAATCTTGAGCCTGATAGACGTAGTACAGTCAATTTATAAGGAAATCCAACGTTAGATTCAAAATTAAATCATGGGCATTCTCATTCAATCTGTACGATCGCGCTAAGTAGATCAGGGCCCTAAGGACACGCGATCCCCGTAGAGACACGGCAGTGCCGTGTCCCTACAAGAGCGATCCCCGTAGAGACACGGCAGTGCCGTGTCCCTACAAGAGCTAGTCAACTAAACTAGGTTTAATCGGTTGTAGGGAAGGTGAACATGAGCGGACAAAAAATCGGCGATTTGTCAGGAGAAATATTAGCCGATCGCTACCAGTGCGAGCGGCGACTCGGAAAGCAAGCAGGACGGCAAACTTTACTCGCCCGCGACTTAAAAACTCAACAGCAAGTAGTAGTCAAACTCCTCTCATTCAGCAGCGATTTTAACTGGGAAGACTTAAAACTGTTCCAGCGAGAAGTCGAAACCTTAAAATCCCTATCCCATCCGGCAATTCCCCAATATCTCGACTCCTTTGAAATCGACACCCCCAACCGCAAAGGATTCGCCCTAGTTCAGACTTACATCGAAGCCAAATCCTTACAAGAACATCTCTCAGACGGCCGCACCTTCAGCGAAAGTGAAGTCAAACAATTAGCCACAGCATTATTAGACATCCTCGGATACCTGCACCAGCGACAGCCGCCGGTAATTCACCGCGACATTAAACCCAGCAATATTTTGCTCAAGAATCGATCGGGTAACAGCGTCGGCGAAGTCTACTTAGTCGATTTCGGTGCAGTTCAAACCCTAGCAACCCAACAAGGAAAAACAGTCACCGTTGTCGGAACATACGGCTATATGCCGCCAGAACAATTTGGCGGAAGGGCAGTTCCCGCTTCCGATTTGTACAGCTTGGGAGCAACATTAATCGCCTTAATTACCAAGCAGCACCCAGCCGATTTGCCGCAGAAAGATTTGCAGATCGAATTCGAGCAATTCACCAAATTAAGTCCCGGTTTTACCAATTGGCTGAAGTGGATGACGCATCCCAGTTTAGAGCGCCGTCCCGCCTCAGTCCAGATCGCAAAAGAAGTTCTAGAAAAACCGGAGCAAATAGATAAATATTCCCTGCCATTGAAACTGGGAAAAAACGTGAAGACCTTTAGCTTGTTCAAGAATGCGATCTTGAACAGCACTTGGACAGGAACTATAGCAGCAGTAACCTGGGTAGTAATTTACAGCGTCTTTCTTTTTCTGCTGATGGGGACAACTATCGACATAAGTGTTCAATGCGTGGCCTATATTCTCTACTTGCCGCTGGGGTTGGGCAACGGAATAATCCTAGCAATTGTAACGCGCTTGTGGTTTTCCCCCCTAACTAATCCCAAACTTCACCGACAGGTTTTAGCTGCAATTACTGTCGTACTTTCTACCTCGGCAAGCATCATCTTCTTTCAGCAGTTTACGCCTATAGATTTTGGAAATTATGCCAGTAATTATATGATCTTAGTGCTTGCACCATCGCTAATTGCAGGACTGTCAATGGGTGCAATTAGCAAGCATTTTGCCAAGTGGTATCAAAGAGAAAGCGAACTATAATTTAAAATTGAGAATATGATCATGTCCGATTTCAATGTCATTCTGAGCCTAGGACACGGCATGATATAGAGGACACGGCAGTGCCGTGTCCTGGCTGTGGGTAATATTAATTCCGATACTACCGGATTTGATATGAAGCATCTCTGAAATTCTTCGCTCCGCTCAGAATGATCAAAGGTAAAAAATGATAAAAGGTAAAAAAACATGACTGCAAAAGTATTAGCAGAACGCTACGAAGTGCAGCGGCAACTGGGAAAACAAACCGGCCGCCAAACACTGCTAGCTCGTGACTTACAAACTCAAGAATTAGTTATAATCAAACAGCTATTTCTCGGTAACGATTTTGAATGGCAAGACCTCAAGCTATTTGAACGAGAAGCGGAAACTTTAAAAGCACTCGATCACTTAGCAATTCCGCGCTACCTCGATTACCTGGAAATTGACGAACCAGACAACAAGGGATTTGCCCTGGTACAGACTTATGTAGAGGGAAAAACTTTGGCAGAGTCTTTAATAGCAGGGCGTACTTTTAGCGAAAGTGAGGTGAAAGAATTAGCTAAATCTCTGTTAGAAATTTTGATTTATTTGCACGAACAAGAACCGCCTGTTATTCATCGCGATATTAAACCCAGCAATATTTTACTGCACAGCAGATCCGGTCACTCGGTCGGACAAGTTTATTTAGTAGATTTCGGTTCGGTGCAGAACCAAGCTGCCAAATTTGGCGGTACAATTACTGTCGTTGGAACTTATGGATATATGGCGCCGGAACAATTTGGCGGGCGATCGGTTCCGGCTTCTGACCTCTACGGTTTAGGTGCAACTTTAATTTATTTGGTAACGGGTTTGCATCCCACCGAACTGTCGCAGCAGGATTTGAAAATTCTATTTGCCGATCGCGCAGGGCATCTCAATCCTAATTTAATAGATTGGCTGGAGCAGATGACCGAACCTAGTTTGTCCAAACGATTATCCTCGGCTAAGGAAGCATTGCGATCGCTCAAAAACCCCCGCTCGCTCGACAAAACTCTGATGGCATTGCAACCGCAAGCTAGGCCAAATTCTATGGAGATACTGCCACAACCCAGCAAGATAAAACTCACAAAAACTTCTGAGTTTATAGAAATTGTCATTCCAAGATCGAGAGTCGATTTTACTTCAATTACTAAGTCGGCGATAGCAGCTAGTACGATTTTCCTTGTATTGGATTATCTTCACACTAGATGGATAAAAATTGAAAATTTAGTAAATGTAATACAAATCAGTTACCTCCCTGCGATGGCGGCATTTTCCACCTTTCAACTATTCAGGGAATTGCGTCTCAGAATCGATCGACAGCAAATCTCCTATACCAGTCATCTACTGGGATTGAAATGGAATCATTCCAAGCCAGCCCCCAGACAGGACATTTGCCAGTTGGAAATTGAACAACTTGAATATAGAAAAGACTTCTCGGCAAAGAAATTACGGAGAGTCAATGAGATGATTGTTCAAGCAGGGAACCAAAAATATCAGTTAGGACTGAAGGAGGGATTAAGTGAAACAGAAATGGAGTGGTTAGCAACAGAACTAAGCCAGTGGTTGGGCTTGAGAATTCACAGAACTTTGACAGACGGTAAGAAGAATATATCGATGTGAAAATATCTCCCGATCGCCAAAACAAAGCATTCCCCTCTCAAACTGTGGAATGGGCGTCCCGCCCGTCCGCTGTATTTTCCCGGTGGCGGCACACCCCACAAGCATCATCCTCAAATTGTGCAACACCGATCGCACTTCCGGCTTTCTCTCAATCTCATGCAGCCGTTCGGCCCGATCGCCCGTAAAATGCTATCAAAGGGATTTGGCAACTAGCGCTTATCCCCATGATCTGTTAACTTGGAGCTATTATTGTGGACTTATCGCTAATTCCGGCACAACCGAAACCAGGACTGCTCAATGTCCTCATCGAAATTACCGCCGGTAGCAAAAACAAATACGAGTTTGATAAAGAGTTGCAAGCCTTTGCTCTCGATCGGGTGCTTTCTTCCTCAGTCCAATATCCGTGCGACTACGGTTTCATACCCAACACATTAGCCGACGATGGCGACCCCCTCGACGGCATGGTGATGATGGATGAGCCCACATTTCCAGGGTGCGTGATTCTCGCCCGTCCGATCGGAATGCTAGAAATGATCGATGGAGGAGACAGAGACGAGAAACTGTTGTGTGTTCCAGACAAAGACCCCCGCTACGCTCACTATAAGTCCCTCAAAGACGTAGCGCCCCACCGCTTGGATGAAATAGCCGAATTTTTTAGATCATACAAAAATTTGGAGAAAAAAGTCACTGAAATTCTGGGGTGGCAAGATGTAGATAAAGTAATGGCATTAGTGGAACAGTGCATCGCAGCCGATCGCAAGTAAACCACTAGCCAGGATTCTGGGACTGTAACCAAAATCACATACACCCACACCAAATCTGATTTATGGTGTGGGCAAAATCCAAATTAAGGATACATTAGATTTCATCGAAAATTGTGGGTAAAAACCCCGTCCTTGAAGGACAGCTTTAAGTAAGCATAAGTCTGATAGCAGTTGCGATGAAGACAAAAGATCTAAGAAGTGATTCTTGGAATCTCCACGCTTTCAGATTGGGGAAAATGTCAACTGAGGTGCTTCCACTGTTTCCCTGTCAAACATTATTATAGTTGTGAGGCAATTCTCTCACCTCACCGCCCGAAGGTTTAATGATTCGTTTTACCTCTCAAATTAAAAAATAATTTCTCAACTCAACTCCCAAATTCCTGCACGTAAAGCCAAAAAAGATGCCTGATTCCGAACAGTCCACCGCCATTCCACAGCCTTCTGATGGCAAAGCCACTAGGGAAATTAGCCCTTTGACCGAGTTTGTTGTTCAGTTTTGGGGCGTGCGGGGCAGCATAGCTACCCCCGGCAGCAAAACAATTCGCTACGGAGGCAATACCTCTTGCGTAGAAATGCGGTTGGGCAAAAAACGTCTGATCTTTGACGGTGGCACCGGTCTGCGAGTCCTTGGTCTCAATTTGCTCCGGCAGATGCCAGTCGAAGCCCATATGTTATTCAGCCACACTCACTGGGATCACATTCAAGGATTTCCCTTTTTTACTCCTGCTTTTATCCCAGGGAACTGCTTTCACATTTACGGTGCGATCGCCCCCGATGGTACTACGATCAAACAGCGTCTTGCCGACCAAATGCACCACCCCAATTTTCCAGTCCCCATCCAGGTGATGCAGTCTGACCTCAAATTTAACGATTTGACTCCGGGGGATGTTGTCGAACTAGATGACGTGAAAATCGAAACCGCCTTGCTGAATCATCCGAATACCGCGATCGGATATCGTGTTACCTGGCAGGGACACACGGCTGTCTACTGTACCGATACAGAACACTTTCCCGATCGCTTAGACGACAACATCGTACACCTAGCTCGCGATGCAGATGTGTTGATTTACGATGCGAATTACACCAACGAAGAATATCATGACTTCAAGTCGCCGAAAGTTGGCTGGGGACATTCGACTTGGCAAGCAGGAGTAGAAGTAGCTAAAGCTGCTAGAGTCAAAAAGATTGTGATGTTTCACCATGATCCGAGTCATGACGACAACTGTCTCGATCGAATAGAAGCAGACGTGCAGGCAGTTTTTGCCAATAGCTGCTTAGCCCGCGAAGGAATGAGCATACCAGTGATTTAGGAAAAAATCAATTTAGGATGATGAAACTGGCAAAACCCCGCAAGCGTCGCAGAGTAAGCTGGCGGGGAATTTATTCAACTTTGCTACTGTTGATAATTGTCTGCTGTACCGGCGGATGGTTTGCAGCTCAGACTGCCTATTCTAGTCCCCCCGCGCGACTTGCTCAAGTGTCTGCCATTGAAGATGCTGCTACAGTTGATCGCATTCCCGATCGCTACCAACTCGGACAACAACTGTATCTCGAAAACTGCGCCACCTGTCACATCGGTTTACCACCGCAAGTCTTACCAACAGAAACGTGGCGCAGATTGCTGCAAGATCCCCAACACTACGGACAAACCCTCAAACTGCTAGTAGATCCACCGCGCCTGCTAGTGTGGAACTACCTACAAACTTTTTCTCGTCCCCAAACAAAAGAGGAAGAATTGGCTTATAGAGTCGCGAGTTCTCGCTATTTCAAAGCTCTACATCCCAGAGTTAAAATGTCACAACCCGCAAATATCAGCAGTTGTGTGACTTGTCATCCCGGCGTATCTCAATATAATTTTCGCAAGCTTAGCGCCGAGTGGGAAAACTCTCCGTAGGGAGTGCAGGATTGATCCACAATACCTTGCTGATTTCCATCTTACCGCTACACCAAGACCGATATCGATAATCTCAACTATCCCTAAATTTAGGACATACTTCAAAAAAAGGAAACCGTTTAGCATTTCGCATCTTCTTTCGTTTCTTCTTGTTCTAATAAGCTCATTAATTTACGAGTAGCATCACTATAATCATAAGGCGACAAAACACGATAAGCCGCGCCATTATCCAATGGTTTTAACATTTCTTCTTTCGCCAACTCAGCCATTAAAAACTGCATCATTTGAAACTTCTCGGCCGGGGATAACTGCCGCAGTTGAGCTAATAATTCATGATTTGACATAAAACAACTTTGAATTCATTCTTCCATCTTACCACGACCTTGAAATTTAAACCACTTCCATCTATTTATCCTATGAGATTTAAACCACTCCAAAACATCTTGGTTTTAAGTCTTTATCTGCGTTCATCGGTGCCGATATACTCCATATGTGGCTAAATTTCAAACGGAAATTTACCTACTTGAAAATTTACCGATCGCACTTTCTCTCACTCTCGTTGGTTATAATGAAATTTAGAAGTTTATGGTGCCATTCAAATGACTCCTCAACTACAAACTCAGCCACTGCCAACGAAACAACCAGAAAAAGTCCTCTATCCAGATAGCGATGGACAGCCTATGTCAGATAATACGCTCCAATTTGCCTGGATTGCCAAACTAAAAGAAGGATGTGAAGCCTTATTTAAAGACAATCCAACTGTATTCGTAGCCGGGGATTTACTCTGGTATCCCGTCGAAGGTGATAATAAGACGAGGCGCGCGCCCGATGCTATGGTGGTATTTGGTAGGCCCAAGGGATATCGAGGGTCTTACCAGCAATGGCTGGAAGATAATATCACTCCCCAAGTCGTTTTTGAGATTTTGTCACCGCGAAATACTTTATCGGAAATGGCGCTGAAGTTGCAATTTTATAGCCACTTTGGTGTAGAAGAATATTACCTCTACGATCCACAGCGTAACGATCTAACTGGATGGCAAAGAGCGGAAACAGGACTAACGGTAATTGAATCGTTGGATGGGTGGGTAAGTCCACGTCTAGGAGTCCGGTTTGTGTTTGCAGAACCAGAGTTAGAGGTGATTCGTCCCGATGGAAAGCGGTTTTTGTCTTATGTAGAGTTAATGGAACAGCGCGATGAAATCGAGCAACAGCGCGATCGCATGGCTGCAAAACTGAAAGAATTGGGTATCGATCCAACTCAGCTTTAAGACATGATGGAGGACACGGCAATGCCGTGTCCCTACCCAAAATAATCTTGTAGGGAAACGGCATTGCCGTCTCCTAATTTCAGGTAACAAGAGGACACGGCAATGCCGTGTCCCTACCCCAAATAATACTGTAGGGAAACGGCACTGCCGTCTCCTCATTTCAGGTAACAAGAGGACACGGCAATGCCGTGTCCCTACCCCAAATAATCTTGTAGGGAAACGGCATTGCCGTCTCCTGACTTCGGGTAACAAGTAATCAACTAATCATCAACCTGTATTCCGCATCCCCGCAGCAATACCATTAATTGTCAGCAGAGCACCACGCAACAATTCACCTTTGCTGTAACGCGAGTGAATTACTCCTGGAACAGCGCCGTTACCATGTTGCCGTAAGCGTTTCAGCAGCGAAACCTGCAACAAACCCAGAGGTACAATCGTCGCATTTCGCAACTGGACAGAACGCTGTAATGATGGATCTCCATCCAATAAACGTTCATGGCCGGTAATTGTTAAAACCAAACTACGAATCAGGTGAAATTCGCGAGAAATTTGCTCAAACAAAGCATTAAAACGCTCTCTATCGGCTGGCAGAGATAATTCTCTGACGTAGTGTTCTGCAATCTGTAAATCTACCTTAGATAAAGTCATTTCTACCTTGGAAATCACCATTCTAAAAAATGGCCATTTCAAGTAGAAATACTGCAAAAGTTTCAGATGTTCTTCCGGTTCTTCCTGCAAAAATTCTTGCAAAGCTGTGCCGACACCGTACCAAGAAGGTAGCAAAACTCTGGTTTGAGTCCAGCTAAACACCCACGGAATTGCCCGCAAACCGCTGATGTCTTTCTTGCCACCGCGACGGGCTGGGCGAGAACTAATCTGCAATTGACTGATTTCTTGAATCGGTGTTACTTGATGGAAGAAATCGACTAAATCTGGTTGTTCGTAGATTAAGTTACGGTAGTGCGATCGCGATTTCGCGGCCAACTCCTCCATAATCTCATTCCAAGGGTCGATGCCATCGAAACCTGCGTGCAGCAAACTAGCTTGAATCACGGCTGCCGTCACAGTTTCCAAATTGTAAAGCGCTAACTCCGGTAAAGAATACTTAGAAGCCAAAACCTCGCCTTGTTCGGTAATCTTAATTCGCCCGCTAATACTCTTTCCGGGTTGAGCTAAGATTGCTTTGTAAGCAGGCCCGCCACCGCGCCCTACCGAACCGCCTCGGCCGTGAAAAATTCGCAATTCTACACCGTAGTTTTCAGCAACTATTTGCAAAGCTTTTTGAGCTTTCTGAATTTCCCAATTGCTGCTGAGGAAACCAGAATCTTTATTGCTGTCTGAATAGCCCAGCATCACTTCTTGCAAGGAAACGGCATGGGGACTATCGGATAGCTGCTGATCCTTGGCAGAAGCGTAACCTCCAGCTAGTAAAGCGCGATAAAGTGGTAGTTGAAATACCTGGTTCATTACAGCCGGCGCTTTTTTTAAATCTTCCACTGTTTCAAACAGAGGAACTACTTGAATGCTGCTAATTCCTGTGGCTGGATCGTACAGTCCGGCTTCTTTTGCTAACAGTAACACCGCCAGCATATCGGCTACATCGTGACTCATGCTGATGACGTAAGTTTCGCAAATTTCCGGGCCGAATTCCTGGTGCATTTGCCGCAATACTCGGAAGGTATTGATTGTCTCGCAAGTTTTGGGAGAAAATGGTAGTTCTGCTGGAATTAAAGGGCGGCGGGTTTGCAGTTCAGTTGCCAGCCAAATGGCTCGCTCTGATTCTGTCATTTGATTGTAAGGCGTTGGCAAAATTTGCAGATATTCGGCAATTTCGTTCAAAGCATCGGAGTGTACTGTTGATTCTTGGCGGATGTCTAAATAAGCCAAGTTAAACCCGTAAATTTCTACTTGACAAAGTAGATTTTCTAAGTCTCGACAACTTAAGCCTGTTTCGACTAAGTTGTGCTCGATTAGCTGCAATTCTGCCAAAAATTCAGTTCCCGATCGATAAAGACCGGTCATTCCGGGATGCTCTGTTAAAGCTTCACGCTCTCGCTGCAATTCGTCTCCTTTGTAGAGTCGCCAATTACGATCGCGCGTATTTTCCAGTCGCTGAAGCACGTAAGCCAGTTTCAGTCGATAGGGTTCTTGGCGGTAACGAATCGCCCACTGCTCGTAAACTTCGGGGAATTCTGATTTGTCGCGATCGAGTGATTCGAGCAATTCTGGTAGCACATCGCTCCAGTGTAGCGACAAACTCAAGAGTTCGTTGAGGCGCTTCACGGCATTGATGTATTTGCACAGCACTAAATGGCGCTGATAGCAAGCGGTTTGCCAAGTAACTTTTGGAGTCACGGAAGGATTGCCATCTCTGTCGGAACCAACCCAAGAACCGAACTTGCAAAAGTTGTAACTGGGTGGTTTTAGATAAGGGAAAGAAGCGTGTAGTGCTTGTTTGAGGCGGTGGTAGAGTTCTGGAATCGCATCAAACAGCACTTCATCGAAGTAGTGCAGAGTGTACTCAACTTCGTCAAGCACAGTCGGTTTGAATTGGTGTAGTTCGTCTGTTCGCCACCAGAGGCGAATTTCTTCCATCAATTGCTCTTGGAGAGCGCAAGCTTCCCAGGAAGACACCGTGTAGGGACTTTCAGAGTCTGTCCCTACCAGCGGAAATTTCTCATCAACTTGGTCTAGTTGTTGGAGAATCTTCGCCATCCGCCGCTGCTTGGTGCGGATCGTGTTGCGGACAATTTCGGTGGGGTGGGCTGTGAATACTAGGCGGATGTCTAACTGATCGATCAAGCGCTGGATTTGCTGGCTTGGGACGTTCAAACGGAGCAGCATGGGGAACAGTTGGTGAAAAGTTCCTGCGTCTTTGGGACTCGCATCTTCTGTGATATCGAGAGCCGTTTGGGACGGATCTGGGCCTTCTCTGTGTCGCGGGCGATCGGGCGCATCCGTGGCGTTTCCAGGCAATTTAGCAAACATCCGCCCCCCAGCACTGTTGCTAACAGAATAAGCTAGCTGTTGGTCTCGCTGTTCATAGTGCTGTTCGACGATATTGATTAACTGAAAATATAGCGCAAAAGCCCGTGCTGCGCGAATTGCGGCGTTGAGATCGAGCTTTTCGATTAGCTGCAAAACGTTGGATTCTCGAAAGTGAGTGGCTTGTCCCTCTGCGGAATTGACCGATCGCATTTGCCCAAGCAAGTCTACCAATTCCTGCCCACACTCTTGTCGCAGTACCGATTCCCACAAGTCCTCGACTATTTTGAGGCGATTGCGTAGAAACAGGTCTGATTGTGAGTGTGCAGGAAAATGGGAGATAGATGCTGGATTAATAGCCTGTTCTGGAGATTGGAGGACTGAAGTCATCGGGCCTGTTCCTCAATAGCTGCGGGTGTCTAGAAAATTGTATGGTTTAGTTTTACCGAAAACACTTTTTTTTGCGGTTAAATATGAGACAACTTAATTTTACTTAGTAAGCAGAGGGAGTTTCTGCTTTCTATTCCTTGGTTTGAGGAAAGTGGAGCATGGGGAGGCGCGAGCCCCGAAATACTTCTTCGCTTTCAATGCCGATCGAGCTAACAAACTCGGCAGTAGCCTTGGCAGCCAGTAGACCACCCAGCAGTGGTAGAGTGATCAGGCTCAAGACTAGATCCGAGGGAATTAAGCAATTGTGACCTTGAGGTGTAGAAGTTTGTGGTAAATCTTGGTTTTCCGACGGCATCAGCTTTTCCTTGGTTATTCGCTATCTTTAGTTTACAGCGTAGCTAAATACTGTAAATATAGTAGCTGGCTGTCCTCTTCCTTGAGACAATTCTTCAATTCTTTAATCTAAAATCTAAAATCTAAAATCGGTAGTCCAATGTTGAAGGCGAACGGGAGTATATTGGCAGATAATCGATCGGTCGCGTCACAGTGGGCGCAAAAATCTTTGGGGCTTCCTGAAGTTCAGTTACAGGTACGCTTGCGGGGAAATCACCTGCACATTTTGTGCGAAGCAACGTTGTGTCCGTCTCAGGAATTGGTGACGGCTAGGTTTACAGATGCGATCGCCCAAACGGATTTGACTAAACTCCAACCGCCCGATCGACCTCAAATTTACCAGTTATTTTTGTGTGGGCGCAAACTCGGTGCCCGGCAAAATGACTGGACAGTTCGGCTTGATTGCAGCCAGCACAGACAGCAAAATTTGGCAACAGTTTGTCGAGAAACAACAGCACCGACAATTCCCACTGATGAACCGCCGACAGAGGCATCAAAAGGTGGATTTTTTGGCAGATTCAGAAATCAAAACCGTCAGCTCAAACAAGACTTACACGGCACCACCACAGACGGAAGCAACCACGAGAAAAACCATCACACCACAGATGGGGGCAACCACGGGGGGATTGCCCCTACAAAATCTCATGTACAGAGCGTTGGCGTAAATTCTGTCAAATACACCTCAAATTCTGTAGAACACCCCACCAGCGCGACACAGGTGCGGGAAGAACTCGAATTTGATGCTGAAACTCTGCCGATCGCATCCCGGATCGAATACTCAGAAGTGTTTGAAACTTCTCCTGTGACGATCGACACTTCGGCAAGTTCCGCATTCAGTCCCCCCCTTAGTTCGCGCGTGCCTGAAACAACGCAACAACAGAGAGTTTCTCACGGTACGGCGACATTGGTTCAATCAGAGCAAGTCGATTCTAGGGACACCGCAAAGGTTGGAACACTGACGGTTTCGGCTGAAACTTTGGCGAAGCAGGGCTATCCAGATGCGATCGCCAGTTATTTGAGCGAAATCCTAGGGCCAATGGGAGTTTCAGTCAAAGTTAGCATCCGCGAAAAAGAACTCAAAAACAGCCCCGAAACTCTTGACTCCAACGTACCAGAAAATCTCAAAACTGTTGAGAGACGGCTGATGGTGCTATGCGAATCAGCTTATAGCCCCGACCCCTCCTTGCTGGCAGAACCGATCGCGGGTAGACTGCGGAAGCTCAAACTAGAGAACTTCCGAGATGCGGTAATTGTCAGCCAAGTGAGCGGCGAAGCTAAACCAGATTGGCTGCTGCGAGTGGACTTGACAGCGGCAGACAAAATCCTCAAAGCCTGGGCTCGCTGGGGAGATGTGCAGTCGATCGCCCAACTACTAAACTTACACTTAGCATCATCCAAGGTGGAAGTCCGAGCAACACTGAAAGAGTCAACCCTACACCTGTTTTGTAGCAAAGCTTCCAGGAAAGGACAAAAACAGAAAGGGCAAGAATATCCCGACAAACAGGAAACTGCTGACGCGATCGCTCCAATGCTTGCTTCTTTGGCACCCCAGGGCATTCATGCAGCCACCCTCTACGGCGTAAAAGCAGTCAGCAATAGCAAGGCAGAACCAGATTCGCCAGTGTGGATAGACTGGCTGGATTTACCCGCAGCCCATCATCCCGATTTGGCGGCGCATCCCAGAACTTTAGCAGCCGAGGGCGATCGATCGGCCCTGACTTTTTTATTAAACAGGTTGCTCAACCCCAATCTCAAACGCAAGCTGGAAACCGGCGGGATCCGGGCTGTCGTCCTCCAAAAAGACGATGTGCTGCACATCATGACTGAATCTATGACTTGCCCTTCTCAGTCCAAGGTAGCCGGGCCAGTGACGAAGTTCTTGCGGCAGCTACACATTCCCGGAGTCTCAGGGGTGCGAGTTTACGGGCGTCGCGCTGGGGAAAAAATACCTCTGTGGCGTTATGGACTTGATGTCACAACGGCGGTTAATGAGGCATCAGCGCCGACTGTCGCACCGATGGAATCGCCAGCTATTTTTGAACGAGAGTCGGTGCCGGAGTTTGCGCCGTCAGCAATCGATGGGAATTTTTCGGGTTTGGGCGAAAATTTGGTGTTCAATGAGGAGGCGATCGCCTCTGGCTGGCGACGGGGCTTCAAAATCGGCAGTTGGAGGACGGGCGAGACGCCCATTCCACAGTTTGAGGGCGCACAGTTAGTTACAGCTTTGGTGCAACCTCTTGTCGCTTCGGGTTTGTTTGTTCCCAATGAGGGTTTGTCAACTTCTGTGGCGGGTGCTTCGAGTGTCAGAGCCGATCGCGCGGTGGGAATTGCTCTGGTTTGGGCGATCGCAGGCTGTGTTTTGACCTTTAATACCGATTGGTTACTGGGTCTATTAGTTCCATCTCCTACAGCTAGTGAAGCTCGTGGCACTTCCCAGGTCTGTGTTGGTCAAAATTGTCAAAATCCGCTTGTCAAGCCGGAGAGTGACCTTAAAACCGCGCTACCAAGTCCAGAATCCGTCGTTCCTCATTCCCAGGAGGTGAATTCGCCTCAACTGCCATCGCAGCCTTCACCATTGGCGAAAGGGGAAGAGGTTTTTAACGGTTCTGGGTTTACCAAACCTGGGAATGTTACCCTTCCAGTGACTGATGCTCCTGCTGCAACGGTTTATCCGACTTTGAGGAGTGAGCAGCTTGATGAGCAGATAGCGCGCTATCAAGAGTATATTCGCGAGCACAAAAAACCACCAGATATCTTGATTGTGGGTAGTTCGAGGGCGTTGCGGGGTATCGATCCAGCGGTGCTAGAAAAGACTTTGGCATCTGGGGGCTATCCGGGGTTGAAAGCTTATAATTTTGGGGTAAATGGTGCGACTATCCAGGTTGTAGATTCGATCGTACGCCGGATTTTGCCACCACAACAGTTGCCGAAATTGTTGGTTTTGGCTGATGGGGCTAGGGCTTTAAATAGTGGTAGGCCTGATTTGACTTTTGATGCGATCGCATCTTCCGAAGGTTACAGACAATTGGCGCGTGGTAGTTTCTTGATCCGCACCAATGAATTAGAAACGAAAGCATCGAATGTGGCGACAAATAATCCGGTGGCTGTTATAACTGCATTAGTTGACAATTTTGTGCAGAGTCAAGCGAATGTTCAGCAATTGGTGAGTCAAAAGTTGGTGGAGAGTTCTGCAACTTACAAAAAGCGCGATCGGCTGAAGGAGTTTTTGCGATCGCGAATCAATCCATCCGCCCCAGCATTAATGAATACTAACCAAACCGATACGACTTCCAACCAAACAGCCGAAGCCCAGAAAACAAATGTTGAACCCAAAGAAATCGGCAATTTTGAACCAAATGGCTTTTTGCCGATCGACATCCGTTTCAATCCCAAGACTTACTTTCAGAAACACCCCAAAGTATCCGGCTATTACGACTCTGACTATCAAGACTTTAAACTAATTGGTGAACAAACTGTAGCACTCAAAAATCTCACCGAATTTACCAAAGTTCGCAATATCGATCTAGTGTTTGTGAATATGCCTTTAACTGTCGATTATTTAGACCCAGTGCGGACAGCTTACGAACAGGAATTCAAGCAACATATGCAACAGTTAGCAGCACAAACAGGATTGATTTTCCGAGATCATAGTTTATTGTGGCCCAAAGCGCGGGAATCTTTCTCTGATCCTAGTCACCTGAATCGCTACGGCGCGATCGAAGTATCCAAACAATTAGCTCAAGATCCAATGATTCCCTGGCCCGTTAAAAAGTAGTTATAGGGCATCGGGCATAGGACATTAATCTGGTTCCCAGGCTCTAGCCTGGGAACCGATGTCTAGAGGCTCTGCCTCGAAAAGCTGAGCGGCAAAATTGGAGGCAGAGCCTCCTGATCTGCGTTACCAGGCAGAGCCTGGTAACGAGTAGAAACATCCGTTAAATCCGTTAAAAAATCCGCTGCCGAACTTCCTTCAACAATCAAAATGAAAAATTTGACATCTACTAAAAACAGCAAAAATCAACAACACAAAAATCCCCGAAAAAAATGGCCATTAATATTTTTCATACTATCCCTAGTATTCTTTCTATTCAGTTTATATCAAGGTTTATTTTTACCCTATTCCCTATCAGCACCCGCACCAGAAAAAGCACAAACTAGCGAACAAACCTTACAACCCTTCGATCAAGTCGTCAAAGATACCCAAAAATCAGAAGGAATGTTTACCCTTTATGCCAACAAAGCCACCGACAAAGTCTATCTAGAAATCAAGCCCGAACAACTCAACAAAAAATTCCTCTGCTTTGTAACATTAGCATCAGGATTAGGAGAAGCCGGAATTTTGAGTGGACTTCCCTTCGGAGACTTCTTATTTCAACTGCGACAAGCTCAAAATAACATACAGTTTGTAATTCCAAACATCAACTTTCGCACCAATCCCGGTGATCCGCAAGCAGGTTCCGTAGAACGAGCATTTAGCGATTCCATTCTATATTCTTTGCCACTCAAAAGTATTCACCCAGTCAGGAAAACTTTGCTAATCGATTTGGGTGATTTGTTGATGAGCGAAAAGCGTGACTTGCCAGGATTAAAATCATTTTTGCCAATGCTATTAGGCGCATCTTACTCAATAGATGCTGACAAATCTTACTTTAAGGAAGTAAAAGCATTTCCCTTGAATGTAGAGATTACTTCTGTTTACGGATTTTCCAGCGAAAATGACAGTTCAGTAAGCTATTTACCCTCAATTCCTGACAGCCGAGCTTTCAATCTTCGTATTCACTACAGTTTCTCAGAAGTGCCGCTCAATAACGGCTATCGCGCCAGATTTGCTGACGAAAGAGTCGGCTATTTCCTCACAGCATATAAAGACTTTTCTGACAATAGTAGCCGGGAGCCTTTTGTCCGCTATATTAATCGCTGGCATTTGCAAAAACAAATCCCCACGGCCCCGCTTTCACCACCAGTCCAGCCGATCGTATTTTGGATTGAAAACAATGTGCCTCTAGAATACCGAAACGCCATCCGTGACGGCATTTTGGAATGGAATAAGGCTTTTGAAAAGGCGGGATTTACTGAAGCAATCAAGGTCAAACAAATGCCGGATAATGCGAAATGGGACCCGGCTGATGTTCGCTACAACACTATTCGTTGGTCGAGTTCCTTCAATCCAGAATTTGCAGGCTTAGGCCCATCTCGCACTAACCCATTGACTGGGGAAATCTTGGATGCAGATATTTTATTGGATGCTAATATTGTCCGGGAAATCAAACAGGGCTATCGGTCTTTGGTACAACAAAATCGATCGGTTGCCAAGAGTTTTCAAGGGCGAAACGGTGCTAATACTAATCCTTGTCAGTTTGGGATGTATTCTCGTTATTTAAAACTGCTGGAAAAAGGAGATTTAGAAAAAGCAAAAAAGCAAAATTCTCCTGGTGAAATAGTTGATGATTTGCCGACTTTGGTAGAAAGATATCAAGAGCAAAAGCGATCGCCTATGTCGCGGTTGATGTCAGATTCTGATTTGTGCTTCGGGTTGGAATCGAACCGACAATTTGCAATGGGCGCAATGTCGATGTCTCTGTTGGGAAATGCGACACCGAATAGTTCGGAAATTGATAATTATGTGAATCAATATATCCGATTTTTGACGGCCCATGAAGTCGGTCACACTTTGGGTTTGAGGCACAATTTTCATGGTAGTACCATGCTGAAACCGGAGGAGTTGAACAATACTCAGTTAACTCGCACGCAAGGTTTGGTGGCTTCGGTGATGGATTATGTGCCGATTAATTTGGCTGCGCCGGGAACTGTCCAGGGCGATTATTATCCAATGATTGTGGGGCCTTATGACGATTGGGCGATCGAGTATGGTTATAAAGTTATTGGTGCTGTCAATCCTAGTAACGAATTGCCAATTCTACAGCAAATTGCCAGTCGTGCTGCGGAACCACAATTAGCTTATTCGGCTGACGAGGATGCTGTTGATAGTCTCGATCCGGCTGCGAATATTTTCGATCTTAGTGCCAATATGCTCAACTATTCGCAGTCACAATTGGATAATTCTAGGGTGATGTGGAAGCGTTTAGAAAAGCGAATTCCGGTTGGAGATGATGGCTACAATGAACTCCGGGTGATGTTTGATTCGGTGTTCGGGTATTATTTTCAGCAGGTAATGAATACTACTTTGTATGTGGGGGGACAGTCGTTTAGCCGGAGTCGCCCTGGTGATCCGCAGGGGAAATTGCCGTTTGTGCCGATCGCACTTAGTCAACAACGAGAAGCATTAGCAACACTGGATAAGTATGTTTTTGCACCGGATGCGTTTAGTTTTGCGCCGGAGTTACTGAATAAATTAGCGCCGTCTCGCTGGAATCACTGGGGAAGTCCAGCTTTGGTGTTTCCTTTGGATTATCCGATCGGCGATCGCATTACTTTTTTGCAGCGGTTTGTACTGCGGGTTTTGCTCTCTCCTGAGCGATTGGTGAGACTGCGGGATGCCGAGTTAAAATCCTCGCCGGAAAGTGCTTTAAGGTTGCCGGAAGTGTTCGATACGTTGCAAAAAAATGTTTGGCTAGAAGTTTTGCAGCCGACAAATAAAAAAATGCAGATTTCGACTTTTAGGCGATCGTTACAGCGGGAACACTTGGCAATTTTGATGGGAATGGTGTTGCGACAAACGAGTGTTCCTGAAGATGCGCGGAGTTTGGCGTGGTATGAGTTGCGGCAGTTGCGGGAGGGTTTGAGTAAAAGTATTCGGAATTTGGATCGGAGTGCGGATGCTTATACGCGGGCTCATTTGGAGGAAACGCGCGATCGGATTTCTAAGGTTTTGAACGCGCAGATTCAGTCGAATTAATATGGGTGCAGAAACCGGGTTTTTACGATAATATTTCGTTGAAGCCCGGAGATTTGGTAAAAAACCCGGTTTCTGAGAATCTCAGTCAACTTAGAATAATTCGGAACTTGCGTCGTATACGATAGATATACAGGGAACCTAAACAGAACAGCCCTTATGCCAGCCAAAGACCTTTATCACGATACTGTCTGCACCGCCCTCATCAAAGATGGCTGGACAATCACTCATGACCCACTGATTCTCAAAATTGGTGCCCGATCGGTTTTTGTCGATTTGGGGGCCCAGAAACTAATTGCGGCTGAACGAGGGTCTGAAAAAATTGCGATCGAGATCAAAAGCTTTCTTAGCCCTTCGCCCATTCATGACCTCGAAAATGCTTGGGGGCAGTTCTTTATGTACGCTAGAACGCTGCAAAGACGAGAGCCGGATCGTCGTCTTTACCTAGCTGTTAATCGCAATACTTTTGAGACATTGTTTAAAGAAGAAGCAGGGCAATTGCTGCTAGAAGAACCAGGTTTTCGTATGATAGTTTTTGACTCAAACACGGAGGAGATTATCCAATGGCAACCGTAAATCAACCCGTAGACCAATGGCGTGAGACGTTGGAGAAAATCCTCCAATATTATGCGGATATTCCTTACACTTATGGGGATGTGATTACCTATTTGGTGGTCAGCCGCGATCGCAACCATTTTATGCTGATACATGAAGGTTGGGAAAATCATCTGCGAGTGCATGGTACTGTGGTTCATGCCGAAATCCGCAATGACAAAATCTGGATTCACTATGATGGGATAGAAGACGGAATCACTGGCGAACTCGTCGCCGCTGGCGTGCCCAAAGACTGTATTGTTCTGGCTTTCCATCCACCCGAAGTGCGACAGCATACTGGATATGCGATCGCATAGTTTGTCGTCTTGACCAAAATTTTAGATAATCGCTGGCGATCGCCATTTATTCAGAAAACGGGTAAAGGGGCAAGCTTTGTTATATAAAGCTTAACCCCTCTAACTCGCGCCAGGGATAGGATTAATAGGGCAAATTGTTTGAATTCCGAGGCCCGACATTTGATAGATTCAACCCGCTATCATAGATGTCGTCAGCAATCTGAATTCCAAGCGGAATACCACCGATATTCTGAGAGAGGTCGGGATTGCCTGTAGCATTTGCCGCAAAAGCATCAAATACCCAATGCACCCCTAAAAAGACACGACTGATGCCATTTTCGATAATCATTTGCCACAGCCCACCTGGAAAACTGCGAACGTGTTTGGGTCGCACAGTTCCCTTATTGTCTCGGCTAATGCCATTGAACTCATCAGAGACAAAGGTAATCCCATTAAACAAGGTGTCATTGCTGCGGCTAGTTACCTGATAAAACCGTCGGGTAATATGCAGCGCGGCTGCACCGAACGTAGCGTGTCCAGAAGGATAGGCTGGAAAAGGTGGCGTACCGTTTTTCTTGGTGGAATTCGTATTCGGTGCCCCTAGCGGTAACCACGCGGTGTCAGCATCCCGAGAGAGGACGTTATTACCCGTAGCGGCTGGACCCAAGGAGGGATCGTTTTCCCGAATGCCGACGACAGGTCGCCATAAATCGTGAATGTATTTCTGATCCCAGGCTAAAACACCAGCATCTCCCATTGCAGCATTCACCAGCGCAAAAAGACGAGCATTTTGATCGACATTATTATTGCGAGCGATCGCCACAGCACGGACAATCTGGTTGTACAAGCGAGGGGGTGTCCCTAACTCAGCAGCGCCATCATAGCCCCAGTAGATGCCGATCAGTGTTTCATTTGCAGTTCGAGCAGAAATACCTGTGGGTAAAGTTCCCATCAATTCAGGTGCAATCCCTTTCCCGCGCACCTGTTTCAGGGCGTTGATATACTCAGGACTCCCTAGCTGAGGTGGAGGATTTAACTCATGACGGTTAGTGACAGCAAAACCTCTTGATTGTGCGCCATAGAAGGGCGCATGAAACCCTTGATCGCTATTATCTGGATCGGGACGGTGTGCGCCACGAGCCACTGATGCAGCATAGCCATCATCGCTAGCGCTAGGATCATCCTGTCGCTTCTCCAAGATTTTTTGGGCTACCAAAAGACCAAATTCATGACCTTCTTGTAGACCGTTTCCTTGTAAACCTGCTTGAGTATGCTTCAGATCGAAAAAGGATTTTTGACTGGGATACAAGCTAGACAATGTAGCGTGGGCAGCGGCGGCTACCGCAGCATTGGCTGAGGCATTGGGTTTCGGACTAGGTAAGCCAGGAATATAAGCAGATAAGTCAACAGGAGTGAGTTGATTACCTCGTACCCCTGCATAAGCATCATACATAGCTAAGTGAACGATCGCCAAAGCGCGAGAACTTAGAGTGGGGCCTGGTTGCTCTTTCTTTCCGTTAGTAAAACTAACGCGATTGGCTTCGAGTGCGACTTCATTCCAATACAGAATAGGGTCCATTGTGTTTCTCCTAGGAATAGTTAAGTAGGGCTGCTTACAAACGCCCAAACGGTAATGCGTTGGGCTATAATAAGGGGGATTTTGCTAATTTTAGAGGCAGCTAATTTCAGCTTGAGTTCACCCTTATCTTCAGTTAGTAAATCTAGCTGACGAGTTTTCCTGATTGCGCTCATTCTCACTAAAGTTTGAGGCAATTGCCTAGTCACTTTTTTGAGTTACCTCAAATGAGTGTCACTCGTTTGAGTGACATCGCAACTTTGCCCAAAATTTGCAGATTTTGCTGAACTAATACGGCAACCACCTAGGGAAAATAAGTAATAATTTGGAGGGAAACATTTTCCTAGGGTGTTTAGAATTCGCGGCCGATCGAGCGATCGGAACTTGCATCGTATAGGATAGATATAGAGGGAGTCTAAACAAAAAAGAAGAAGCTGGGCAATTGCTGCGGTCAGAACCTGGTTTTTGCGCGATGGTTTTTGACTCAAACAGGGAGGAGATTATCTAATGGCAAGCGCAAATCAACCCCTAGACCCATGGGGTGAGATGTTGGAGAAAATCCTCGAATATTATGCGGATATTCTTAGAGTTATGGGGATGTGATTACCTATGTGGTTGTCAGCCGCGATTCCTTCGGAAAGCTTCGATAACGCAATCATTTTATGCTGATACATGAAGGTTGGGAAAATCATCTGCGAGTTCATGGTACTGTGGTTCACGCCGAAATCCGCAATGACAAAATCTGGATTCACTATGATGGGATTGAAGACGGTATTACTGACGAACTCGCCGCTGGTATGCCCAAAGACCACATTGTTCTGGCTTTTCATCCACCGGAAGTGCGAGAGTATACTGGATATGCGATCGCATAGCTTGTCCCCCGCCCGACTGAACAATCGAGCAATTGCTGCAACTAATTGATTTTAGATTTCTTCATGCGTGCTGTAGAGATTGACCAAATAATTGCGGCTTTGGCAATGTTTTACCCTCATCTAGCATCGACTCAGTTAAAAGTTCCAAAACCTCGCGGGCATTTTTTAATGCGTCTTCGTAAGTATCACCGTGGGTATGACAATAGTCTCCCCATTCTGGAAAACTAACGACATAGCACCGATCCTCATCTGACCACTGAATAATAATTGTATAATGACTGTTCATCTATTTTCCTCCTCAATTTCAGCTAGTTGTTTGAGAGCATTGTCAACATCTTTTTCCTGATAGAGCTTGGCATCACCGCCGTCTTTTCCTGAGAGAGTCAGCTTTCCTGGTAGCAGAGGATGTGACCATTTGGTGTGGCTACCTTTAGCAGACTCACAAGTAAATCCTGCTTTCAATAATAGGCTTTTCAAATCCCTGATTTTTCTGGGCATCCGTTATTTACCTAGTTGTTGCGGACGAGGGCAAACATGGTCTAAACTCCCTTTTTGCTACGAATCATTGTGAGGTGGATGTAGAGCGATAGAATACAGGACTCCTCGAAGATTGACTACTCCTTCTCGGTTGAGTTGCAGCCGATCGATCGTAGCGCGTCCAGTCGGTGTTAAACCCAACATTTGAGACGAATCGCTGCTCCAAGTAAAGTGTTCGCTCCAGTTATTCCGTCGAGGATGATAAAGTGGGACAGAGCTACCTGTAACAGGGTCGATCGCCTCACTATGAGTGTATTTGAAGTTGTTGCACCCTTGACAAGCAATCGCCAGATTATCCAAATCACTGGTGCCACCTTTGGAGCGAGGGATAATGTGTTCAATGGAGAAGGGATCTGGAGAGAATTTAGCTTGACTGAGACAATACTCGCAGCAACCATTGGCGCGTTGTTTAATGAATTGTCGTTGCTGCTGTGTGAGGCGACATTCAGGCATAATCAACGATATCGGGATGAGGATTGATGCCGAGGGTTTGCATGAGCTTTGTCAGAGATTGGTTGCGGAAGGTTGCGAGTTGAATTAAGGCTTGAATGCGGGCAACATTGAGTTGTTCAAGGCGATCGCTCATTTGGATCAGTTGCTTGTGTTCTTCGGGAGTCAGGGTTTCGGCATGACGCTTGGCGATGAGGGCATGGTATTCTTCCCAGGTTTGTGCACTAAAGCCGATGTTAATTTGTTGCAGCAAGTCGGCTTCAGTAGGTTGGGTGGTTGGAAGTCTAGGCTGGAGGCGTTCTTGCAGGGCGTTGAGGATGTAGCGATCGGGTTCAACGCCCTGTCGAGATGCTTCAGTGCGGATCTGGTGTTCGAGTTCGGGAGAGAGGTTGAGGGTGATGGTGGTCATGGTTATCTTGGCAGCAACATCTATTCATCATTTTAGCGATCGGGCTTTCACCTTATCTCGAACTTCATCGCCTGGGACTTCTCGATTTTACTGCCCGCGTCCTGGTTTGCAATCTACGAAAACTAATGCTTCTGTGTCGAGAAAATTGGCGATCGGGCGGGCGATCGAAATGGCGATCGGATATTCAATTTCCGCAGCACGGGCAATTAGAGATGATTCCGCCCTGCCGACAGCATGAAAGTGCAGTCCCAGAGAAAATCTAGCAAGCTACCGATGGGGCGACACAGGGTTAGCTTTGCCGTTTTAGATGATCTAGCCATTGGTCAAGTTCAGTGAATGAAGTTGCAGCCTCTTTGATTTCTCGTGACGCATGTTTCCAAAAAACTACATGAACGGGTATTCCGCGTTTTTTAAGCTTCTCAATTGCCGGAACATAGTCAGAATCTCCAGAAACTAGTGTTACCTCATCGCCAGGTTGCAAAATCTCGTAAGAATCTTCGATCATTGTTGCAACTATATCTGTATCAATTTTCTTTTCAGCATTTACAATGTTTCTTTCGTAGGTTATTACTTCAAATCCGTTTTTTTCAGCAGCAGCCCATAAAGAGTCATTCTGTGGAGGCTTGGAACCAAACAATGCTGCTTTTCTAACTTCTTTTTTGTCACCTCCAGCGAAGCTGAAAAGCTTACCAAAATCAAGCTTCCAAGTATGGTCACAAATATTGCCTTTTACCGCAGTCCAAACATTCGGTGCAATACCATTTTTGTAAGCTGCAACATGCATCCCTTCAATCCATACGTTTGAATTATCGACATAAAGCAAATTTGCCATTGAATCTCTACCTTGGAAAGCTAACTTATAACTGTATCCCAGTTGCGGTACAATACCCAATATAATAGAAAAATACCGCCGATCGCTCGATCACTGATATATTTCACCAAAAGTAGCAGTAATCCACACAGCCAGGGCTGGCGATCGCGCTGAGCATTCAACCAAATAGTCATGCGGCTAAAATGGGACGATCGAGTTTGCGGACTGCATACAGAAGCGCAGCTTTAATTCGTTCTAGCAAATGTCTCAAAATAACTTCGGCATCAGCAGGAGAAAGTTGTTCTTGAAGTTTGGCTTGCATGGCATTCACCTTTGGGCTGGAATTTGATAGATACATTCAAGCCACTACCGAACTCAGATTTAGCGGTCTAACGGCAAAATGCAGCGGCGGCAGATAGCCTCGAACATAGCACTAGCAGTATTCAACCGTCCGTCCGCTGCCATGAAGTGTTAGCTGGCTTCTGGGTGGCCAAGCATTACCTTACAAGCTCTAACAAGTTCTTGATGTGCATCGTGTGCTTCTGTTCCCATAGCATTTAGTTCCTCTATTTTCTCCCAACGAGGATCTTCATCCTTAAATTTATAGGATTCCATAGAAAGAGAATCACCACTTTCCGATCTCCAAGTGTTTGACCATAGTTCATTTTTGAACGAGGTAAGTTTCAGCATGAAGTCTTTTCGCTTACCTTCAAGAGTAGGGTCTATAAATTCATGGAGCGCATCGTTCCATTCTTGGGTAAAACGGTCAATCTCTTCTAACCATTTGCTCTCGAATGAGTCTCCGACATCATACTCACGAAGAAAGTAAATCATGTCGCTGTTGTAAGGGAACTGCTCTAAAAACTTTGTAAATAGTAATCGATCGTCGGAGCGTATCGATGAACTCGTAGCAGGAGTCGAGAATAGAATACCGCTGTCTGCCATTACCTTCAGTGCTGTCTTCAGCTTCCCGCTAAGATCACGAGAAACATTTTTTCTAGTCTCCTTATTTGCATCAGGAGGGAGATTATAAGTGATTGGCCAACGACGAGCAGCAAGATTGAATGGCATATGCTCTTTGGGGCTTCCAAAGGCGTCATTCATTACTAGGATTAGCCGCTCACTCTTAAGCGCGTGCAGTGCAAAGCCAAGTTCAATAAGGACATTGGCATTCGCACAAGGTCTGCCTTCAGTAGACTTTGAAGTAAAAGACACATCAGCTACAAAAGCAGAACTTTTTTCGATCTTTGAAAAGATCGTATGCACAATGTCTGGCAGTCCTGGTGTTCCTTCTGTATCGTGATCTACTTCTGGTCGTTCCTCAAGTCCGTATTCTCGTTGAATGACCTTCATTGCCTCCTTCAGAGCATCTCGAATAAAGTAGTGGTTAACGCACTTAGGATGTTCACTTTGCCATGAATAGAAAACTGAGATTACCATTAAAGCTCTATCGTTCCGAAAGGGCCCTGCATCTTTTTGATTTTATTCTCAAATTCTTTATCTGTTATTGAAAGATAGCGAACACCCATAATCAAGCCAGCAATTAGAGGAATGTAAGTCCAAGACAATAGTACACTGACTAACCCCCATCCCCAAGCTCCAAGATAGAAAAAATGTCCTCCCAAACCACCTAGTAATAAAGCCAAGATACCTGTTGTTGTTCGAGATTTTATAGTTTGATTTGAAACTGCGGCACTGGGATCTTCATAAATCGAAGTAGCACGATTGCCATCCACATCAAAATCAACTTTAACTCCCTGAGTAGGGGTATTGCTCAAGTTCCAGTCTGAACCCAGAAAGTTATATCTTTTTCCATCGTCGCCTGAAATGAATCCCTGATTTGCCTGAATCGAGAAACTAAGAACTGTGCCTCGCATATAAATACCTCTTACTTGTCGAGTTTTTGGACTGCATACATCAGCGCAGCTTTGAGATCGTTAAGTCCCAAGTCTGGCAATTCTTCGATAATTTGCTCAAAACTCAAACCCGCAGCTAGAAACTCTAGGATATCGATGAATCGAATCCGCCTTCCCCGGATGCAGGGACGATCGCCACATTGTCTTGGGTTCACTGTGATTCTGTCAAACAGATAAGCAACGGATGCTGGCATTGTTTGAAACCTTTGTCTCTAGCTTACCTCATTTATTGCCCCAAATTCACACCGCGATATAATTCTGCGATCGCCATTTACGGTAGCGGGGGTTGACGAATTCGATCGCCTTAAACTACATCCGTTTCAGTAATTCATCGTACTCGTCGTGTGCACCAATCCAGTACCAGTAAATACCATCGGCTTCCAATAAACCTAAAACACGATAATTGATACTGACACGAGCAGAATAAATCGGTTGCTTCTGACTGACTCGCTTGAACTGAAGACTTGGATGATAAGGATTTTCCTGCCAAAGGGCATAAGCTTTATCGGCTTGTTCCTGAACTGATGCAGGAAGACTCTCTAGCCGCGTGCGAAATGACTTTGTAACACTTGATTTCATTTTTGTGTTGGGAAAACCTCATCAAGTGGAACCGTTTCTCCTCCCGCAATTTCTTGACGTACCATTGCAGCCATCTGATCCCATTGATCGTCTGTCGTGTCAGCAAAACGAGTTTCCCATTTTTGCTCGTCCTGCAACTCTGCCAAAAACCGAGCCGCGATCGCATCTTGCCGATCGGGTGGGAGTTTTTGGATTTGGGCGATCGCCTGTTGAAGGAGTTCAGTCATGATTTTGTTTGAAACCTGTATCTCTAGCTTACTGCATTTATCACCCCAAATTCACGTCGCGATGTAGTTGTGCGATCGCTATGCTGTAATAGAGATCAGTCCCTTCAAACTTCGATAGTTTATGACCACAGCAGTATCTATTGACATTGGTACGCTCATTGCACGCACTCCCGGATTGCACGGTGGATGTCCTCACATCCTCGGTAAAGGTGTTACCGTTCGTCGGATTGTAACCTGGTACAAGCGAGGATTGAATGCTGAAGAGATTTGCGATCGCATCGGACATCTCACCCTCGCCGAAGTCTACGCCGCGCTCACCTACTATCATGCCAACACCGCAGAAATTGAAACTGATTTGATCCATCAAGCAGCAGAAGCCAAGCGCCTAGAAGTTTTGTACACTAACTTGGGTAAAGAAGCATGAGTGAGATTAAGCTTTACCTAGATGAAGATTCCCAAGATCAGTCTCTTCTACGGGCATTACGATCGCGTCAAATTGATGTAACCACCGTCAATGAAACTCAAACAGAAGGATTAATCGACGAAGAACAACTTCGGCTAGCTACCACTCAAAACAGAGTGCTGTACAGTCACAATATTGGAGACTTCTGTCAGTTACATACTGAGTTTCTGATCAGAGAGGAATCTCATGCTGGCATTGCGCTGATATCGCAAGACTATTCTGTTGGTGAGCAAGTTAAAGTAATTATGGAACTAACAGCTAATAAAACAGCAGAGGAAATGGTGAACCAGTTAGAGTTTTTGGGTAAATATTTGAAAAATAGCTAAATCCAGAAATATGAGCGATCGTTGTGTGCTATTCACGATTCTTACCATTTTGCTAAGGTTAGTGCGATCGCGTGTAAGCTAAACTCAAAATTTCCGATCCTTTACCACCAAACGTACTCCACCAGCGGGTGTCATTGTCAAACCTCGGCGCACAGGTAAAACCGGACGGTTTTTAGCAAGTTCAAAGGAGTAGCGCGATAACACTTTTGCCAAAACTAACTTCATTTCAAACATCGCAAATGCCGCACCAATACAGCGACGATTCCCTCCCCCAAATGGGAAATATTCATAGGGCGAAAATTGCCGTTCTAGAAAACGTTCCGGTTTGAATTGCTTCGGTTCTGGGTAAATATCTGGTCGGTGATGAACCAAATAAATGCAGGAAGAAATCATCATTCCTTGAGGAATATTATAACCCATCAACTGCATCGGAGCTTGCAAAATGCGGGGAAAAGCAAAGAAAATAACGGGATAAATTCGCAGCGTTTCTGAACAAACAGCATTCAAATATGGTAGTTTAGAAATTTCCATTGCATCAGCATTCTCGACATCAATTGTATCGAGTTCTTGTCGCAGCTTTTCCTGTACTTCCGGCAGATAATGAATCCAATAAAAAGCCCATGCTAAAGCCGTAGCAGTAGTTTCGTGCCCCGCAAACAGCATTGTCATTAACTCATCCCGTAATTCAACATCGCTCATTGGTTCACCCGCTTCGTCGCGGGCTGAAATTAACAAACTCAGAATATCTTCGCCTAGCGGTTCGGATTGAGTTTTGCGATCGCGAATTTCTTGATAAAGCAGTTCATCTAAACGCTGTCTATGCCCCAGAAACCGTCCCCAGGGACTCCAAGCACCCAAATCTTTTTGCAGCGACTTGACAAACAAAAAGGTAGCACTCAAAGGATTGCTAAAAACATTGAGCATATTCACAATGGCTTGCTGAATTTGTTGGTAGCGCTCTCCTTCGCTGAGTCCAAAAACAGCGTGTAAAATGACTTCCAAGGAAATCTCTTGCATACTTTCTTGTGCTACAAACAAGCTGTCCACAGTCCAACTATTAATTACTTTTTCAGTTGTATCTCGAATAATTTGACCATAAGCTTTCATGCGATCACCGTGTAAAGGTGGCATTAAAAGTTTGCGATGCTGCAAATGCCGATCGCCATCTAATAACAATAAAGAATTCGGGCCTACTAAAGGTAGTGCAATCTCGTTTCCCTTGCCGGACTGAAATAACTTAGCATCCGCTGTAAAAACTTCTTGAATAGCTTGAGGATTGCTGATAATTACTTGCGGCGGAAAGTTGCTAAATTGGCTGGTGAAAATATCGCCGTATTGCTGATGTTTTTTCTCCAAATAATCTAGGGGATTCAATATTCCCTTAACTGTCTGGATGAATTTACCTTCTTTCGGGCCGTCGGGTAACTTGTCGGCGGTGCTATTTTGAGCTTGAGAGTTTTCTGTGAGGATAGTCATCAGTTTTTCTCCTATATCCTATATGGCTTATAATGATTTTAACTCAATAATATTAATTCCGGTTGCACTCTTGGAGATGATAGTTCGGAGACGGCAATGCCGTGTCCCTACAATAAATTAGGGTAGGGAAACGGCAATGCCGTGTCCTGATTTCTACAAGCCTGTTCCTTGGTTCTCCTTCCTCAATCTTTGTATTTCCTCCAGACTAAGTTGCGTGATTTGACTGATGGTTGAGTCATCAAACTGAAGTAGCATTTGTCTGGCAATCTCAATTTTAGCCTGGATTTTTCCTTGTTCTAGCCCTTGTTCTAGCCCCTGTTGTATCCCCTGATTCAAAGCTTTTTTGATGACATTACGCTGGTCATGAATATACATTTCTCTGTGATCTAAATCATCCAATTCTTCTGGGTTTAAATTAGAGCGATTGGCGATTTCAAAAGCTTGTTTAATCTCAGGAATATCACCCATATTTTCGGGAATTTCCTGCAAGCTTCTAGCCTTCTTCAGGAAATAGAGCCATTTATCTGCTATGGTTTCTAATTGATGTAATTCTTTCTGGAATTTTGGTAATTCAGCAAATACTAACTCGATGTCATAAATCGGATAATCAATCAGAAAGTCTCTTTCTTTCAAAATAAAGCTAGAGATGATTTTATCCAAATTGGGGAACATTTCAAAATCTGTAATTGTTAGGGCAATTACGGGATTCAACATTGTATAATCTTCCCCTGGTTCGAGTTGAATCGAGTAGGCTTTAGCGGCGTTGTATAAAATACGCTTTTCAAAGCTTTCTATATTCAATACCTGCATTTCAATAATGACAGTTTTGTCATTGTCCAGAGTTGCTTTGACATCCAGGTAGGTGTCTTTAATTCCTCGAATGCGGGTCGCTAGATAGGGATTGAGGATTTCTAGGTGCTTGATGGTGCGATCGCCATTATAGAGCAAAGCATTCAAAAAACTGATCAGAATGTCCTTACTTTGCTCTGAACCAAAAATCTTTTTGAACGCAAAATCAGTTTTGGGGTTGATAAACTGCATGGCAAAGATTGATTAATAATTTTAGTCCTATTATAGTTGATCAAAAATGAAGTTAACACTCTCAATTCAAAACTTTTTTGTAAACGCGATCGCACCTTTGCGTCTCAACACCAGTTGTTGGTTGATATCCGCTATTTTCGTACATCTTCACAGCTTCCTTGAGCACGCTAGCCGTTTCTATCCAAATTTCATCAAAGCCCAGACTGACAATTTTACTTTCCAATTCTTGCAGTAAAAATTTACCCAAACCTTGTTTCCTTGCCTTTGGCAAAATATACATTTTGCGGATTTCCACAGCATTGTTCCCGCGTTCGATGGGATAGTAAGCAGCCGTACCCACTATTTCTCCTTCCCATTCAACTACCCAAAATTCTCCACCCTTGGCATGATAATGTATTTCGACATCATAAACATCTCGATCCGCACCGAAAGGCTCAGATCTTAAACCGTACTCTAATAAAACATCCCGAATTACATGAAAGGCATCAGCCCGATCGCGCGTTTGCCAGGAACGAATCAAAAAATCCTGATATTGGGTTCTCATTGGTTGCTATAAATCATATTTCTGAAGGCTAGATTTTTGGTTTGCATGATACCATAGGATTTCACCACTAACTGTTTTCTATTCTACACAGTTTTTCAAACAGCGCATACATATCCCCAGCAAACTTTTTGGGATTCCACAAAGGTGACAAATTTCCCGCCCTCTTAGAATCAACCAACTGTGCTTTAACGCCGTTTCGCAATTCACTATCCTTACCCAATTTTACTCCGGATTCCACATATTCTTCCCAAGACCAAGCCATGCCAGTTGTAATCCCCAAAGTCTGCAACAACGAATAACCCATTCTCGACAAAAACTGCTCTCCTATTCTCGTCACCACAGGCAAATTAAACCACAAAGCTTCCAGGGTGTGAGTGCCCCCATTGTAAGGATAAGAATCCAACAAAACATCGGCTAATAAATACACAGTTCTGTGTTCTTCTTCCGTAGCGACTCTGGGCAAAAACTTAATCCGGTGCTTACTAACTCCCTCAGCTTCACAAACCTGGTGATAAGCAGCTTGAAACACCGCATTATCACCTAAAGCTTTGTGAATTAACACACTATTTGGAACTTGTTTGAGAATAGCTATCTGTGCTTTGACCAAATCATAATTAAATTTTCTACCGGGTGCAACACACAGGTAAACTATCTGATCTAAACCAATCCGATTGGACTTTCTCAAAGCAACCGGATCGACTCCATACCTCTGAAAACCTGACACTGCGACAAAGGAATCAGGCATCCTAATTAACTGCTCATCATAATATTTTTCCCTGCCTGTTGGGTGGGAGTGCCAATCTGAAAGAAAGTAATTTTCTGGTGATATGTAAGCAGCATCAAATCCCAACCAGGAAACACAAACTCGCGCGGGCTTGCAGTAGAGAATGTCAGCGTGAATTGGCACACTAAGAGAATCTAAATCTACTAAAACGTCTAATTTATCACTTTGAATTTGATTGATGATTTCTGGGGAATTTGGCAGTCCGTTCGGAAAAGTTTTGGGTAAGGTGAGTTTGCCAAAAGTTGCAAATTTATGAGTTAGGTCGTCATTGGCAATTCTTTCGGAGGCGTATAAGTATAAATTTGGTGTGATTTTGGATAATTCGCCAATAATGTCAGCACTGCACCAACCGACAGAATGGCGACTGAAGTGATTGGACAAAAAGCCGATTTTTAATTTACTTTCTGTGGCAGTTGATTTTAAACTGTAATGAGTGACTTGCGGAAAATTAGGTTTGATACATTGGTCGATATATTTTTGAGAAATTGTTCTGTACAGTTGAGAGTTGGCAGCTAAGTCATCTCGCAAATATGGTGTACTAAATAAAAAATTTGCATAAAGCGATCTAATTTCAATTGATTGAACTGTGTCTAAGTTTTTGTCTAAGTAAGATTCTAGCTCTAAAAATCTATCTTTAGCAATTTGATTCAATCCCGACACTTGATAGGTGCTGATGAAGTAAATTGCGGTCATAATTGGATCGCTGTCGCCGCATATTTGACTGTATTTGTGAACAGCTTGCCGCGCCAAAGCTAAATCGCTGGTATCTCTGAGAATGGCACACAAATGTTGATGGGCAGGAATGAAATCTGGTTTAATTTCGAGGGCTTTTTCGAGATAGGGAATAGCTTGTTTAAACTTGCCTTGATAGCGCAAAACGATGCCTATTTGACAATGTGCTTCTGGTAAATCTGGCTTGAGGTCGATCGCGCGTTGCCAAGCAATCATAGCGTCATCAAGCTTACCCAGCCGTGCTAATTTGTCTCCCAAATCTAGGTTAAAATCGACCTCAGCCAGATGGGGATTGAGTTCGAGAGCTTTTTGCTCATAGGAGACGGCGGCCTCAAATTGCCCTTGCTGCTTCAGTGCTAGGGCCAAATTCCAGTAAGCTGCGGCCAAATCTGGTTTAAGGACGATCGCCTTTTCGTAATTGACCATCGCCTCTATCAATAGCCCTTGTTTGTAGAGCATACTGCCCAAATTAGCATAGGCCTCGGCAAAGTCGGGATTTAGGGCGATCGCCTCAGAATACAGTCTCATCGCCTCATCCAGTTGCCCATTTGCTTGGTGGACGTTGCCCATTGTCACATAAGCGGGAGCCCAATCCGGTTGCAATTCCAGTGCTTGACGACAAGTGGCGATCGCCTCTACTAAATTGCCAACAGAGTAATACTTTTCTGCAACTAATGTCAGGGATGCGGCATCTTCAAATTTGGATGTTTCAGACTGGTTATGGAAATCGGGATTCATCTTCGCTGCCTATCTGTGCTATCAAGTTAAAGGTTGAGTCTATATTAGTGTGAAGAGTAGCAGTTTTAGTGGAACCACGGGCGATCGGACAAAGAATTTATGAGCGACAACCAACCGAAACAGCGCCAACTTAAGATTAACTGGAAACCAAACCTCCTGCTGGGCTTACTTTTGTTAAGCTTAGCAATCCCCTTGCCATTTGCCCAAAATACTTTGGCACAACAGCAGACAGGGAACTTGCGACAGAAATTATTTCAAACAGCGCTTTATTTTACCCTATATTTTGAGGGCGGATTCAGCAATCACCCGGCAGATAAGGGCGGCAGAACTTATAAAGGTATTCTGCAAACGGAATATAATGCTTACCGATACAGTCGCGGGCTTCCACCCTTAGATGTGACGCAGATGTCGGAAGCAGAGCTCCTAGAAATTTATAAATATTACTGGGATTCGAGTCTTTCGGGGACGATGCACCCAACTTTGGCGATAGTTATGTTTGACACGGCTGTTAATTTTGGAATTAATAACTCGATTACGTTTCTTCAGCAAGCGTTAGGATTGCCACAAACGGGGATTTTTGATGCGCGCACGAAGCTCGCACTGAAAAGTGCTAATAATAGAAATACGGCTTTGCAAATGATTAATGAACGGATTATTTATCGCTATAAACGGGTGCAAGAAGATCCGAGTCAGATGGCTTTTTTCCGGGGTTGGCTGAGTCGGGATTATAGTTTGTGGGGTTATGTGAATAAGATTAAGTAATCGGGCATTGGGAATGGGGCATTGGGCATTGGGCATTAGGAATTGATAGCCGTTTCTCCCAATCTCCCCCCTCTCTTCTTCTTCCTTCTTCCTTCTTCCTTCTTCCTTCTTCCTTAAATTATCGGGGATGAAATTCTACTTGATTTTCGAGAATCCGTACATTGTAATGAGCCATAAAATCTTGTCCTAAAAGCCCCTCATTTGACCTAGGGGCGATCGCAACTTGTATATTATGGACAACAGCAGTTTGCACTGCTACAGATTTTACCCAACCCAAATTAAACATTACAAAACTACCATCAGCAACTCCGCCCTGAACACTTCCAGAGGGCACAATTCTCAGGGCATCAGCCATGCGCTGCGTAATCAATGTCATGCTAGCCCCGGTATCTAGAAGCATATCAAAAATCAAGGGATAATCATTATTAAATATAACTTCAACGACTGGAACTCCTCCGAAACGATATTTAATCGGCACTCGAATGATTTTTGATGCCGCTGCTTTTTTGGCATCAGCTTGTGGTTTGATTAACTTAGCTTGGTCGATCGCCTGTTGGTGAGCTTTCCAATTTCCCTGATTGAGCCAAAGTGCTGCTGCTTGTTGGAAATCGGCGACGGCTTCTTCTAAATTCCCCAAAGTTTGCTGCACTTTAGCGCGACTAGCAAAAGCTTGTGCATCCCGATCGCACATCGCAATCGCATTAGAATAATCCTTAAAAGCATTGTCCAAATCTCCCACCAAGAAATAGCCATGTCCCCGGTGCAAAAACAGGCTAGTGCGATCGCCCCCAAACTGCATTAAATGAGTGAAATCTGCGATCGCCCCGGCTCCATCTTCCACAGACAAACGCACCATACCTCTAGCAAGGCGAAATTCGAGATTGTGTGGTTCCAGAGCACAAGCGCGGGCGATATCCTCAACGGCTGATTTGGGATTTCTCAGATGTGCGTAAGCCAAGGCGCGGTAACAAAGAGCTTCTGCGCGATCGGGCGACATTTGCAACACCAAATCGAGGTCTAATAAAGCTGCTGAATATTCACCGCGATCGACCTTATCACGCGCCTCCTTGAAGAAAAGCGGGGACGACAGGTGATTTGCGGATTTTAACAAGCGCGTGTCTGAAATCGCAGTTTGGAGCGTGATAATCTGCGATTGAATAGCGGCCCGCTCCTGAAAAGACAGCGCCAATGGCTGTAAACGGATGGTTTCTTGATAATCGGCGATCGCACCTTTAAAATCCTGGAGTTTTTTGCGTACTTGTGCTCTTCGGTGGTAAGCCTCTGTTAACTTAGGATTTTTCTTGATTATGCGATCGAGAGTTTGCAAAGCTCCTGGTAAATCTCCAGTTTCTATCTGTTTCAAAGCCTGTTGATAATCTGCTTGGCTCATATAGTTTTCAGTGCATATCAGATCCGTTAGCATCGGAATAGTCAAGGCGTAGGGAGACGGCACTGCCGTCTCCTAATTTCGGGTAATATTAATTCCGATGCAACCGGAAACGATATTACTTACCACAATCAGCAAAAGTAGAGAACAGATTATAACTTTGAACTTTCCATGATTGCCACACATTCCGAGTACCAAAAAGAACCTGCATAGTTGCATCTCCCTCAACGTAACTTTGCCAACCTAATACAGCAACAGTTGGGTACTGAGCTGGAAAATCCCCTAGCATAGGAGTTGCTTGCTGGCCTAGTGTCCATCCTACCTTTTCGCTAAACTCTTTAATTTCACCTTCGCAAGTTTTACAATTTAAACCGTTGCCCGTCTTTTGCCAAATCTCTAACTGCGGAGTCAAACCGTATTTTTTATTGCTGTGCTGCATCCACAATTGGTCGATCGCCCGGAGGTTCGGACAAGACGTGGGGTTTTTGCGGAGTATAGAGACAGTTTCGCGATCGGCATCGTCCCATTTCTTAGCTTCTAATAAAGTTTGTAGTTGTCTGAATTCGCTGCTGGATTCTTCTGCGTGAACCCGAACAACTGGCTGCACAACAGCAACAGATGCAGTGATTAATACTAGAGTCATTTTTGCAAATTTAAACATGATGCTCCTCTGAGTAAAAATGATTTAACTAATGATTGATTTTTGTTAATCCTGAGATGTTGCAGCATTCTCAAGCACTGGTAGGGGCGGGTTCATCAATAATTTATAACAATTATCAACAATCTAGATAAACCCGCCCCCGCTTGAATCTACAGTAACACAAAATCCGATGCAGTAATCGAACTACCCAGCCCAGTAACTGTTGCCAAAAGTTGACCAGTTGATGTAACTTTCAGCAACGTCGCTCCCACAGTTTGACTGATTTCTAACTGCTGGAAACTCAAACCATTACCCAGGGCAAACTTATCGATACCAACCTCAAAATCAAGGATTGTATCCGAACCGCCACCTAGATTCAACAAAAAGCGATCGCTCCCACCATCTCCAATCAGGAAATCATCACCCAAACCACCAAGCAAAGTATCATCTCCCTTGCCGCCGTACAAGCTGTCATTGCCGATACCGCCATCCAAACTGTCAGCACCACGGCCTCCGAATAGGATATCATCGCCACTGCTACCTGTCAGCGTATCGAGTCCTCGGCCACCGTAAATGCTGTCATCGCCGGCACCACCATCGAGGAAATCATTACCTTTTATGCCGTTGATGAAATCATTACCACTACCGCCTGGGAAAATATCATTATCATCAGTACCTACAAAATTTTGACCGTCAACGCCGAGATTTTCAGGAGAAGTATTGCCAACTTCAATAATATCGCCTTCGACAATCGGAGTAGCAGGTTGATCGGGTGCTGGATTTGCTTTAATTTTGGTAGTCAAAGATTCGCCAGTATTTTCCGAAACCACCTTGGCGATTGGTTTTGTCCCCGCAGCGGCTTCTTTGAGCGCGATCGCACTTTCACCCAAAGCCACCTTTTGAACTTTCCCAATTTCCGAGGGAATAAACTCAGGCAAAAAGTTAGATTTTACCTGATCTATTTGCTGATTAGCCTCAGCCATTACCTTCGCTGCTTGCGAGGAAATTTGGGAAAGCTTTTGAGTATCGAGATTGCTATCAATTTCCTTCGCTTTGGCAAAAGATTGCTGTAGAATATTTTCTACCTGTACCGCATTGTTCAAATCCAGGAAACCATCGGATTTGATTTTACTGTTAATTGCTGCAACAACGGCTTTGATAATTTCAGTATTATCAGCCGTAGATGCACCGTCTATTAAGCTGGTGGTTTGGACAATGATATTTTGGACTTTTGTCATCGCGACTAAAGTTTCGACAGCACCGGGTTCATTTTTGGCTGTAGATGCGATCGCATCTAAGTCCAGTAAATCAACTCCCGCCGGAATAGACAGAGTAGATTTAACCTTTGACTCAGCTTCAGTTTGCGACATTCCCCCAGCCATCAAACCAGTTACCAAACCGCTTAATGGAGTCACAAATGTGGCATCACCAGGTGCAGAAAGAGGAGTAGCCAGAGGCAAACCCGTCGCAGTATCCGTCCCGCCAAAAGCAACTAAATTACCTTCTTCTGGGTCAATTTGTGCATTTTTATTTTTGTCGAAAGCCACCAAGGGAATCGGGAGATTATATTTACCATTGGCATCAGTAGTAGTTGATGGTTCGTCGGCATCTTTGACACCATTTTTGTTAGCATCTAAAAAGACAGTTGCGCCGGAAATGTAACCGTCAATAGCTGAACCGAGAGCACCTAATGTTAAATTACCGCCAATATAGGATATATTGTAAAATAAGTAATTGATTAGGATCGCGTTGGAAAAGAGAGAGAATGCGAGGGCTTCTAGGATCAGATCTTCCTCTGTTTTGACGGAAGAGTCAGTAGTAATTGATGACCCGTTATCATTATTAGTAACGGTGACATCGGCTGCGTTTAATCCAGAATAACTGCGATCGGTGCTGACAGCAGGTGCGGTAACAATACTGTAAGTTTTATTCCCATCAGCTACACGGTCATTAACACCTGTTATCGTTACTGTCTGTGTTTGATTCCAATTAGTAGAATTGAAAGTCACAGTTTGCGATGAAACTACTCCTTCTGCCGGATTATTGCTACTCAAATCAATTTTCACATCAGCAGTCGGTTGGCTGTTGAGTTTGATGGTGAATTTGTCTGTGCCGCCTGTTTCTGTAGTTACTAATCCCGATGTCGGATTAATAATAATCCCTGGAGTTGCAATTATCGGTATTGGTGTCGGTGTCGGTGTTGGGGTTGGAGTTGGGGTTGGAGTTGGAGTTGGAGTTGGAGTTGGAGTTGGAGTTGGAGGCGGAGTTGGTGTTGGAGTTGGAGTTGGAGTTGGTATCGGTGTTGGTGTCGGTGTCAGTGTCGGTGTTGGTGTTGGTGTTGGTGTGGGTGTGGGAGTAGGTGTTTGTGTTGGCGTAACTGGTTCTGAATTGTTGAGCAACACCCTGATCTCCTTGCCGCCACTGCCACCAACAAGATCGAGTTTTCCATCCCCATTTAAGTCTACTACTTCACTGTCAAGACCAGGGAGAAAATAACCATCGTTAGGCTTAAAACTGCCCGTACCATCTCCCCAAAAAATGTTACTTGTAATTAGCGATTTTTCTAGTAAATCAAGTTTTTTGTCGCCATTAAAATCTGCTAGATCAATAGAAACTGAGCCGACTCTTGCATTGGCACTGGTGGTAGGACTAAAGCTGCCTTTGCCATCTCCAAATAAAATATCAAGGTTGTTAGACTCGCTTCCATTTACTATTGCCAGGTCAGGCTTACCGTCGTTATTTATATCTCCCGCAGTTATAGAAAAGGGGGTTTTCCCTACATCGAAGTTCGTGGTTTTACCAAAACCACCTTTGCCATCTCCCAACAGTAGGGAAATATTATTAGATCCTTGGTTTGCAGTTGCTACATCGAGTTTGCCATCTCCATTAAAATCTGCGATCGCTAAAGAGTTGGGATTTTTTCCGACACTAAAGTTCGTAGGTTTAGCAAAGCCACCTTTGCCATCTGCCAATAATACCGATATTCCATTAAGATTGGAATCAGTAGTAACTAGGTCAAACTTGTTATCGCCGTTCAGGTCTTGAACACTATCAAAGGAGTTGAAGCCCTTCACATCCAAATTAGGGTTTATTGCCGGAATAAAGTTGCCTTTGCCATCTCCGAATAAGACAGAAAATTGACCAAACATGGCAATCACACCTAAATCAAGGTTGCTGTCGCCATTAAAGTCTGCTGCGAAAAAGTAATTAGGTGATAGTTCTGAATTACTTTTAGGGCCAGGCTTGAAGCTACCTTTGCCATCTCCAAAGAAAATGGTAATCTCGCTTGGGCCAAAAATACGATTTTCTACAGTGGCTACATCTGGCTTGCCGTCACCGTTAAAGTCTCCAGATGCGACCCTAGTGACATCAGTTTCCGTCTTGTAGTTATTAATTTGAAATATTGAGTTTGCCATGATACACCTCTAAAGATTTTGGTTGAATTGGATAGAATCAAATTTGCGATGTGCTAATTTAGATACTAAATTATTCATCTCTTTCTTCTCCTCCTCTGCGCTCTCTGCGCCCTCTGCGGTTAAATCATCCAGAAAAAACCGTAGTTGTCAGATTCCCCACTTCTTGAAAAAGTAGAGAATCTCAAAAATTGAATCTACAGTAACACGAAATCCGATGCAGTAATCGAACTACCCAACCCAGTCACCGTTGCCAAAAGTTGATTAGTTGATGTAACTTTTAACAATGTTCCAGCCGCTGTTTGACTAATTTCTAACTGCTGGAAACTCAAACCATTACCCAGGGCAAACTTATCAGTACCTACTGCAAAATCCAGGATTGTATCCGAACCGCCACCTAGATTCAACAAAAAGCGATCGCTCCCAGCACCTCCTGTCAGAAAATCGTTGCCATTTTCGCCACTGAGGAAATCATCACCCAAACCACCAAGCAAAGTATCATCTCCCTTGCCGCCGTACAAACTATCATTGCCGATACCACCGTCCAAACTGTCAGTACCACGGCCTCCAAACAGGATATCATCGCCACTGCTACCTGTCAGCGTATCGAGTCCCTTGCCACCGTATATGCTGTCATCGCCAGCAGCACCATCCAGGGAATCACTGCCTTTTCGACCGTTGATGAAATCGTTACCGCTACCGCCTAGGAAAATATCGCCATCATCAGTACCTAGAAATTTAGTAGAAGTGGAAGTATTGACAATTTGAGGCTCGACTATGATAACTGGATTATCGGCTGGATTATTGGTTGTAATTGGTGCTGGATTGCCTTCTATTTTGGCAGTTAAAGATTTGCCTGTATTTTCCGAAACCACCTGGGCGATAGGTTTTGTGCCAGCGGCGGCTGCTTCCAGGGCGATCGCACTTTCACCTAATGCCACCTTTTGAACTTTCGCAATTTCCGAGGCAATAGACTCAGGTGAAAAGTTAGATTTTGCCTGATCTGTTTGTTGATTTGCCTCAACCATTACCTTCGCAGCTTGCGAGGAAATTTGGGAAAGTTTTTCAGTATTGAGATTGCTATCAACTTGTTTGACATTAGCAATAGATTGCTGGATGATGCTTTCTACCTGCGTCGCATTGTTCAAATCCAGGGAACCGCCGGCTTTGATTTTGCTATTAATTGCTGCGACAACAGCTTTGGTAATTGCACCATCATCCGCCGTCGATGCACCGTCAATCAGGCTCGTGGTTTGGGTGACGACGTTTTGGACTTTTGTCATGGCGACTAGAGTTTCGACACCACCAGGCTCGTTTTTGGCTGTGGATGCGATCGGATCTAAGTCCAGTAAATCAACTCCCGCAGGAATAGACAGAGTAGATTTAACTTTTGATTCCGCTTCAGTTTGCGACATTCCCCCAGCCGTCAAATCAGTGACTAAAGTTGTTAATAGTGTCACAACACTGGAATCGATAGGTGCTGAAACAGGAGTTGTTAGTGGCAAACCTGTCGCAGTATCCGTGCCACCAAAAGCAACTAAATTTCCTTCTTCTGGATCGAAGAAACCATTTTTGTTCGTATCAAAACTGTCTGGGATATCGAGTTCGTATTCGCCATTGGCATCAGTCGTAGAGAAAGGTTCGCTAGCATCTTTGACTCCGTTTTTGTTGGCATCAAAGAAGATAGTCGCACCCGCAATATAACCGTCAATTACCACACCATTTTTAGTGATTCTTAACGCGATAATATCGCTATCAGTTTCACCAGCTTTGTCGGTTGCTGTCAACTTGATATTCAGAGATCTTCCTTTAGTAATGTCGCCACTGAAAGTACGGGTAGTGGGATTGAAAGTCAGCCAACTCGGTAAAGGTTGACCGTTTTCTAAAGTGGCTGAGTAAGTTAACTTGTCACCAGGATCTGGATCTATGAATGCCTTTTCGGGAATCGTAAACTCAAGTTTGGATGATTTTTTGACCGGACTGGAGTAACGCCAGGGAGTTGTTTCACGACCTTCGTTTAGCTTTGGTGGGCTGTTAGTTTCGGCGTTAGTGACGCTGACATCCGCTGCATTGAGGTTGTTGTATTTGGGATCGGTGCTGACAGCCGGGGCTGTGACAATTGTGTATTTTTTGTCGCCATCTGCTATCTTGTCGTCAACACCTTTTACTGTGACTGTTTGGGTTTGATTCCAATTGGTAGGAGTGAAGGTGAGAGACTGTGAAGAAATAGTTCCTTCTACTGTATTGGAACTACTTAATCCGATGCTGACATTGGCCGTGGGTTGGCTATTTAGTTTGACTGTGAATGAGTCAGTGTCACCTGATTCTGTGGTTTTTAATCCGGTTGTTGGGCTGACGGTGATACCACCAGGTAGTGAAATTGGTGTTGGAGTTGGAGGTGTTGGAGTTGGAGGTGTTGGTGTTGGAGGTGTTGGTGTTGGAGGTATGGGATTTGGTGTCTTGCCAGGAGTATCATCGTCTACGATCGTATACTTGGCCGTAGCAGTCGTAATCTTAGGATTGGGGCCTGGTGCGATCGCATTTGACAGAGTAATGATAATACTTTCATCAGTTTCTGGCACTAAATCGCCCGCAACATCTATCACCATGATTTTAGATGTTTCGCCAGGAGCAAATTTAATTTGACCTTTAAGACCATTTGTCTTAAAATTTCCGCTGATATTATCGTAATTAATCGGAACAGTAGCATCGCCAGTAATCGCGTAATCAACACTACTACTCAATCCAGTGCTACCACTGCGAGTAATAGTAAAAGTAGCAGGTTTAGAACCCGTATTGCCTTCAAGTGCGCCAGCAGGATTGACAGTAATAGCGTAAGAAATTGCTGCATTGGCTTCTGGATTGTTGAGCAAAATCCTGATATTGCCAAGGCTGTTGCCAATTATATCAGCCTGGTTGTCTGCATTAAGGTCTACAATTTCAGTATTAAGACCAGCGTAAGGAACTTCAGTGTAAGTATTAAATCCGCCCGTACCGTCTCCCCATACAATGATGCTTGAATTGTCATTAGAAACCAATTGATCAAGTTTTTTGTCGTCGTTAAAGTCTGCCAAACGAACGTAAGAAGGGCTGATTGCTGAAAAAGCACTGGTGCTAGAACCAAAACCTCCTTTTCCATCTCCAAATAAAATAGAAATGCTGTTAGAACCACTATTTGCAGTTACTAAGTCCAGCTTACCGTCGTTGTTTACATCGCCCCCAAATATTGAGTTGGGAGCTGTTCCAACATTGAAATTAGTGGCTTGAGTGAAGCTGCCTTTACCATCTCCCAAAAGTACGGAGACATTATTAGAGTTTTTATTTGAAGTTGCTAAATCGACTTTTTTGTCGCCATTAAAGTCTGCCACAACAAGCTCACTGGGAAATGTTCCTACACTAAAGTCAGTGGGTTTACCATAGCCGCCTTTGCCATCTCCCAAAAGTATAGATATGTTGTTAGAGCTGGCGTTAATAGTAACCAAGTCAAGATTGCCATCACTTTTAAAGTCTGCCCAATAGAAGCGGGTTGCTAATGGAGGGAAAGCCAAGTTATTTCCCGGAATAAAGTTGCCTTTACCGTCCCCTAATAATGTAGACAAGTTTTTAGAACTCCAGTTGCTAATCCCTAAATCAAGCTTTCCGTCACTATTAATGTCTCCTACGCTAAAGTCGAAAGGTTCTACTCCTAAATTAGTTTTGGATCCGGGGGTAAAGTTGCCTTTGCCATCTCCAAAGAAAATGCTAATGTTATTTGATGACAAATCCATCGCAGCCACGTCAGGTTTACTGTCACCATTAAAGTCTCCGGTGATGACATTAGTGGCATAAAGTTTTGGATCGTAGTCAGTAACTTTAAAGAGCGAAAGAACATGGCTGTAACTTGCCAATACTTCTGGTTTCAAGGCTAAAGGTGTTTTGATTTTTCCGGTGGTGACTTCGAGTTCCCAATCGCCACCTTTCGCTGCATTTCCTGTCAGATTCTGGGATGCCGCAACACTAGCTCCAGTCAGTTCGCTTAGCCTTTTGACGAAGGCCATACCTGTGTCGCCTGCTGCTACTTGACAGCCATAAAGCAGAATTTCTGGTTGAATTTGTTCTTCGCTAGGGCTTGAAGATTGGGAGTTTTCTGTTGGTGTCGAAAACCACTGGCGCAAAGCAGTGAAACTGTAATCTATGCTACGTTCAGTCAAGTCGCTGTTGCCCAATCGCAAGCAGCCCGGTGCTCCGTGGGAAATTATGTGAATTGCTGAGACGCTGCGATTTTGTAGGGCTTCGGTAATTTGTGTGATGCCATTCCGATGGACATTTAGTTGAATGACTTCGATTTCTGGGTTGATGCCGTTGGCTAAGACTTGGGCTTCGGGTACGGCGCTGTCGATAAATGCGATCGAGCTTGTAATTGTTTGAGTGGTTGAGTTTGGCATGATGCACCTCCAAAGATTTTGGTTAAATTGGGTAGAGTTAAATTGGCGATCGGCGATCGGGAATCTCTTTCCTAGTTAAAACTTGTTAATTGATATAGTCGTCGAAACTGCTGATAGTGTCAATTCATAAAAGTCATAACTTTAAAGTCATAAAAGTCATAAAAGTCATATTTGTAAAAATATATTTCAATAAATAGATAAATTTTCAAAGTTAAGTCAAATCATGTATAACTTAAAGATAGCAATTTTTAGTGACCCGCTCGCAATCTATACTTAGCAATCTTACAGTAAAAAGTTATACCTCATTTATTACAAGTTGCTATTTGAGGAAAAAAGGCGATCGCGTAGAAATCACTTAACACCTAAAGCTATATCAGAATTAGTGCAAAAAATTAGCCACAAATACTACAAGACTGTTCATCGTAAAGATGATGACAGTACAGTTAGGCATTTTAAGACTGACGGGGACTTGAGTTCCCCTTAGAGTTTCCCACTTACGGAGTGTTTTTTATGACAATAGAAGAAGCTATCAATCTTCTGGACAATTTGGTGACAAAACAAACTGGGAAACCCTTGACTCGGTTACAGCAAGCGATAATTAACGGTGTTTTGCAGTCTTGGACGTACAAAGAAATTGAACAAAACGATCCGCGGGCGCGCGGGTACTCAGTGCACTTCCTCGGCCGCGGTGTGGGCTACAAGTTGTGGCAACAGCTCACAGAGGTACTGAGACAAGAAGGAATTATTGGACAAGAAGAAAAAGTAGTTGCAGCAAGGCTTTGGGATTGTATTATGAGAGCTTCACAACAAGGTAAACAATCAGCCATACGACCCGATCCGATGTTAGAAAAACTGATGCGGATGCGTTACCGAATCACCGAACATTTTGTCAGTACCGAGTACAGCGATACCTATCTTGCTGAAGATGAACAATTGCCCGATCGCCCTTTGTGTCTCGTCAAGCGCCTGAAAAGCCAATCGGAGAGAACCGGCTACTTATTCGATCGAGAAACACGGATTTTATATAGTTTAGGTCAGCACGATCGCATCCCAGAATTGTTGGCTCGCTTTGAAGAAGATGGATATTTTTATTTAGTCTATCAATTCATCGAAGGACAACCTCTATCTGAAGAACTCATCGAAGGTCAACCCTGGGAAGAACATCAAGTCATTGCTTTATTGCAGGACATCTTGGAAGTCCTGGTTTTCGTTCACAAAAAAGAGATAATTCATCGGGATCTTCATCCTCAAAACTTAATCAGACGCACATCTGATCACAAAATAGTCTTAATTGATTTTGGCTCAGTCAAGGAAATTAGTAATTGGCAGAATAACACTTGCCAAACAAAATCCCGTGGTGGGACTCAACAAGATTATATTCCCCCCGAACAAGCTATCGGTTCTCCGAAATTGTGCAGCGACATTTATGCGATCGGTATCATCGGTATTCAAGCTTTGACAGGGATGAAGCCGAAAAAATTCAGAGTCGATAATGTGGGAAATCTGATCTGGAAACAAAATGCACAAGTTAGCGCGGAATTTGCTAAGGTTTTAGACCAGATGGTTCTGTATGCTTTCCCTCAGCGTTATCAGTCAGCAACAGAAGCTTTGCAAGCACTTCAGCAACAGAAGCCTTGCAAGCACTTCAAAACTAATATCTAATTCATCTGCGTGAATCTGTGTTCGTCTGCTTCTATCTGCGTTCAAAAAAAGGGAATTTTGTCACCGCAGATGATCATGGATGCACGCAGATTCACGCGGATTAAGAGAAGAGAGATATTGATGATTTTGTTGACTGTTGCACGATCATGATTTAACCACAGAGAACGCAGAGAACACAGAGGAAGATAAAAGTGAGGTATGCCCTATGCCCTATGCCCTATGCCCTATGCCCTATTATCAATTTTGATAGACTTTTTCCACCATTTGAGCCAAACGTTTCATCGCAGTTTCAATCTCCTGATTTGTCGCCGTCAAACTAATCCGCAAACACTCCTGCTTGTGCCGCCAATCTTCGCGCAAACCAGGGAAGAAAGAACTTCCGGGTACGAGAATTACGCCGACTTGTTTCAATTCTTGATAAAATTCCCAATCTGTCATTGGCAAATCTTTCAGCCACAACCATGCAAAGATTGCTCCTTCGCCCCGGTGCAGAAACCACGGCAAATCTTTCGGCATTGCTTGGTCTAAAGTTGTTTCAACTACATCAAATTTACTTTGATAATAAGGTCGAATTACATTGAGACCAATGTCAGCAAGAGCTCCAGAATTAATTGCCCGCGCCGCGATCGCCTGTCCGTATCTTGGCGAGTGAATGCACATATTGGTCTGAAAAGATTCTAAAACTTGAATAATTTGTTCATCGCCGATCGCAATTCCGATTCTTTCTCCCGGTAATCCGGCTTTGGACAAGCTCATACAGTGAACAATATTGCCACCAAAAATCGGTGTCATCTCAGTAAAATTCAAGGCTGGAAATGGAGGCCCGTAGGCAGAATCAATGAAAACTGGTACATCAAAGGCACTGGCCATTGCTGCAATTTTTTTCACTTCGTCGTCGCTGAGGACATTGCCTGTGGGGTTGCAGGGACGGGAAAATATCACACAACCAGTAGTTTGGTCGATCGACAGTTGACTGAAATCCGGTCGATATTTGAATCTGTGAGCAGCCGCATCAATATCCAGAGTTGGTTTGCAAGCAATTACGGCTTCGGGAATCAAGCTCACGCCGCCATAACCCGTGTAGTCTGGGCTGAGGGGCAAAACAATATTTTTGAGCTGTTTGCTAGCGGTGTAGCCACCGAAGGCATTGGCTGCGTAGAAATAGATTGATTGACTACCGGGAGTAATTAGGATGTTGCGATCGGTCAAACTCAATCCATAGCGTCGATTAAAATCCTCGCGCACTGCATCAATCAACGGCTGATAGCCTTGACTCGAACCGTAGCGACAAACTACCTCGCCATATTCCGGGCTAGCCAGAAGTTCCGCTGTACAATCGCGCCACAACTGCTCGACTTCAGGCAAAATCACCGGATTTCCGGCACTCAAATTAATAAACTCCTGCCCGCTACCGGCTCTCAGGGTTTCAATAATGTCTTTCATAATTGCCCGAACTCCGGTGAGTTGGGACATCTGAGTACCAAATTGAGTTAGGGCAGGTTTCATAGCAAATGCAGCGATAATCATAGAAGTTTACCTATGATAACCGCAGTCGGAGGCATTCGGATTTTTTGCGATACCCCTTGCCAAACCCAAAATCATGTGCGATCGTGTCTATAGTTGGATCGTAATAGTTTTTGAGTTCTCTAAGAATCCAGAAAAAAAATTATTCTACCCCCCCCTCTTTTTGCTTATGCTAGTTGGAACTACAGAAGCAGCTTCCCTGCTAGGAGTCTCTTCCGCCAGAGTACGGGCTCTCCTACTTCAAGGAAGAATTCAAGGAGCCTGCAAAATTAGCAACGTTTGGATAATTCCCCTGGTTGACGGAATGCCAGTAATTAGTCCAGGTCGTGCAGGCCCCCGTCCTCGATGGCACAAGCCTCCGCCACGTTCTGTAACTTGCATCCATATAAACAAAAATTTGATCGCTCAAAACCACCGCAAAGAACCTGAAGACCGAGTGCCAGTGATTTCTGTAAAAAAAGGTTCGAGCAATGTTTACGCTTGGGATGTCGAAATTCTGGGGGGTTGTCGCATAGTTTATCGACACGATAGTCCGAAAAACTGTGGCGCTCGTGTCTGGATTGAAACGTATTCCGAAGTTAAGTTGATCGATCGACAGTCAGAAATTCCTATTTCTCTGGCATCTACCCTGAAAATCTTGCAACAAGTAGATAGCATTTTTCCCGATCGCCTGCAAATTTGATGCGGTAAACTTAATAAGCAATAGTTACTTGAAGTAGGGTGTGTCAGCTACGATTGAAAATAGAAATCGCTATAATAAACCTAGATTTATTAAATCCAGCAGCAAAAATCCTACCCCAGTTAGCTCCTATTGACTGCGAGTAGTTTGTAGAAAGCGGTGCATCTCACCATCAGCAACAAGTAAAAATCATCATAATACAGATGACACACTTTCCGATCGCAGAATACGAGCAACTCACCGACCCAAAAGCTCTAGCCGTATACGACGAAATCTTGACAGAATTGGGGTTTGGCATCGTACCCAACTTGTTCAAGTCAATGGCAGCAAACCCAGACTTATTAGAAGCAAACTGGAAAAAATTTCGGGCGACAATCCTGCAAGGAGACGTACCGCGCACCCTCAAAGAAATGATCGGCGTCGCCATTTCCCAAGCAAATGATAGCGAGTACGCCTTAAAAGTTCACCTCCACGGACTCTCAGCTTTGGGAATCAGCGAAGAAGTCCTGCGGCTGCTGGTTTCAGACTTTGCCAACTGCCCCTTGCCCGATCGCGAAAAAGCCGTAATTACCTTTGGTTTACAAGCCGCCACCAACCCCCAGTCACTCACAGCAACTGACTACCAAAACCTGCGGGATTTAGGACTAGACGATGCAGAAATATTTGAATTGATTGCGACAGCCGATTTGTTTAGCAGTGTCAACAGATATACTGATGCTATTGACCTCGAAATAGATGCCTTGTAATCTATATCTCACCTCTCTACGATGGGTAATCGACTAGAACATCAAAACCGCGACGAACTTCTGCTAACAGCCCGCGGCTTATTAGCAGAAGCTCAGTCCCTTTCCACACGCATTGCCGCAGTCAATGAAATTGCCACCGCAATTAACAGCACCCTCGATATCGATTTAATTTTTCGAGTCGTAAGCAAGCAAGCCAAATGGCTGCTAGATTTTGAACACTGTAGCATTTGCCTGCACAGCACTAACTCTTGCACCACACTGTTTGGCAAAGCCATCAATTCAGATATTGCCAGCCTCCCAGAAAATGGCCCTATAAAAAAAGCCTTCAAAACAGCACAACCCCAACTAATTCAGGAAGGATTTTCTGCTGGTATTTTGTCCAGCTACGCCTCCCAAATTATCATTCCTTTGGCAAGCGAAGGTAAGGTTTTGGGGACAATTATTTTTGCGACAACCAAGCCGCATTCTTACAACCAAGAAGATGTGCGGATTGGCTATCTTTTAGCTTTGCAAGTATCATCAGCCATCCGCAATGCTGAACGCTTCCAAGAGATCAATAGACTGTATTCCGAACTTGATGCCGAAAAGCACAAATCAGACAAGCTACTTTTGAATGTGCTCCCGGTTGAAATTGCCAACGAACTCAAAATTAACGGCAAAGTAGAACCAGTTCATTATGACGAAGTATCGGTTTTATTTACCGATTTTAAAGGTTTTACTCAGTTAGCAGAAACAATGACACCACGAGAATTAGTGGACGAACTTGACTATTGTTTTTCTTATTTTGATCAGGTGGTGGATAAATATGGCTTGGAAAAATTGAAAACCATTGGCGACAGCTATATGTGTGCATCAGGAATTCCTCAGCCCAGCCCAACACACGCCCTTGACGCTGTGCTGGCTGCCCTAGAAATTCTAGAATTTATGAAACTGCGAAAAAAGCTGAAAGCTGATGAAAATACTCCTTATTGGGATATCCGCATCGGCATTCATTCCGGCCCTTTGCTAGCTGGAGTAATTGGCAATAAAAAGTTTTCCTATGATGTTTGGGGAGATACAGTCAATACCGCATCTCGGATGGAATCTTCGGGGATACCGGGAAATGTCAATATCTCCCAGGCAACATTTGAATTAGTCAAAGATTTTTTTGAATGCGAACACCGAGGCAAAATTTCTGCTAAAAATAAGGGCGAACTTGATATGTATTTAGTTCGCCGTCTTAAATGAGGTGATTGTTGACTGTTGACGGTTGACTGTTGACGGTTGACGGTTGACTGTTGACTTTAATTTACTATTCCGATACTATCAGCACTCTTCCTTCTTCCTTCTTCCTTCTTCCTTCTTCCTTCTAGTTATGGCATTATTGTGGCAGACTTAGATTAAAATAATGGAGGTGTTGAGTTGATATGTTTAATTATCTATGCAAATTTGGCAAGCCGATTTTTACCGTCGCCCTCTCCGAGATGAAGCGGGAAAACCACTATGGGAACTTTTGATTTGCGACTCGGCGCGAAGTTTTGAATTCAGTGCTTTTTGCAGCCAATCCCAAGCTAATTCTACTTGGGTGGCAGATCAGTTGCAGCAACAAACTCAAATTCACAAACAGCCCGATCGCATTCAAGTATTTCGCCCCCAGTCTCTGAGCCTAATTCAGGCTGCGGGTAAGGTTTTGGGCATCGCAGTAGAAGCAACTCGGCGTACTCCGGCGCTCAAATTGCTCCTAGAATCACGGGTTCAGGAATATTCTATCATGCCGAATTATACTGGAGAAAGTTACAGTGCGATCGCCCTTGAGTCGCCGGCCCCCATACCTTTACCAGAAAATTTGTGGGGTGATAGTTGGCGTTTTGCTTCTTTACCCGCAGGCGATGTTGAAGATGCTTTCCAAAGTCGTCCCGTACCTATTTTGGAAATGCCAACATCGTTATTACCCATAAGTTTGGGATTATCTTCGACAGTACCTATACCGGGAGTTGTGATTGATGGCGGGCGACAGTCGATGCGGTTGGCTAGATGGCTTCAGGATGCTAAGCCTTTCAGTTTAAATTATATTGCTGGAGCTCCCGATGGATTGATTTTGGAAGCTGGGTTAGCAGATAGATTTGTGGTTGCGACTTTTGAAGATGATGAGGTGAAAGAGGCTGCTAAAATTTATACACAGCGGAAACAACTAAGTAAAGGATTACATTTTTTATTAGTGCAGCCGGATGATAGTGGGATGACTTATACTGGCTTTTGGCTGTTGAATTCGCCATCTGTATAGCAAAATCAATTCCAAGGTCGATCGCAGTTTCTCGTAAAGTACCAAAAAATTTATGTGTCTCAATCCAGGGCATATCCTGCAAAATCGATACCAAATTGTTCGTAAATTGGGTGAAGGAGGGACTTCGATTACCTATACAGCTCAGGATATGCGATCGCCCGAAAATCTCCTGTGCGTCGTCAAGGAAATTCTGCCACCTCAATCCAGCGACGGGCGGCTGTTGGAGTTGGCACAACAGCAATTTGAAAAAGAAGCTAAAACCCTTAAGTATCTTGATAAGTGTCCGTGCATTCCCAAGTTAATCGATCGCTTCGTGGAAAATGGAAGATTTTACTTAATCCAAGAATACATCGACGGAAATCCACTGAATCAAGAACTAATTTCAGGCCAGCAGTTTCAGGAGTCAGCCGTTATTGATTTATTGGTGGACATTTTGTCAGTTTTAGAGTGCGTACATTCTCAAGGTATTATTCACCGCGATCTTAAACCGTCCAACTTAATTCGGCGCAAGTTAGACGGCAAAATTGTGTTAATTGATTTTGGGGCTGTCAAAGGTATTAGCAATTTGGCGATCGCATCTGGGAACATAACTCAAACTCGTGCTGTTGGTACAGAAGGCTATATGCCGGCCGAACAGTGGAAAAATCAGCCCAGATTTAATAGCGATATCTATGCTGTGGGAATCATCGGTATTCAAGCTATCACCGGGTTCGATATTTCAGAACTTGGTCATCATACAAAAGCCGGGGAACTCATCTGGCGTTACTCAAAAGATGGTAGTTCGATCGTCCAAATTAGCGATAATCTGATCAATATTTTAAACCAAATGGTGCGCTACGATGCTTTTAAAGAGCGCTATCAATCTGCTGCTGAGGTATTGCAGGATTTGCGAGGATTACAGTCTCCTGAGCCTCCTGAGCCTCCTGAGCCTCCTGTAAATAGGAGAATTTGGTTGTTTGTGCCGATCGCACTATTAGTCAGTATCGCAGCATTTGTCATCCACCATCTTTCTCAACCAAAAACTACTCCGATAATCCAAGGAGATGCCGTGAGTGGTGGCGAAGAAGTCCTGATTAAAACATCAGGTTCTCGCGTCAAAGAAAGAGGATCTGAGGAATTTGCCCAATCCAAGTATCAATCAGCTTTGAATTTATTTAAGCAATCCTGGAATGAAGAAGAACGCAAAGATCCAGAAACCTTAATTTACATGAATAATGCGCTTTTGCAGGCAAAAAAAGCTGATTATTACACGATCGCAGTTGTCGTTCCCGTCAGCAACAGCGACGCAGGTGCTGTCGATGCTGATTTGTTGGCCAAGGAAGTTTTGCGCGGTATTGCTCAAGCCCAGACAGAAGTCAATCTAGGACTGCTTCATCCAGAACCAGATTTTCCGGGTCAAGGTTTTTTAGCAGGGAAAACTATTAAGGGCAAGGGTCTGAGAGTCATTATTGCTAACGATGCTAATCTGAAACCAGAGGCAAAAGCTAGGGCTAATTCATTCGTAAAACAAAGCGAGATTTTGGGAGTCGTCGGTCACTATACTAGCGAGATGACTGTTTCTACAGTCGATATTTATGACGAAAATAGTTTGGTCTTAATTTCCACTGGAAGTACAACAGAACAATTAACCGAAAAACATCGGCAGTTTTTCTTTCGCACAGTCCCTACAAATCGAGTTAATGCTGAAGTCTTCAGTAAATATCTAATTGAAAAAGCAGGTCAAACAAAAGCAGCAGGTTTCTACTGTCCCGATATTCAAACTACCTTTTCATTTTGGGAAGAGTTCAGAAAACAGTTTAAACAACCAGGAAAAAATATTGTCAGTATCAGCGAATTCGATTTGTGCAAGCAAAATTTTAACATTGAAAAAGCATTACGAGAAGTCGAGCGAACTGAGAAAACCGCGATCGTCTTAAGTCCGAGTCATCTTCCGGATGGCACCCAAAATGCGATGGCATTGATCAAAGCCAATGATAATCGCAATTGGATAGCGGGAACCGGTGGAATCTATAGCCAGAAAACCTTAGAAACTTGCTCCCAGTTAAAATCTTGCGATCGGCTACTGGCATCATCATCTTGGCATCCCTTAGCTGCTGGTAATCGCACATTTGCCGTTAGCACTCGCCAGCTTTGGGGAGGAAACGTCAGCCACCGCACAGCTTTAAGCTATGATGCAGCCAAGGTGCTGATTAAAGCCATAGAAACTCAACAGCAACCCAGCCGCGAAGGGATGCAGAAAACTATTGGTAGTCCAAATTTTAGCGCTACGGGAGCAACCGGAACTATTGAATTTGATGCAAAGGGCGATCGCAAAAATTTTCGTCCTGGGTTAGTACATATTGTCAAGTGTCAGAAAGAACAGTTTGGTGTCACATTTGTGCCCATTCAGTATGCGACTGCCACGGAAGCTGGTTTAAAGTGCGAGTGATATCAATTCCGGTGGTACCGAAATGATATAGAGGACACGGCAGTGCCGTTTCCCTACGCAAAATAATATTGTAGGGAAACGGCACTGCCGTGTCCTGATTTCGGTAATACTAATAATTCCGATGCTACCGGATTTGATATGAGGAGGCAAAAAAAGTCACGAAATTCTGCTCAAACATAATTCAAGCAGATTCAAAAGTAGATTTGAAAATGGTCTTTATCTTTTCTTCAAGACGATCGCGCTTTTATTCAACAACTAAAACTAAGCCGCTTTGTATAGCATGACACAATCGATTGATCTGAGACTGATCCTTTTGCTCTATCCCTTTCATCACCGCCGACTTAAGCAGTCGTCTGTCGAGAGCGGTAATTTGGCGGAAGGCAAAGATGCGCTGGACGATCACCTCCACAGAAATTTTCGCGGTACTTGCGTAACTGACTGTCATTTTCTTAACACCCTAAAAATATGAAACACAACTCAGTATCTTCATTTTTAAAGATTCTGTAAAGAATCTTGGTGACTGAAATCACCTTAAGTTCGTGATATTATACCGTATGCCAGTCAAAAAAAGACTCTCTCGTTTCCCGCATCCCGTATTATTTTGATGAAAAAGCTGAGAGTGTCAAGACAGCCCGGTAAAATCAGTAAGTAAAAGTCTGAAAAAAAGCAAGTATTATGGCTCAAGCAAAGATTGGCATCATCGGTGGTAGTGGTTTGTACAAAATGGATGCGCTCAAAGATGTCCAAGAAGTAAAAATTAATACACCCTTTGGAGAACCCTCGGATGCTGCGATCGTGGGAACCTTAGACGGTACACCAGTAGCATTTCTGGCAAGACACGGCCGCAACCACACTTTTTTGCCCTCAGAAGTGCCATACCGCGCTAACATCTATGCCATGAAAAGTCTGGGAGTTGAGTATTTAATCTCAGCATCGGCCGTTGGTTCCCTGAAAGCAGAGGCGAAACCTTTGGATATGGTAGTGCCAGATCAGTTTATAGATCGCACAAAAAATCGAATTTCCACATTTTTCGGAGATGGAATTGTCGGCCACATTACCTTCGGAGACCCGATTTGTGGTGAATTAGCAAAAGTATTAGCAAGTGCGATCGCCGATTTGAACCTCCCCGATGTCACCCTCCACCGTGGCGGCACCTACGTCTGCATGGAAGGCCCCGCATTTTCAACCAAAGCAGAATCGCACCTTTACCGCAGTTGGGATGCCACAGTCATCGGGATGACCAATTTACCAGAAGCAAAATTAGCCAGAGAAGCTGAAATTGCCTATGCAACTTTAGCCTTAGTCACCGATTACGATTGTTGGCATACCGATCACGAAAGTGTAACTGTAGAAATGGTCATCGCCAATTTGCACCGCAATGCCGAAAATGCTCAAAAAGTAATTCAAGAAACAGTCCGCAGACTAACTGAAAATCCTCCTGTTTCAGAGTCGCATTCAGCTTTGAAATATGCAATTCTCACCCCGCTAGATAAAGTACCGGCGGCAACTAAGGAGAAAATGGGTTTGCTGTTGCAAAAGTATTTGTAGCGAATAGGGCATTGGGGAATGGGGAATGGGGAATGGGGAATTGAGAATTGGTTATTAGTTATTGGTTATTAGTTATTGGTTATTTGTTACTACTGAAAACAGTCAACAGTCAACAGCCAACAGTCAACAGTCATCTGACAATGCCCCATGCCCTATGCCCAATTCCCAATTCCCAATTCCCAATTCCCAATTCCCAATTCCCAATTAATTGATCAACTGTTTAAATGCCTCGTGCTCGCGAATCTTCTCTAAATCAGTCTCATTTTTTGCTAATTCTTTACACAAATTCGGATTGAGATTTAGGGCGCGTTTCAAATTTTCAATAGCCAAATCAGTTTGACCTTGCAAGGCATAACATCTAGCTTTGTTATACCAAATTCGGTAAAAATCAGGCCTAAGTTTAGCAGCATTATTATAGGAATCAATGGCTGCTTCATATTTTTGCAATTTAGACAACGCCACGCCTCGATTGTTCCAAGCGTCAGTATAATCATTCTTGATTTGTAAGGCTTGATTGTAAGAAATTACGGCTTGTTCGTATTCCTGCATTTTTGAGAAAGCCACGCCTCGGTTGTTCCAAGCATCGGCATAGTCGGGTTTGGCTTGGATTGCTTGTTCGTAACAGCCGATCGCATCTGGATACTGCTGTAATTCCAACAACACGACACCTCGGTTGTTCCAAGCATCTGCATAATGTGGGCGAATTGTCGTAGCTTGGTCGTAGGATGCGATCGCCTCTGGATACCGCTGCATTCTCGTCAACACTACTCCTCGGTTATTCCAAGTATCTGCTAAATCGGGCTGAATTTGCAGGGCTTGGTTATAGGCGGCGATCGCATCTTCGTAGCGATTTTCAAAGAAACAAGCATCTCCCTGTTTTGCATAATCACCCGCAGTTAATAACTGTTTGTAGTTACCATAATTAACTGGGGCAAATTCTTGAATTTGAGCATCGGGTAACAGCAGGTCTGTTTCTGCATCTGGTAAATAACTCTGCTGTTGAATTTCCCCTAAGATAGTTTCAGCATCAGAAATTAAAAGTTTGAATTGTGATAGTGTATCATAGCGGAGGCTTTCAATTTCTTGGCGAGCAATTGTGGTTTGTTTGGACAATTTGCTCCACAAGAACCAAGCCGCTACTCCCGCCGCTGTCGGAAAGAAAGTTAAAGCAATTACCATGCCGTTCAGCATTACCGCTGTGCGCCCGAAAGCAATGTCAACTTCTTCTTGAACCCGATCGCGAATTTCTTCTTTCAGTTCCAGTTGTTCCGACTGCTGCTGAACCAAAAGTGTTAACATCTTCCCAATAGAAGATGATTTACTGCTTCTTTTCTCTTCCTTCGTGTCCTTCGCGTCTTCGCGGTTCAATAATTCCATATTCTTCCAGTCTCCAAGGAATAGCATCCTTGGTTCGGAAGCAGAAACAGCGCCAGCACCGACTAAAATAGTTGCAAGCGCGATCGATCCAATACTTCTTTTCAAAATACTTGACAATTTTACTGTTTTAGCGATCGCCACCTGATTTGCGATTTTCATATATCGATGCTGATAAAGTTAATCTCAGAGTAGCTGATTTGTTGAAAAACCATTAAATACAGGATATCTGTTGTGGAAACCCCTCCCATCAAATTGCTGACGCAGGAATTGCTAGACGAAGTTGCCACCAACTCTCGCCAAAATCCCCGCCAGCGACAAAATTACAATTTCCACGATTTGTCAGAGAAAGTTCAGCGGTTTGTCAACGTCTTGCAACCGGGAACCTATGTCCGCCCTCACCGACATCTACGCCCTGATGGAGTTAATGGTTTTGAGTTTTTTGTAGTGATTCAGGGCGAGTTGGGCATGATTATTTTAGATGAACATGGTCAAATTCTGAAATCTTTCCGACTCAGTGCTGCCGGGCCGACTCGCGCTGTCGAACTTCCAGAAGGTACTGTCCACACCATAGTAGCTTTGGTCGCGGATACTGCGATTCTGGAATTTAAGGAAGGGCCTTACGATTTGGGGGCTGATAAAGATTTTTTGACAGATTTTCCCTCTGAAGGAACCGCAGCGGCGCGGGAATTGGTGGCGATTTGGGAAAAAGAGTTTAATTGACACTCTCAGCGCTGAAGTGACTGAGATTCTTAAGAAATTTCGTTCTTAATATCCCTGTTTCTAGGGTTCCTGGGCGCAATTCTATTACCAAAAAATGGTGGGCTGCTATCCTTGCCTGACCGCAAGCTCCTCAAGCGTTTAAGGGTCTGATCCCTTGGTAACGCGAGAGTCCCCGCGTACCTTTAATGTATGGTAGGCATTTGCTTCTCAGGTTTGCATCTGTGTATCCATCCCAATCCCAGTGTAAAGGCAAAAGCCCTTTTTACACTGCTAAAAATGTTAAGAATTAAGAAAGATTCATGGCGGTTAAAACCGCTCGTGCCGCTTTCATCTCAGGTCTAAAGACTCGCTCGTTTTCCGCTTGCCGAACTTGTTTTATAATTTGACCCGTTTTTAATTAGTTTTATTATTTTCGGCGGTAGTTGAAACAAATCGAATGGCTGTGGGCATCCGATTGTGCAAATCTGGGGCGATGCGAATCATTTTTCGTAGGATTTCATCCGTCACCCAAAAAACCAAGGGAAAGGAAAGTTTTTTGCTGAATTCGCTACACAATAGGTTGGTAGAAACCAGCAGCCGATCGATCGCTACTACTGACTCTATACCCAAAATCATTAAAGCGGGCAGCTGTTCGCCATCAAGTTCGGTGATGATTGCTGTGTAGAGAGTTGTCGCAGATTTTGGCAAAAGCAGTTGTCGTGGTTTTATGGCTGAATTTGCTTGCAGGCGATCGACTATCTGTTGCCGCAACGTTAGGGAGTTACAGCTAATTAAAACAAACGAGAAATAACCTTGAGCAAGAGACAGTACCCGCGTTAACGTGGAGAACGATCGTTCGTTATATTTATCTTCCTCGTATTTCGCTGTATTTTCTGAGTTTGGCGGCACCAACATAACTGATAGATTTTTCATTGATTTTACAGCCTTTTTGACCGAGATGACACTCCCCGGTCGTTGATACACGGGGTTTTAGGGCTATTTCCTACCAATAAAATAGATATTGTTTCTAAAGAAAATCTGAAGATTAGAATTTTTTATTAAAAATATTGTAAAGTGTGGCGCGTTTAAATTGTATATTTCAACCCCTCGATCAAAAATCCTTACCCGTCTCCCCGTCTCCCCGTCTCCCCGTCTCCCTGTCTCCCCGTCTCCCCCCAGGGCTGTTTCATTCTCAACAATATTGCCGTCAAAGCGATACACTTGAGACTCAAAATCCTAGACTCTTAACATGGCAGCGGTGCGACGTACTTCCACTAGGGCTTGACTTTTGACAACAACTGACCAATGACCAATGACAAATGACCAATGACTAATGACCAATGACTTCTTAAAATCCAAAACCTCGCTTACCATCGGGCTTAACTGTCATCCAATTCGTCTTCGCCATTGCCAATTGTTCTTCTGTTACCGTAGCGTTAGTAAGATTCGCCCCCGACAAATTTGCCCCGCGCAAATTCGCCTTACTCAAATAAGCCCCAGTCAAATCAGCACCTCTGAAATCAGCCCCTTCAAAATTAGCCGTGCTGCAATAAGCTTCAGTCAAATTAGCATCTCGCAAATTCGCCCCGATCAATCTTGCGTGACCCAAATTAGCCCCCGACAAATCTGCTGCTTGCAAATTTGCCTTCACCAACTTCGCCTGATAAAAATTCCCCCCCGCCAACTGCGCTTTTTGCAATTGCAGACCAGACAATTCGCAGTCAGCAAAATCGCGCTTACCTTTAAAATATGCCGATCGCACGCTATTGCCATCCCACTTAAAAGTAACTTTCGGTAACTTTGACCCGGCTAAATTACCACTGGTATTTGCAACCAGTCCGAAAGTTCTGCCCGACTCAGCCAGAGTCCGGGAAACTCTCGGCCCCGTCCCCGTCATACCGCCTACAACGAAGGAACTTCGACTGGTGCGGCTTGGCTTAGGCCCTTGATTGATTTTGCTCTGGGGCGATGGCCAGGAAGAACCCTCGTCATTAAATATGGTTAGCTCTTCAACAGTTGTATTACCGCCGTTAAATTGAGTAGCCAAGCCATCGAGAAGGCTTGGGTCTTCAAATTGACCATTCAGAGCTCTGACAACATCCGTTGCTGACTGGAAGCGGTGGCCAACTATCGGCTTGAGCATTTTTTCGAGAATTCGCGAGAAATTCGGACTTAGCTGAACATGATGTTGCCAAACAATTTCACCAGTTATGCCATCGAAGTCTAAATCTTTGGGTGATTTTGCTGTCAGCAAGTATAGACAAGTCATCCCTAAAGCGTAGATATCGCTAGCATATATCGGCCTCATTGCCATTTGTTCCGGCGGGGCAAAACTAAATGTGCCTACTGAAAATTTAGTGTTGGCGCTTTGGTCGGCGGGGTCTAATAATATGGTTTGGCTAACTTGATCTTTTACAGCTCCGAAATCAATTAAAACTAAGTGATTGTCTTGAACTCGGCGAATAATATTTGCCGGTTTGATGTCCCGGTGAATTACACCTTGGCTGTGGATATACTGCACTACCGGTAAAATTTCTAATAGAAAATTTTTTACGTCCGATTCATTTAAACGACCCTGTTGTTTAACTTCTTGTTTCAAAGTCGAGCCTTTAACATACTCTTGAACTAGGTAGAATTGCTGTTCGATTTCAAAGTAATCTAGCAGCCTAGGTACTTGGGGGTGGTCGCCAAGTTGGCCGAGGGTTTTCGCCTCTCGCTTAAATAATTCCCGCGCCATTTCTAAAACTCGTGGCGATGAACTACTTGGTCGCAGTTGCTTGACCACACAACTCGGCTGACCGGGCAAAGAAACGTCTTTTGCCAGAAATGTCGCCCCAAAACCTCCTTGTCCTAACGGTTGGATTACTTGATAGCGAGCACGCAGCAGCAATCGTGCACCGCAGGCTTGACACTGGACGATCGAGTCAGGTGGATTTTGAGGATGTGGACAGCCAGGATTTACGCAGTAGCTCATGTTGATTGAGTGTGCCTATGTTTTTCTCATCTAGTCAGCATCGCTTGACTGCACATATTCCCTGTTCCTGCTTCTGTTAGAAATACTTATCTCTCAGTTGCCCTGGGCTGTGCGTCCGATCGCGAATTAGAATTGCACCCAAGTCTTTTGGGCAAATATCTTTACCCTATTTTTATTGTCTCGTGACTGTGAGTTTTTTTAGTTAATTATCCTTGAAGATAGTTTAAAGAGTTGGTGAACTACCAGACGCTGACCGTTTAAGCGGTACAGCGCTGGCTTCCTGATTCAACGGGGATAGCGTCCAACAAAACCGAAGTTTTACCAGATCGACTTACATCCCCTCCACAGGCAGAAGCGCTAGTTCCTAACGCCAGAATCCGCAAGGCTTCATTTCTGATATTTATTGCTGCATTTACATCACGATCATGGTGAGTACCACAATGTTTACAAGTCCATGCCCTAACATCAAGGCTGAGAGTATCAACTCGATTCAGGCAGACATGGCAAGTCTTAGAGCTAGGGAACCATCGATCAATTTCGATATATTGTTTTCCTTCGCTTTCAGCCTTGTACTTGAGCATTGTGCAGAACATACCCCAGCCAACATCGCTAATTGCTTTGGCTAGATTATGGTTTTTGACCATGCCCTTGATGTTTAGATTTTCTACTGCAATAACTTGTTTTTCGTTTACTATCTTGCGGGATAGCTTGTGCAGAAAATCTTCGCGGCATCTCGCAATCTTGGAGTGAACTTTTGCCACTGCCAATCTTGCCTTTTTACGGTTTTGGCTACCTTTCTTTTTGCGAGAAAGCTTTTGCTGTTTCTTTTTCAGATTGCGCTGACGCTTGACAAAGAATTTAGGATTATCGAACTTAGAGCCGTCACTGGTAATCGCAAAATGAGTTAACCCCACGTCAACACCAATAGCTTTGTCCACTGGTACTAACTCAGGGTTAGCTTTGCCATCGTCAACTAAGACAGAGACAAAATGCTTTCCATCAGGATTGCGAGATACAGTGACAGTTTTGATGTCACCTTCACAATCGCGATGACGTTGACAGTGGACTAATCCGATCTTAGGTAGATTAATCTTGTCACCATCAAACTTGACGTTTTGAGGATAGCTAATTGCCTGCCTACCATGCTTTGACTTGAACTTAGGCAACATAGCCCGTTTATCAAAAAAGTTTTTGTAAGCAGTGGATAAATTCAAAGCGACAACTTGCAAGGATTGAGAATATGGGTCTTTCAACCATTTATACTCTTTCTTGAGAGCAGGGAGTAAGCCCTGTATATATCCTCTAGATAGTCCCTTACCAGTATTTTTGTAAGTTTCTTGACATAGGTTTAAGGCATAGTTCCAGAACCATCTCGCACAGCCAAAAGAGTTCGCAAGCAAGGTTTCTTGCTCACTTGTGGGATAAATCCTATATTTGTATGCCTTATACATTTATCAAGATTATGGAATACCGATAAGCTGATTATAGCATATACAACTTCTATTGATTCGCTATCGCTTAATTTATTTTTTGGCTCACTTTCATCCCGTCACTCATCCTTGTAAACGGATAGAGTGCGGGACTTCCCGTTCGCGTTGGTTAAAATTATCCTTTTTTCTATAAAGTTTTTCTGAACTTAAGTGCTCTTTGTGCTGTTAGATGTCTTTATAGTACCTCATTTTCTAAGTGAGAATGTTACTGATCCACAAAGACCTATCTGTTTTTGGGACAATATATCATTTTTGCTTATATATCACAAAATACTATTGACAATATTTGGCAGATGTGATATCTAAGTTCCCAAGAGTTATTCTGGGGCTACACAGTCATCAAACGGCATTCGCCAGAAGGTAGAATGCAGAAGGCATTGGTCAGAAGGCATTGGTCAGAATTTTGATTTTTCGTAATGACTAATGACCAATGACCAATGACCAATGACCAATAACTAATGACTAATAACTAAACTATGCGTATTTCTCTAAACTGGCTGCGGGAATTGGTGGATGTGACTCAAACCCCGGAAGAATTAGCCGAAACTTTGACAATGGCCGGATTTGAAGTAGAAGAGATCGAAGACCGCCGCCCGTGGGCCGATGGCGTGGTTTTGGGCAAAATAACTGCGATCGAACAACATCCGAATGCAGACAAGTTGCGAGTTTGTCAAGTGGATGTTGGCAAACCAGAACCATTGAATATTGTTTGCGGCGCACCCAACGCGAGAGCCGATATTTACGTGCCTGTTGCGGTTGTCGGAACTTTTTTATCAACTATTGATTTAAAGATTAAACCTGCTAAACTGCGGGGCGTTCCTTCCGAAGGCATGATTTGTTCCTTAGCAGAATTGGGACTGTCTAAAGAATCGGCAGGTATTCACATTTTCGACTTGGAAAATCCCGAATTGGGCAGCGATATTCGCCCGCTTTTGGGTTTAGATGACGTGATTTTGGACTTGACAGCAACGGCGAATCGTGCTGATGCTTTGAGCATGGTTGGCGTGGCGCGAGAAGTGGCGGCGTTGACTGGGGCGAGTTTGAGAATTCCCGAAGCGGTAGATGTGGCAATTCAGGAGAAAGAAAGTCCTAATTTGTCAGTAGAAATAGCGGAATCTCTTGGATGCCCGATTTACATCGGCACGGCAATTGAAGGTGTGAAAATTGCGCCGTCTCCGGCTTGGTTGCAGCAGCGGTTGCAGGCGGCGGGAGTGCGACCGATTAATAATGTGGTTGATGTGACTAATTACATTTTACTGGAATGGGGTCAGCCGCTACACGCTTTCGATCGCGATCGGCTACAATCTTTCACCGGAACTCAGGATATCAACATCGGTGTCCGGTTTGCCGCGCTCGGTGAATCCTTCAAAACCTTGGACGGACAAAACCGCAATCTGCAAGCACAAAACCTGCTAATTACCGCTAGCGACAAACCCGTAGCCTTAGCTGGGGTAATGGGTGGCGAATCAACGGAAGTGCACGAAGGAACCCAAAATTTAGTCTTAGAAGCAGCGATTTTTGACCAGGCAACGATTCGCCGTTCTGCCCGCGCTCAAGGCCTGCGGAGCGAGTCTTCTATCCGCTACGAACGGGGAGTGAATCAGGCGGCTTTGAAGACAGCTTCCGACCGCGCAGTCTCCCTGATTTTGGAGTTGGCTGGAGGCGCTGCGACAGTGCAGAAAACGGCGAGTTCCGGTGGGGATAATTTGAGTTTTTCGCGATCGCTCGAATTGCGTTTAGACCGCGTAAATCTGGTTTTGGGACAATTGAAAAGAGGCGAAACAGGCGGTTTTCCCTATTTGGAACCGGAAGAAGTCAAAAACATTCTCACAGCTTTGGGCTGCGAAGTTGTTCCGGCTGAGAAAGAACGGGTTTTTGCAATAACTATTCCGCCTTATCGCTACCGAGATTTAGAAAGAGAAATTGACTTAATAGAAGAAGTTGCCAGACTCCACGGCTACGACAATTTCTGCGAGACTTTGCCTAGCAAAACCGAACCCGGTTATTTATCCGCAGAATATGCAGCAATTCGGAAAGTGCGATCGGCATTTCGGGCGGCCGGTTTGACGGAGTTGATGCACTATTCCTTGGTAAAAACTGAAGGAGACAATCAGGTTGTATTGGCAAATCCCCTGTTTGTCGAGTATTCGGCTTTGCGGACTGAAATGCTATCGGGTTTAATCGATGCTTTCGGGTACAATTTGGAGCAAGGAAACGGCGCGCTCAACGGTTTTGAAGTCGGCCGCATTTTCTGGAAAGAAGGGGATGCCATGAAAGAATCAGACGCAGTTGCGGGGATTATTGGCGGCGACCCGACTGTGTGGAAATGGCAGCAATCCGGGCGCGATCGACCTTTGAGTTGGTTTGAGGCCAAAGGTGTTCTGGAAAGCGTATTTCAAAAGTTAGGTTTGTCGATTAAATATCAAAGTGATTCCTCCAATACACGCTTGCATCCCGGCCGCACTGCTGCGTTATCGTTAAACGGGAAACATTTGGGAATCTTTGGACAATTGCACCCACAATTGCAGCAAGAAAAGGATTTACCGGAACAAGTTTACGTGTTTCAATTAGACTTGGGATTGCTGGTAGCTAGTTTGGATGAATCCCAGAATTCGACTCGCAAGTTTGCAGCTTATTCCAGTTTCCCTGCTTCCGACAGAGACATTGCATTTTTCGCACCAGTGGAAGTTGCGGTTGTTGAGATAACTAGCGCGATGAAAAAGGCTGGCGGTAGCTTGCTAGATTCCGTGGAATTGTTCGATGAATACCGTGGCGACAACGTGCCGGCGGGACAACGTAGTTTAGCATTTCGGTTGATTTATCGATCGGGCGATCGGACATTAAGCGAAACCGATGTCGAACCAGCCCAACAAAAAGTTCGCGATGTTTTAGTTGAGAAATTCGGCGTTAGTCTGAGAAGCTAAAATAACCCGCCTCCGCAGCTATTAACTGGTTCCCAGACTCTACCTGGGAACTTTCTTTTAACCCACGGAGGTGGGTTTTGTCTGTGTAGACGCGGTTTCCAACCGCCACGGCTTTAGTATAATATATTAAATAGCGATAATATCAAACTTATGGAAGAGTTAATGGAGTTGAAGGAGTTGCTACACCGAGGTAAGGTTGCAGAGGCTCTAGTATTAGTGACAGAATTAGAGGAAATGAGTAAGTCCGACAAGCTTAACAAAATTTTCAGTTATGGCATTATTCTGCTACTGCATCTGATTAAAAAAATTGCTGAAAACCGCACTACAAAGTCTTGGGAAACTTCGATTTTTAATGCGGTTAAGCAAATTCAACGCACCAACAAGCGACACAAGGCGAAAGGCACTTATCTCACGGAAGAGGAATTAGTCGAGACTTTGGAGGATGCCTATGAATCTGGGTTAAAGTCGGCGGCTTTAGAGGCTTTTGAAGGAATTTATGATGTCGAAGAAATTGCCAAGATGGTGAACCGAGATGATATTATGAAAATGGCGATCGGGTTGATTTTAGATAAACAACCTGAGAATTAGATGTTTTGAGAGGTTGACAGATATGACCAAATATGTAATGTGGGGAAGTTACTGCGAAGATGTCCTCGAAAAACGTGCTCCGTTTCGAGACGCTCATTTGGCCGGATTGGCTAAGCAGAAGGAATCGGGTATATTAAGTACGATCGGGCCAACGACAGATTTAACCAAAGTTTTTGCAATTTACGAAGCAGAAAACGAGGCGGCCGTGCGACAATTAGTTGAAGCCGATCCTTATTGGGTAAATGGGATTTGGACTGAATACGACGTGAAAGAGTGGATTCAAGCTTTTTGAAGGGGTGAACAGGGTGAACATCTTAAGATTGGATGACAGCGATTTAGTTCCAGTAGACTATGGTGATTTGCTGGACAAGATTTTAGAAGTTTTGCAGGGTAACAATCCGTTTAGCCTGTCGGCCGATTCCCGTCGTTTGTTAATAGATATTGATGCGGTAGCAGCTCAAATAGCCACTTCGCAAGTGTTGCCGCCTTTGGGTTCTTTTGAACGTCAAGCACATTCTGCTACAGTCAATTTTCCGGCGGAAGTTGAAACTCGATTTTGCAGTCAAATCAGAAAAATTAGAGAACATTTGCGACAACATTTAGCATCTGTTGTGGGAGGGAATGATGCTATTGAAAATTTTGTAGCTAGCTTAATTGAGCCTTTAGAATCACCAGCTTTTCAGGGAAGTGGCACCGATTTAGGTTTTAAATACGATTTTGCCAAATCCTCTCCTACCTTAGCAAAAAAGAAGCTGACTTTGCAGCGCCCAAATACTGTTGGAACAACTGCAATTTTAAAACTGCATAAATTGACGATTGCTGTGCGAGATTCAGACATCTTTCAGCAACAACTGAAGGAGGGTTTAGAGCATTATATTGATGAAAATGCTGACACTGAAAGCGATAAGCAAGAACTGCATCATCGACTGGATGAACAGGTTAAAGATGAAAATTCTGATTTCCATAAATTGCTCAAACTTGTAGACAAAGAAACTCTTGGCAAGCTGAATAAAGAAGCTAAGATTACCTACTTGGAGTATCTGCTAGAACACATCCGCACCAGCAGCACAGATAGTGTTGGTATCATTTATTTAGAAGACTTGATCCGGCGGATTAGGTTGCTCGAAGCATACATTAGCGATCGCACAAAAGATGACGGCTATTATAATGTCAATTATGCTGGTGTCACAGTTAACTACAGAGATATGTTTTCCAGAGCGGAAGTTTTAGATGCACTTCCCATCATTCCGATTGTAGCAGGTTATTTAGGAGAAACCACAGACACTCATCTGAGCGAACGTAAGTATATTTTTGGTTTAAAACTGAAATTTGGCAACGAAGTTCAAGCCCGCGGCGGCGAACCTGTATTTGATTATAACCTGAATTTGTTGAATCCTGACAGTGATGAACACAAAGCAGAATTAGCGGATGACTACACTAGCGAAACCTTCATCCGCAAGGTATTAAAAATAGCATTATTGTACTATTTTGTATTTGCTTCTCACAGCAATCCTTTATCACCGGATTACAACCCTGATTCTGAACTAACTTACGATCCGAAACAAAGGTTTGAAGCAGTAATTTCTGTACTGCGAGGTTCTGACGAAGAAAAGAAAAAAGGGATATTTCGAGGTATCAAAAGAGGGCTGACTGAATATAATGTTCAAGTTAAAATAAACCGTCTTAAGCAATTATTAAAAGACTTTATAGATAGGCAAACAATTTTGCCAACTCGCACAGAACCGCGACATATCAGCGTCAAAAGAGGTATTTTAGAAGACATCGATAATACTTTAACTACTGGTCGATTTTTTAATGATGTTCTGCAACGAAATCCCAAACAATCACTCCAGTATATCGCTGTTGAACAATCGAGCATCAACGAAACAGCTATCTGTCAGCTACCCGTCAATATCACAATCGAAGATGTCCGCTACTTCCCTACTGATGAATTCCAGAATTTCAGCATAGAATATAACATTAAGGACATCGATACTTTGCCTGTACTTTGGGTTCCTGAAAGTCTGATGAATGTATATAACAGCAGTTTTTCCAAAAAGTATAAATTGCTGTTGTTTCGTTATAATAATAAACGTTTAGACAGCAAGGACAATTTGAAACCAGATGCAGCATTTGTTTACAAATTTGCTGTTTCGCTACTGTCTTATGTTTGCCTACAAATATTGTTGAATAAAGCGAAAAAGAATTTGTTTATTCCGATGCTGAGACTTCACGAAGCCGACCCCAATAACCCTTTCCCGTCGGAAAAGTTTATGGCTAACGTTTCTAAAACATTGTCTCATCTGTTTAGTGAAAAATACCGATCGACTTCTCAAGGATTTCGGGTTAAGCAAAAACCGAATGCTTACAGTATCCGCAATGGTTTAAGTTCCCTCTATTCAATATTGCCTAAAAAGTTTAAAGTTAGGAATGTTCCACTATCTCCAGAGTTGGACAATTTAGCAATTATTTTCGTCTCAAGCTGCGAAAGTGATGCAAAAAAAGGTAATAGCGATCGATTTCAGAGAAAAACGTGTTTGTTAGGCGAAGTTGCGGGAATCAAACGCCTGTCAGAGGATACAATTCAAGTCGGAATGCTGAAAACTTTGTCAGAAAACTACAGTGTTCAACATCTTTACAGTCAGCCATCAATCCTCGAAGATACTGTCAACCAGCTATATAAATATGGATATCGCAATTTCCTATATATTGCACAAGCACCTTATACAAGCACGTTGCATATTACCCAGACGGATGAAGATGAAGAATTGTTTTTCATGTCCAAAAGCTTAATCAAAACTTTGAAAGGAGAGCGACAAGATATCAGGATTTATCCGGTATTTTTTGATAAATATTACGTCCGCAGCCCTAAAGAACACAAGGGAGAATCTTTCTACATTCAGGATACAATGGAACTGGAAGGTTTATCAAAAGATCCCAGTCAACAAGCTGTGATGTTTTTTAATCTGTTTAATGGTATCAAAGTAGATCAAGGGGAAAAGAACTTTTACAACGGTGTGATTTCTTACTCTACACTGTTGAATATATACGAAGGCATTCTGGATGACCAAGATATTCGCCAAGGTTTGATGTATGATGGTGAAATTAAAGATACTTTACTGCACTATTTAACCATCTTCCACTTTTCTAGGTATGAAGCCCGTCAACAGATTAGTTTGAAACTTGACCCCTACGCTCATATTATCGGCGATGATTCTGTTGGTAATCTATCTATATTTAGTCATGCTGGCGGGAGTGCCGATTTTAATTCGCTGGCATTTTTGAATAAAGTAAGAGAAGTCTTGAATGTCGGTTATGGAGGTACGCAATCATGATCAGTGCAGATTTTGGACGACTGTTTGAGGTTGGATTCAACATCGGGATTTTGGCATATATTCAAAAGGAAAAACTAGCTCATAATTTCGGAAATTCCTATCGTCTAGATTTGCAGCAGCTAAAATTGCCAAAGATGATGGCGGAAATGATCAGAGAAGCTAAGTTGCTCGCTAGTTTAGATGCTGAAATCGCTGAAAAATGGAGTTTGTTCTTTGTCCAAAAAGGCTTTCTGGGTGGGTTGAACTTTTTCCGGGAGTACGTCAAATCTACTGGCTGGAATTTGCACAGGTTGGAAATTGTCTATTGTCAGTGCAGTTTTAGTAATGATAACAGTATCAGAACCTATAAAAAGGATGAGAAAGAAGTCTTTAAACAGCTATTGTCTCAGTTGACAACTGCCAGAATTAGTTTATCTGATGATGAGATTAATTCGTACATCCGGCGCTACAAGAAAACGGGTGAGTTTTTGCAAGCTGATACTCTGATGTTGTTACAGTATGAGAATGATTTTAGAATTCTGTGCGTTGATTTATCTGCGTTTACTCCTCCGTTGACTTCGGAAAAAGTCGATAATCTCAACGAAATAGAGGTGATGCGGAAATATTTGCTCAGAGAAATTAGCTATTTGCGCTCCAAAAGTGTGTTTTCTAATCTGCGGATGGATACCAGCACTTTAGGTGTAGATTTATCGGAGGATTTAAAAGGCTATTTCACAGCTTTTAAGTATAAGGACAAGGAAAGCGTTAAGTTGATTCAGGCTGGTAGCTATGCTCACAGTTTCTATGGATTTCTGCAACAAACTGGTATCCTTGGACAAGATGCTGAGGTTTTGTTTAATGTGGTGGGTTATGCCGATCGCAATATTAGCACAATTTCCCTACGCAAGGACAAACTCAAGTTATTAGCAACTTGCGCCGAGATTTACAAAAATGAAGTTACCAACAAAGAAATTAGTGATTCTCGCACCGAAGTCTTGGATGTTATTCAACTCAACGCGGCTCGCAGTTTCCAAGAAGGGCGAAAGTTTGTCGATTCTTTGTTAGCAATTGATAAAAATCTTACTAAACCCGTATGTCATACAGAAAAAATCGAGAATTTCGTTAATTCCATTGATATTATATCAGATAAACTAGCAGATAAATTACAAATTAATCGCGGCTTGCATTTGAGAAATGCTCACGCCCAATTGATTGTGAAAGCGCTTCAATCTGATGAAACTTATATATTTTTGACTGGAAATCCGGGAATTGGGAAAACAACTGCGATCGCAAATTTCCTGAAAACCCATATTAATGACGGTTTCTTATTCTTATACGTCAGTCCCCGCAAGCAAGTAAACTTAGATATCATCGAGAAATTCAAGGATAAAAACACTGGTTTGCTGTGCGACAATCGGCTATTCTGTATTAACACAAACTCCGATATTATCGCCAGTTATTCGGGAAAGCGTACAGTGAAGTATAGCTCGAATAGCCACAATAAAAACTTTGCACAAAAAACGGTTAATTTTCTCAAAGACAATCCAGAAAATCAGGTAAAAGAATACCACCAGCGAGAAATCGCCAGAAAGAATGAAACCGTAATTGAACCAGCTAGCCTCAAAACTATGGGAGTGCTAAATAGTATTTGCAATGGGATTTATAGCCTGATTAATTGTAAAACTTCTAATAATATTGTGGCCACTGTTTCTATCCAATCTTTAAGGATGAAAGAAAATCGACAAAGTACCCTTGATTATTTAGAACAGATATTTCAAGATACTTATAACAAACGAGAAAACTTAGTCATCCCCGCCAAAATGCAAGAAATATCTAGCCGCATCAAACACATCTTCATTATGATAGATGAAATTACAGGAGATGATGGCGGCGTTGAGTTTTTAGCCGGAATTGCCAAGCTGGTTAAAAAACATGAGTTGCACAAGCCACAGCACGGTTTTAATACTAAAATTATTGTAGCAGATGCTTCGATTGTTGACCATGATGTGATTAAGCAGCACCTGGAAGATACATCCACAGAACCAGATAAAATCTATTTCAAAAAATTACCTAAAAATTTGGATGTCATTGAACCTTTACAAGTCACTCCTTTTGAATTCAAACGGCTACCTGCCACGGTAATCAATGCCAATTCTTATCCAGCCCGCAGTTTAGAGATAACTTACAAGGTATTTGTAGAAACTGTTAAATACAATGAAAATGCGTCTTTAAAGGAGGATAATGATTTAGTAAAACGGGTACAGTCTGAAATAATTCAGGATATCAATCAGCGATTGGCAATCCCCGGTGTAGAACAAATCATAGTATACATTCAAAATAAGCAAAGATTGGCAGAATTGATTGAAAAAATTCAAAAAGAACGAGAATTTAATCAGTTTACAGATTATCTAGAAATTCATGCGAATATCTCGGAAGAAGAGAAAGCAAAAATACAGGAGTGCAAAGATACAGCTAAAGTAATCTTTATGACAGCATCGGGAAGTCGCGGCTTATCTTTCCCGAAAACGAAGCACATTTTAGTTGATATTGCTCACTTCCAGATTGAGAAAAATCTGATGGAAGTAATACAGGTAATTTATCGGGGGCGCGGCGAAGATAAACATGGTAAAACCCTTGACGGTGAAGACAAGGAGTTGGTTTTTTACGTGTCTGATACAGCGGTTTATTATGCTGATGATGCCGAACTTTCCCTACAAGAAAGCAAATTGAGCTTGTTGAATTTACTGCTAATTCTGAAGACTGCGGTGATGACGCGAATTGTCGGATACGGGAATTTAGGTAGGGAAAAGTTTGTGATGATTCCCATCGGCGGTAAGTCGGTTTCCGCAGTGGGAGATACTTTTGGTAACAAGATGGCTTCTCTAATTAAAACGCTCAAGAGCGAAAGTATCCGAGGAAATAGATTGCTAAAGGAGGTTTATACGAGTTTAGAAGAGCTTTTGGCTCGTGGGGAGTTTGTTTTAACAAATTCTAATAACTCTCGTCACACGGGCAATTCCTACCTGGAAATGCAGGATGATTTTAACAAGAAGTTTTTGGATAAGTGCAATCCGCTGGATGGTTTGCTGAGTTACGATCATCTAGAGATTGGTCATATTTGTGGTAGTTTGTTGGTAGTGCCTCTAGCCAATCAAAATTTGCTGGAAAAATACCAGATGCGGCTGCGCGAACAAATTCAGAAATGTGTAGATAATCAGTTGCTGCACAAAATGTATCAAATCAGGGATAGCAAGTCGTACCCGGAGAATGTACGATCAGCTATAACAGGAGGTGCGATCGAGCTTTTGCAATTTCTGAATAGCGATGTCGAGAAAACTCAGTATTTTGAACAACTTAGCCAACAGTTTGATCGCTATTATGCCATACCGCTGTTTGCTTTTGTCAGTGGGGAGGAAATGCAGGAGTATTTTGCTGACAGCGGGCTGGAAGAACCGGAAGACAGGCGGTTTCGGGATATTTTGTCGGCTTATATGCGAGCAATGTATCCTGTAGATAGCGTAATGCCGATCGGGCACAAGTATCAAGACTTCCCATTTATCGTGTTTAGAAGCTACAGTTTAGAACAAAGTCGATCTAAAATGTTCACAGATAAGTATCTGTTGAGCTCCAACGAGTTGAACGTGCTCAACTTGATTTTGTCCAAAGATGCAAACATAAACTTGTAGGGTGCGTCAGTTGAGAGTTTTCTAAACTTTCTCGAAAATACTCTACTGACGCACCCTACTCAACTGTATAATATCCAACAAACAAAACACTCACTTAAATAAACATGACAGTCAAAGTAGGAGACATCGCACCAGATTTCACCTTAACCTCGCAAACTGGCTCATCCGTCAGCCTCAAGGATTTTAAAGGCAAAAAAAATGTTATCGTCTACTTTTACCCGAAAGACGATACACCCGGATGCACAGCGGAAGCTTGCGCTTTTCGTGATAGTTATGAAGTTTTCAAAGACGCAGGTGCAGAAGTAATTGGGATTAGCGATGATTCGCAGCAGTCTCACCAGAAATTTGCCACCAAATATCAGTTACCTTTTACACTTTTGAGCGATACTGGTAATAAAGTGCGTCAATTATATGGTGTTCCTGCTACACTATGGATTATGCCTGGTCGAGTGACTTATGCGATCGACAAACAAGGTGTTGTCAAGCATATTTTTGACTCAATGTTGGATTTTAAGGGACACGTTTCAGAAGCACTCAAAACTTTGGAAACTATTAGAAATTAGATTGGTTTTTTCATGTTTAAAGAGTCATATCGTTTATGATTAGATCGGATTGATTTAACCACAGAGAGCACAGAGAACACAGAGAAATAGAAGAGAGATGAATAGTTCCGATAGCAGCGCATTCGATATCATATCGCTTCCGGTTGCATCGGAATAATATAGAGGAGACGGCAGTGCCGTGTCCCTACCGCGATCAATTGTAGGGACACGGCACTGCCGTGTCTTGATTGTGCGATCGCAATTAGCAATTCACAGTTATCTAACCCTTCGCAGCGCCTGATTTTTCATGTGCAGCGTTGTGGGCAGTTTTGCCATTCTTACTATTGCCATTGCCGTTGGCATTACGAGGTTGGATAACTCCATAGCCACCATGACTCTTGCGTTGGTAAAGTACGTTGATTTCGCCTGTTTCCGCATTCTGAAACATATAGAAATCGTGATCAATAATCTCCAATTGTTCCAAAGCTTCTTGCACAGTCATCGGAGGCATGGCAAAATACTTAGTCCGTACTACCTCGGCTGGAAGTTCGGGAGTTCGATCGCCAATTAAGTCGTCTACGACAGGAAGTTCTTCCACCACAGCAACCATTTTAGCATTGCTGTTGGTTTTGTTATCGTGGCGTTTTTCTTTGAATTTTCGCAATTGACGAGCAATCTTGTCGGCAACTAAATCTATACTGGCATAGAGGCTTTCCGTGCTTTCTTCAGCCCGGATTACACTACCATTCGCATAGATTGTCACTTCAGCAGTTTGCTTAGGATTGATCCTGGGGTTACGAGCTACCGACAGATGTATATCGACTTCGGTAGTCAAAGCTTGAAAATGGCTAACTGCCTTTTCCACTTTTTGACTGACGTACTCGCGAATTGCATCCGTGATTTCTATATTCTTACCCTGGATAACAAGCTTCATAGAGCTCCCTCCCTTCTGTAACGTGGGTCTAGTTAATACAATAGCACCTTGTATTCTAGAAAACACTTATTTTCAAAATCTTTTTTAAGTGTTGACAATTCGTGAACGAACCTGAAGGTCAACTGGGTACAGTTAGACCGCAGGCTTCTTTTTCCTTTTTTGCAAAGGCTTTTTATAGTGAGGTAGTTCCACCCCCACTTGCTCCTATAGTATCAGAGTATTTCCAGAGCATCAAGGGGTACAAAAAAATAATTGTCGGTTTCCGTACCTACACCCGACGAGCCTTTCATCAAGCGCGGTAATTCCCAACGGGGTACTTCGCCCGGCGCTCAGATTAATCCCCTCTAAATATACTCTCTTGTCTTCCCGGCTGGTAGTTAATTTTAACTGCGTCAATATTCAGTAAAAACACTCTTGATTTTTGTCATGCTTTTACCTTCTGTTTCTCAACATCTCAATTCTCCATCCTGCTGGCTCCTCGATTGGGAACAAGTGCCCTACTCAGAAGCTTGGGAAATTCAGCAAAAACTGGTACGAGAGCGCCGGGAAAATCCAGATTTGCCGGATGTGCTGATTTTGCTGGAACATCCGCCTGTCTACACTTTGGGACAGGGCGCGAAGTTGGAATTTCTGAAATTTGATAGCGAAATTCAGCCGGAATTGCACCGAGTTGAGCGGGGTGGTGAGGTGACTTACCATTGTCCCGGCCAATTGGTGGGCTATCCGATTTTAAATTTGCGCCGTCATCAGCAGGATTTGCATTGGTATTTGCGACAGTTGGAGGAGGTGCTGCTGAGGGTGCTGGATGTTTTGGGGCTGAAGGGGGAACGGGTTGCTGGAATGACTGGGGTTTGGGTGGATGGGTGTAAGGTAGGTGCGATCGGCATTAAAGTCAGCCGCTGGATTACGATGCACGGTTTTGCCTTAAATATATGCCCGGATTTGGCAGGTTTTCGGCAAATTGTACCTTGCGGGATTCCAGATAAGCCTGTGGGGAGTTTGGAGCAGTTTATTCCGGGGATTGATGTTGAGGTAGTTAGGGCGATCGTTGTGGCTGAGTTTGCAGAAGTATTTGGAGTGGAAATTGTGCGGGCAGAATTAGATCGGTAATTGGGCTAAGAAGCAAATGTCTAGACTTGTCTAGTATTTGTATAGCAGAAGCAAGACCGATGCAGAAATACCTCCTAAGAGGTTTGCGATCGCCCTTAGCGTCAGGTAGGATTACTGTTAATTATTGCGCTCCGCTTAGGAGAAAAAATTTATGTCAGATATGTCCGGTCAAGACCCCTCGGAAATTAAAATGGCCACGGTTGATGAAGAACAAAAAGGCGCAACATTTAGCGGTACGGTCATCCTTGCTATCGATATCGAGGCTGGGGAAGTCGTTTTCTTCAAAGACTTTTTGATTGAAGATTATAAAGGCGAACTCACCGCTTATCTAGCAACAGATGGCAATATAACAAAAAGCATTGATTTAGGCGAACTTAAGCATAAGAGCGGCAGCTTTAAGATGCCAATTCCGCTGGGGACGGATACATCACCCTACAATACAGTCGTGCTGCGCGACGAAAAAAGTAAGAAAAAAATTGTGACGATCAAGCTGTAAAAATTGCGATTTAGTCGTAGTTCAGCCAAATTCGTTAGCGCAGCCCTCGAAGAGGATCGCCCTTAAATTAAAATGCGCCACTTGATGGAACGGCTGATCGATCGAGTGACGCACCTTATTTCTTAAAACGGAATCGGGTCGAAATCTGGATTGTCAGATTCGTTAGAGGAGTTTGACGGGCCGGACTCAGAATTTGGAGACTGCTGTGAGTTCCAATCAGAGCTAGAAGTCCGGTTAGCGCCACCTGGAGTGCTGCTAGAACTGCGGTTTCTAGAACCCATAGGAACTACATTGCTAGGCACTGTTGGAGGTGCACTGTCGCGAATTTGAGCTGGTTCCGGTGTGGTTCTACTTGCAGGAACTGAACTCATAGAATTCATGGAATCAGTGCCGAGATTGGAAATTTTTTGAGCTGTCATTTCAGCACGCTTTTCTTTGATTCCATCTCTTTCAATTGTATTCATGCCGAGTCGGCCTTCAATAATCACATGATCGCCCTCGTGATATTTGTCATGAATTTCTTGAGCTAAATTACCCCATCCGATCACCTTCAAATGTTCGGGTGGATCTTCAGGCTTAGGCCCTGGAAACTGTACCAACATTTCAGCTATTTGAAGTTGACTTTCAGCGGTAAAACGGAGTTGCGGTTGTTGAATTATTTCCGCCATCAAAATGAAACTATTCATGATTTAAATGGGAATTGGGAATTGGGAATTGGGCATGGGGAATTGGGAATTGGGAATTGGGCATGGGGAATTGGGAATTGGGAATTGGGCATGGGGAATTGGGAATTGGGAATTGGGCATGGGGAATTGGGCCGAAAAGCATCTTCGCCGAAAAGCATTGGGCATTAATTTACAACTAATTTTTAGCATTTTGTAGTTGGCAACCATTATCAATTCCCAATTACCCATTACCCATTACCCATTACCCATTACCTATTCCCCATTACCAATTACCCATTACCGAATTTATCTTGCCGAACAGCAGCTTCATTGTGGCTAACAAAATCTTGAACGAGAGTGCGGTACTCTTTCAAAGTTTCAGATACCCAATCTCGATCCTCGCTGTTGGCGAAGATATGGACTGTTGGTTCGCTAGCATCGGGTAACACTAATACCCAATTGTCGTCACTGGAGTTGAAAATTTTCACTCCATCTACTAATTCTAAACTATCTGGTGAATGAGTTTCTACTAAATATCGCATTAGCGAACCCTTGACTGTCCAAGGACAACGAACGCTGTAACTACGGTGAGTGACACGGGGAAGTTCAGCTTTAATCTGTCCGAGCGATCGCTCCTGAATCGTCATCATTTCTATCACTTTAGCAATACAGAACATTCCGTCAAATCCGGGATGCAACTGCGGGAAAATAAAACCCATATTGCCACTACCACCCAAAACCACATTCGGATTCCTATTAGCTGCTTCCATCAAAGCAGTTGGATTTGCTTTGGTGCGGATTACTTTGCTTTGGTAGCGACGGGCGATCGCCTCTACCGCAGAAGAAGCATTAACCGGTACTACCACTGTACCTTTCGGATGAGAAGTTAGCATCAGATTTACCATCAGTGCCGTCAGCATTTCCCCTCGAATTGCGATTCCAGACTCATCTACCAAAATTAACTGTTCGCCGTTCGCCGATACCTGTACCCCAAAATTAGCGCTGAGTGCTTTGACTACTCGGCCCAATTGGTCGAGCAAATATTCCCGTTCGCCGTTGCTCAGAGAAGTCTGTTTGAGACTGGCATTGAGTACCACCGCATCGCAGCCGAACTTAGCTAGTATTTGTGGCAGAAATGCCCCGGAAACCGCGTAAACGTAATCGATTACCACCTTTGAATTGCTGTAGCGAATTGCTTCAACATTCATTTGTCGCTCAAAGGTTTGTGAATAAACGTCAAGAGATTGGTTAAAGTATGACATCTCTCCAATTTCAGGAATTAGCGCTCGCCGCAAATCTTCCTTAAAGTAAGCACCCTCGATTTTCTTCTCGGCCGCTTTAGTAATATTGATGCCCTTGGTATCGAAGAATTCAATTAAAATATGGTCGGATCGATCGGGCGAAATGCGAACATGAATCCCACCAGCTACTGACAGAGTACATGAAACGGTGCGCGCGATCGGAATTGCCGTCGATTCCAAATTGACCACACTAATTCCCACGGACATCAAACCAGCAATCAAAGACCTCGAAACCATGCGCGAAATACTTCTCTGATCGCGAGAAACCGATACCGAAGAACCTGGTTTCAAAGTAGAACCGTAAGCAGCGCCTAATTTAACTGCAAATTCTGGGGTAATGTCCACATTTGCCAGTCCTTGAACGCCCCGCTGACCGAATAAGTTCCGTTTAGCTTGTTCTCCCCAAATTAAATTCTGATTTAACAAGGCACCGGATTCAATATTTTTACTCGGCCAAACGCGGACGCTCGGCCCGACTTGCGCTTCTTCTCCGACGATTGACATTGAGCCGACAACAGCACCTTCCAATACATGAGCGCGCCTGTCTACGCGGGTACTCCGGCAAATCACGCAGGCCCTGAGATGAGCATCTTCGCCGATGATTGCGCCGTTCCAGACGATAGGACGTTTGACGTTGGCGTCGGCCCCGATGGTCACGTTATCTCCAATTACTGAACCCGCCTGAATTTTGACTCTGGCTCCGATGCGGCAATTATTGCCGATCATTGCGGGTGCTTCCACGATCGCGCTATCGTCAATAAAAGTATTCTGACCTACCCATAATCCCGATCGCACTTGGTCGTAGTAGTTCAAATCCAGTTGAACTTTTCCCCGCAGCGCATCATACTGAGCTTCCCGGTAGACATCGAGCTGGCCAACATCGCACCAGTAACCCTCGGCAATGTAGCCATACATCGGCTCGTCTTTTTCCAGCAACATCGGAAACAAGTCTTTCGAGAAGTCACATTCGCGATCGACCGGCAGGTAGTCCAAGACTTCCGGTTCTAAAATGTAGATGCCAGTATTGATAGTGTCGGAAAAAATTTCGCTGCTGGAGGGCTTTTCCAAAAAGCGAGTGATTCGGTGATTTTCACCAGTAATCACCACTCCGAATTCCATGGGATTGGGAACGCGAGTTAAAATTAACGTAGCTTTGGATTGCTTGCTGCGGTGAAAATGTAGAGCAGCCGTCAAGTCAAAATCTGTGATACTGTCGCCACTGATCACCACAAAAGTGCGATCGAGCAATTCCGCAATATTTTTGACACAGCCTGCGGTACCGAGCGGTTGGTCTTCCTCCACAGCGTAAGTCATTTGCACCCCAAATTCACTGCCATCACCAAAGTATTCGCGCATCACATCAGGAAGATAGTGTAGCGTGGCAATAATTTCGGTAATATGATGCCTTTTTAGCAAATTGATAATGTGTTGTGCGATCGGGCGATTTAGAATAGGCACCATCGGTTTTGGCAAATCGCACGTCAAAGGTCTGAGCCTCGTTCCCGACCCCCCAGCCATCAGCACTGCACGCATAAAATCCTCCTTGCTTAAAAAAGCACTCCTGATTATTTTTTTAACTCGAAAATCTAAAATCTAAAATTGTTGGCTAAGCCATCAACTATCAGGTCGTGAACGAACCTGACGGTCAACTGAGTACAGTTAGACCGCAAGCTTCTATTTCCCTTTGTGCAAGGGCTTTTTTGAGTGACGAAGTTCCCCCGCCACTTTGATGAATTAGACCAATCTTTTTGATCAGCTTAGCCGAGTTTTCATCTCGATCTAAAGACTCTCCGCACCGACAAGAATGCCATCTTTCCGACAACTCTTTCGGTACTTTATTGAGACAATTCCAACAGTGCTGAGAAGTCCCCTTCGGATCGACGAACAAAACATTCTTACCCAACTTCCCAGCAATATACTTGAGAACATTGGCAAATTGACCGTGAGCAGCATCAAGCATTGATTTGTTTAAGCCACTTTTAGCTGATTGACCGTTTGGTAAATAAACCAAGTTACCGTCACTGTCAATCTCGGTTTTAGCTTGAGCACGTCTTGTCAAATTCTTGACACTCAAATCTTCAACCACCAAAACATCACACTTGCTAAACAGCTCCTGTGCTGTTTTGAATTGAAAGTCAAGTCTCGCCCTGGTCACGAATTGATGCAATCTAGCAATCTTGCTCTTGATAATCTGCCAAGATTTAGAACCTTTAATTCTACTAGCTAGCTTTGCTTGAAGTCTTGCCAATTTCTCGGCAGACTTCCTGAAAAATCTAGGGTTCTCGACTTTCTCACCATTAGAAAGGTAAACGTAATTAGTGATTCCTAAGTCAATACCAAGAGTGTTTTTATCAGTCGGTTGAATTTCTGCAACCGTCACGGGAACCGTTTTATCTTCTAGCGTCAGGGCAATATACCACCCGTCTGCTTCTCTAATAACTGTCCCCGTCTTGACTTTGAATCCTGTTGGTATTGGGCGATGGAAAACTATCGGTACTTGATCTATTTTGGTAAGGTTAATACAAATCCTATTTTGCTCATCCTTGATAATATCTAAATTATCTAATTGAGGATAAGTGAAAGATTTGTAGTAGTGAAATCCTTTAAACTTTGGCTTCCCTCTGCGATTGCCATTTTTATCGGGCGTGGTGAAATTTGAAAAGGAAGTTTCTACTCGGTTGACTACATCCTGCAAAACCTGAGAATTCAAAGTTTTGTAGTCACAGAATAGTTTCTTAGTGTTTTTTAGATCAGCTAACTGGATAGTTTGCCACTGCACGTAACCACCTTCAATATTTGAGAAAACATCACCTTTTCTAGTTACAGGATTGCCTGATTCATCCTTTTTTCTGCCATCCCTAGTTTGCACCCTAGTTAAGGGAATATTTTGATAAATCTCCTCAACAGGAACTATGGAGGCAGTTAAGGGGCAGGCGTTGATAGGTGTTCTCGTGGATTCCCACCATCTAAACCTTTCGCTGAGGCGGTAGTTGTATTGCCGACGGCAGAGATCTAGGTGAGTCGCAATCGTTACCAATTGTGCTTTTGTGGGTTTTAAGCGGTATTTGTACGTGAGTTGCATTGGAAACTTCCTTTTTTTCGACCTTCCCACAGTATAGTTGGTGTACCCCATAAATCCAATATTACTAATCAAAAGAAACATGAAATTCGTACTTTATTGCGTCTTGTGGAGGTGTAACTGTTTCCACACTTAGGAAGTATATTGAGAATCAGGATGCTCCAGAAGATTGATCTGTTATAGTCGGATATAATGTTTGGCTCCGTTCCTCCGACCAACGAGCCTTTCATCCCTGCGGTAATTTAGTCGGGGTACTTCGCCTAACGCTCAGATTCATCCCCTCTAAATATACCCTTAGACTTCCCGGCTGTTTGTTAATTAATTATCTCTGTGTCTCACAAACTTTGGGAAGTAACTTTCTGCTCTGGTAGCAGGCGCTACAAAAAACCAGTGTCCAAATTGTCCTTAGCGCCGAAGAAATGATAGATTAGACATAGCAGTTTGACGAACTGACCCAAAATCCGCTCAATTGCTTAGGGGTTATTTAAATGAGTGAGTTAATTGGCTTGGGATTACTGATCGCTTACGGTGCAGGGATTTGGAAATTTTGGAATGGTTTCGATCGCACAAACTTCGATCGCAGTTTTCCCAATCGGCTGAAGCTAGCACTACTGTGGCCTGCATTAATTTTTAATAAGCCTTATCGCCAAAACTTTACAAAGGCTCTCAAAGCCTCCAAAAGGTAATTCAAGAATGTCTAAAAAGTCCGATCGCCTAGCTTCTAGTCCAGAGCAAAATTGGTTTAGCAAGGACAAATCAGATAGCTGGCCACTTTTACTCTCCCCAGTTGCCGCTCGGTTCGATCGCGAATACCGAGGAGAACCCTTCGCCCTACCCGAAGAAGTCGAAGCAATGCCAATTTTTCTGGAGTCTGTCGCCGGCACCCTCCAAGCCAAAACAGTTTCTCCCTTCTGGCAAATTGCTAAACCCCAAAAAAATCAGCGCTGTTTAGATATTGGCTGCGGAGTCAGCTTTCTGATCTACCCTTGGCGAGATTGGGAAGCCTTTTTTTACGGGCAAGAAATCAGCAGCGCCGCGCGAGATGCCTTAAACGCCCGTGGCCCTCAACTCAATTCCAAGCTATTTAAAGGCGTAGAACTGGCCCCTGCCCATCGCTTAAATTACGAAGAAGATCAATTTGATTTGTGCATCGCCACAGGCTTTAGCTGCTATTTTCCCATAGATTATTGGGCTATTGTCATGGCAGAAGTTAAGCGAGTATTAAAACCGGGCGGTCACTTTGTTTTTGATGTCCTCAACCCCAATGCTCCCTTAGCAGAAGATTGGGCAATTCTGGAAACTTACCGAACAGGCGAGGTATTTTTAGAAGAACTTGATGATTGGGAAAAACTGATTAAAACCGCCGGTGCAAAAGTAGTAAAAAAGCAAAGTGGCGACTTATTTCAAATGTATAAAGTGCAATACAATTGAATTTTACTTAAAAATCAGGACACGGCAGTGTCGTGTCCTTACAATTAATTTGGGTAGGGATACGGCACTGCCTTGGACTCTATCAACAATTAATTTGGGTAGGGATACGGCACTGCCTTGGACTCTATCAACAATTAATTTGAGTAGGGATACGGCACTGCCTTGGACTCTATCAACAATTAATTTGGGTAGGGATACGGCACTGCCTTGGACTCTATATTAATACCGCAACTAAGGAGTAGGAGATGGAGATGCTGTCGGCGACGGTTCCGTAGTCGGCGACGGTGCAGCCACAGGAGAAGCAGTAGGAGTAGGAGATGCTGTCGGCGACGGCTCGGTAGTCGGAGAAGCAGTAGGTTGAGGAGTCACTGACTCTTCGGATACTGGCTGCGGTTCAGGGCCAGGCGACTCTTCAGGCGCTGACTGCGGTTGAGGTAACAGTAAATCTCTAGCTCCTGGCTGCGGTTGAGGCAAAGGAGATGGCGATTGCTGAGTTCCTGGTTTCGGTTGAGGCAAAGGAGATTGCTGAGTTCGTGGTTTCGGTTGAGCTGTGGGGGCTGGGGAGGGCAACGGCTGAACTACTGGGCTTGGCACTGGTGGAACTGGAGACGGTAATGTCAATTGTGGAAGCGTTGGTTTTGGCCCTGTTGGGGCTGGCGATGCCTTTGCAGGAGTGCCACTGCAAACTTTTTCATCATATTTAAATGGGATAGCCAATTGATACAGCCCATGCGTACTGTTTGGTGGAAATTTTAGAGCATTTTTCATAATCGCATCTGTAGCCGCATCTTTAGCCGCATCATCAAGAATGGCCGAACCTGCCGAGCTAATCTTGGTTCGTTCAGACAAAGCCTTGACCTCACCTTTTCGATCGACAACTGCTCCGAACATTGTTATTCCTTCGAGTTTTTCGGAACAAGCTGCTGGCGGATAAACAGGATTTACAGAAAAAGTCTGCTTCATCGGGAGCAAGTCAGGATAAGCTGCTTGAAGTTCTTGAAACACGTTAAGATATCTATTTCTACTTTCTTGTTGTGCTTGATTTTTTTGAGCGCTCGATCGGTCTGAAGATTGTCCTCCTTGAAAAGCTTTATTTTTCAGATCAAAATCTTCCTGCGCTATTTGTTCGGGAGTTTTTGGGGTTGTATTTTGCTGACCTCGATCGGGTTCCGACGAATACCTACCACCTGGTTGGAAGTCTTTTGGGGTAGCGATATCAGTTGCAGATGTCAGACCAGGCACTGCGGCTCTTTCTATCATACGTCGCAGTGCGTCCGGGTTCGTTTCCCCAGATTCGCCTGGAAGAAACCGGGGCAATTCTGTTGGCGGTGATGATGGTGGTGGTGGTGGAATAATCGGATCGAAATTAACGGGGGGCGGGAAAAGTTGATTGGCGGGTGGCTGTGGCGGGATAGCTAGGGGTATTTTGACAGTTGGGGTTTCGCCAACAGTGGGGGTTGAATCTGTCGGAGGTATCGGGGGAGTTAAGGAGGGCAGAGGAGAAGGGGGAAGGGGGGAAAAGAATCCTGGAGGTGGCATTCCCGGTGGGAGGGCTGGTAGGTTAATTGCGTTTGGGGCTGGCGGTAAGGGCGGGGTGATGCTGGGTGGCAGTGGAACTGGTGCGATCGACAATGGTAACTTACCATTAGATTTTAATGGCGGTATAGTTTGTGGCAGTCGTTCCATTTCCGTAGGAGTTAGCTCTACCAATCCAACTGAACCGGGCAGATTGTTTGATGAATTGCCACCATAAATTAGATTTGAGATTTTAGGTGCGTTAACTCCTAGCACTCCGTGAAGACTTACAGAAGCTAAAGCTGCCCACCAAAAGGGCTGGCGCAGCGGTTCGGAAAGGGCGTTGGCTAAGGAGAAAGAGTCATTCATGACAACTGAGAATTGGTTATTGGTTATTGGTTATTGGTTATTGGTTATCTGTTGACTTACCACCGATATCGGTGCATCTTAAAAGGTGCTCCCTCCATACTGAGCAAGTCGATCGGATAAATTGGAGCACCACTGGACATATATTGAAAAATTTCCCGAACTTCCTCTCCCCGCAGGGACAACTGGTCTAATTCCTTCAGAGAATACCAGCCAGCACACAAAGTATGTTCGTCCGGCTTGCTCTTGGGCGGGGTTTTGTCTTCTGGACGAGCCACAAAAATTACCCTCATACGCACATTTCCTCTAGGCATCACTGTATGCTCTACCCTGAGAATCCCTTCAATAACGACGGAAATGCCCCCTTCCTCAACCGTATTCCGCACCGCCGCTTCCAGCAAAGTCTCTCCTTTTTCCACTCTCCCTGCTGGGAGATACCACTGCTGATCGTACTTGCGTTCTTGTACCAATAGAAAACGGTTTTCTAAGTGAACGACAACTAGGGTAAAATACCAGGTAGAAATCGGCTCGCGAGCCATAGGAGTAGATGTTCCGATACTTTTAGCTAATATTTACTGCTATACAAATACTAGACAAGTCTATACATTTGCTTCTTGCTTCATCGGGAGCATGGGAGCGGCTATCCCTCGGCAAGCTTTCACGCTTTAGCCAAACGTGATAAATTAATCGCTGCATTCAAGTCTCTGTCCATCGAATGACCGCAACTTTCACATTTGTAAGTTCTTTCTTTCAGTGGTATATCTTGGATATGCCCACGGTTTGACTATTGTTCGACCTCAACGTAGTTTGTCTACAAGTGTACAATTTTGTCTACTTAATTGCTGACTAAGGACTTACTCACAAACACATTAAACACCATAATCTTTCATAGCAGATTTCGGTACAAAAATAAACGGCTTCGCAAAAATTAATAAACTTGTTTTTAAAGACGAGTCCACACAAGTTTAGCAGAGTATTTGGCTATTTAGTATGAATCTTGTGCGATCGAGATCAATGCTTGCGGTTGGTATACCAAATCCGGGTTGATCACTCTGGGTATTTTAGCCGGATTTGGCATGATAACTAGCAATGTGAGTTAACTATCGAAAACTTGGCAATTCAATCTCAGCAAGCGAGCGACGCTTCTTAGCGGTCCGCAGCGGACTGATCATCGAAGTCAGCCACTGGGGCTCCCCGAATGCCGTAGGCTGGACTGGATTCGATCGCACTTCTTGAATGCCAAATGTTTCGACAGAACTCAAAATTTTAGCAGCCCCGATCAATTCTGGGCTGCTATATTTTGCAGTAGCACTTTCTGTTTCAGGTTCAACCAGTAACTGTTGAGCCTCCGCAATCCTTGGGTTCGACTCTGTTTGCGAGAAATTTTCGTTCTCGTGCAACTGAATGCCCGATGCTTCGGCTAATGTGTTGAACTCCTGACTTACCAAGGATTCCGCGCCGATGGGCTGTTCTGAAGTCGCTACCTCTGGATGCGGTTCAGATGGATCAGACCAAGGTTGGACAGGGGAAGAGTTGAATGTTGGAGGCAGGGGGACACTTTGGGCTTTAACGGCGGCGAGTAAGGATTCTAATTGTGCGCTAGCCCGATCCTCTGTATTGTCAACTTTCTCAATATTCGCGATCGACTTTTGGGGCATCTCCAGACTTTTTTCTAAAGCCGCTTTAAATTGCAAAGTGTGGCGCTGCTGACGGTGCAAGCGCGATCGCAATTCTCTGCAAACATTTTCTGTAGTTACAAGTTGATGCAACTGTTCGTTATAGCGCTGCACCGTAGTGGCAGATTCTCGCTCAATTATAGCTAGTCTGGTTTGGGTAGTTGCCAACTGCTTAGTTAAGCTTTCGACTGAAATTTCTTGACTTTGCAGAGTTTGATTAAAAACTTCCTGTTTGCCAAAAAGCCTGGTCAATTGTTCCTGAGTGTTTTGGAGTTCGGCATTTCGCTGTTCTAGCAAGGTTTCCCGAACCAGCAAGTTTTTTTGGGACTCTTGGAGTGCTGTTTCTAGCTGGGAGATTCGCCCTAAGAGATCGCGGTTGCATTCGTGCAGCGCTTGCATCAGAGTGACTGGAGTCGATCCTTTGCCCTTAGCTTGTTCGCTATTCGCCAGCAGATTTTTGAGATTGTCTGAAATCGGGGGCGAATCAGCGGGAGTTGCCTGTGCGTGAGATTGCAAATTTTTTGTTTCAGGCTTTGTGGGAATTGCATCTACGCTGATGGCGTTGGGAAAATCGACTGTTTGCCAGTCTTCTTCTGGCGTTTGCCGAACTTTTGCGGGAGTATCTGTCGGATGGGGGTCGATCGGCTCAAAGCCCCCGTCACCAGCAAAATCTGGCCCCAATGATTCGATATCCGATCGTAAAATAGAGTGCGGTTGGTGCTGATTGGCTTGAAGATCAGCTTCTGACATGGCTTTTTATCCCAATATTCACAAAGTCTAACCTACAGTCTATCCTGCTATATTCTCCAGCAGGAAGAACCTAGCTCACAGTTTTTGTCATTTTTTGCCTTTTTTTCGGAAAATCGCCTGAAATGGGCATTGGGCATTGGGCATTGGGCATTGGGCATTGGGCATTGGGCATTGGGCATTGGGCATTGGAAATCGTTTCTTTCTTCTTCCTTCTTCCTTCTATTTAGCTGTAAAATGTTTATCAAGTATTGCTGGAATTTCAGCAGGTTTAATGCGACTATAGCGAGTTTTGTCTGGCATCACAACGATATTTGGCCCAGCTTTACACTGTTTGAGACATCCGGTTCCTTGAACAGTAACTTGTTCTGCTAAACCGCGAGAATTTAGAGCATTTTCTAAGGCTTTGCATATTGCTGCACCGCCGCGTTTCTGGCAGTCAGATTTTTGACATATTAATATTTTGGCTTTGGTTTTACCTGAAATTACCGCTGTTTTAGATGCTGTGCCAGAGGGGATGGAGTTATTGTCGATCGCGCGAGGCGATGTCACAAACGCAACAGGTGCATTTGCCAACTCTAGCGGTGGCGATGCTCCGTTATTGCTACCAGAAAGTTTCAAGCTATAAGCTTTGAGTTTTAATTTCCCATTTTTCAAGTTTAGCTGTTTCTCGCCAGCAACCAGAACTCTCAAACCAGGTGTCAAAACGGACGATAGAGATTCCCGCAATTCCTTACACAGTTTGACTAAGTATTCTATGCCGCGATCGCTGCAAATTCGCAAATACTTTAATTTATAACCATCTTCAATAATCAGACTGAGGATTTCTCCTTCTAAGCTAAACTCTGAAACTTGCTTGCAAGATGTATACATGATTGTGGCTCCTTTGTTGACTGTTCGGTAAAAATTATCAATGTTGACCCAAAAAACGTCGTATCTAAAGGTATTTACTGGTTAAATCGCATCATTTTTACTTCTACCTTCTACCTTCAGATGACTGGTTTTTGCGTATTCGCCAGCAGCACTCTAGCCACTCCACCAACTCAGCCCTAGAAGCGCTGACTTGCTTCAACACGCTGATTAGCTGAGCAGCTTCCTTGACAGTGTTGATTTGAGTCCGCAAAGGTTGATCGATTCCACACCAGCAGGGAATTTCTAGTTCTTGCAAGCGTCTGTAAACTTGCCATCTGTCTAGCCAACTGACTTCGACAATCTCACAAACTGCCAATTCTGGATCTGCTGGATTCATTTTTTCTAGCAACAATAATCATTTGCATTAATTTTTGCTCTTAATCTGTTCTATTTTCAGGAAGCATTCAGAACGAGCATCTTTTTAAAGCATAACACAACTGCTAATTATTCTCAATAGGTTTTGGAAAAAATTTTGCTATTATACAAACTCTGCCACTATCGGGGCAGACCCTGCTTGACTGGAAAATCTAGGGTTTAAAACAGTAGCCGAAAAACCTAGACTTGTCTAGATTTTTCAGACTATGACCATCGCCAAGCAATAATCGTTATAAACTGGAGAAACGCTTGATTGGTGCGGGTTGCTAAAGCTGACTGGGCGTGAAAACCACAGAAACACACTTGGCACAAATTAATCATCAAAAAACCAAATATGGAAGTCCTCTGCTAATAAAAGCAGTCTCTAACTGGGAAGCCCCACGGCCAACCTGAGCAATCAGGAAGCTTACAGCACTTAATCTAGGCTAAACATAAACCGCTGAGTTAGATTTACAGATTTCTGTAGGTTTTTAGAAGCGGTGCTAGACTGACTCTACTGGCAACAAAACTGCCTATTGATAGGAGAACACTAATGGCCCAGATTCAGAGTGCATTGAGACCATTTGGTCACTTAGCTGAAAACCCAATTTTGTTGGAACATTCCGTCACAGCACCGATTTGTGAAGGAATGAACGCGCTACTAGCGAGTTTTCAGGCGCTATACCTGCAATATCAAAAACATCATTTTGTAGTGGAAGGAGCAGAATTCTACTCCTTGCACCAATTTTTTCAAGAAAGCTACGGAGAAGCTCAAGATAACGTCCACGAATTGGGGGAACGCTTGAACGGATTGGGCGGTATACCAGCAGCTAGCTTTAGCAAATTAGCCGAATTGTGCTGTTTTGCTCCTGAAGCTGACGGCGTGTATTCCTGCCGCCAAATGTTGGAACACGATTTGATTGCGGAGCAAGCTATTATGGGTTTGCTACGGCGTCAAGCAGGACAAGCTGAAAGTTTGGGCGATCGAGCTACGCGCTACCTCTACGAAAAAATCCTGCTAAAAACAGAAGAGCGAGCTTATCACATTTCCCACTTCCTCGCACCGGATACCTTAGTGCAATTGAGCTTGAATTAATAACAGGTTCGTAGTGAGGACTTCAGTCCTTCTTCTCTTAATCAAGAAGGACTAAAGTCCTCACTACAAACCAGATCAAAAAAGCGAGCTGTTTTCTGAACAGCCCGCTTTTTTATACTAAGTGCGATTAACCACTCGAAATTAAGGAGCTAAAGCATTACCGCGCAACAAGCTACCGATAGTTTTCGCAGTAATCTTCATTTGAATGAAAGGATTTGCCGGTACTACAGTCTTATACAAGTAGCTATCGAATGTGAGTTTCTGCACATCGCGATCGGCACACATTTCCACAAAAGCTTCGCGAGTAGCATCAGAACGGTAAAACACCCGTTGCAAAATGTCAAGCACTTTGTAAGTAATCCCATAAGCCTTATCCCAACGCTTCAGATAAAGCTTGATTTCCTGTTCAGTTGGAATGCGCGTGCCCTGCTGAGAAATCTCCACGATCGTTTCAGCGCACATCCGGCCAGACTTCGCGGCAAAATAGATACCTTCGCCCGAAGACTTGGTAACGTAACCGGCGGCATCGCCTACAAGAGCAACTCGGCCCACAACCCGGCGAGGACGCGGATGTTCTGGGATGGGGTGAGCTTCCACTTTAATGATCTCACCCCCCATGAGTCTTTTAGCAGCACGGGCGCGGACGCCTGCTTGGAGCTTTTTGATACTGGCTTGATTGACTTTCATCGTGCCAGTACCGACGGCTACGTGGTCGTATTTGGGGAACACCCAAGCGTAGAAGTCTGTAGATACGTCATCGCCGACGTACATTTCGGCTAAGTTGTGGTAGTAAGCCATTTTATCTTCCGGCAGACGGATGCGTTCTTGGAAGGCGATCGCATAATTGTAATCACCAGCGTCGATCGCCTTTGCCACACGAGAGTTAGCACCGTCAGCCCCAATCACCAAATCTACTTTCAGAGTTTTCTGAATTCCCATTGCTGCGCCGTTGGAGTGATCGGCGTAGTGGAGAATGTAGGGGTCTTTATTGTTGCCGGGAATCTCTAAGGTGTGAACGGTACCATTAATTAGTTTGGCACCTAGGGAAGCCGCCCGATCGCGCATAAAGCCATCGAGCACTTCGCGGCGACACATACCGATGTATTCGTCGGCGTTTTCAATATTGATGTCCACCTCTACATTGGAGGGGGAAATCATTTTCATTTTTCTGACTTGGCGGTCTATAATGCTTTGCGGCAAGTCAAATTCCTGTACCATGCACAGGGGAATTGCGCCGCCACAGGGTTTGGCGTAGTCTAATTTGCGCTCGAATAGGTATGTTTCGATGCCTGCTTTTACGAGTGTTTCGGCGGCGGAAGAACCGGCCGGCCCTGAACCTACTACTGCAACCCTTAGTGTCAAAGTTTTTCTCCCCAGTTTTTTTCTATAAGTCTTTACTCATGTGTGATGGTATCACGGAGTTTCGATGCCGTGGGGTGAGGAGGGGAGATTTAAACGAAATGCAACAGAGCTTAACAATTGGATACGAAAATTGTGTTTGGGGCGATATATGCGATCGAAATTATTAAATTTTTTAGTGATTTGGAACAGGGATGGACATTGATGTGCGATCGAACATCTTGCACCAGATTAACGTAGGGTGCGTCGCGATCGACAATCTCCAAACCAAATCGAACATTTAAGAGCGACGCACCTTACAACATATCGTAGGGTGCGTCGCGATCGACAATCTCCAAACCAAATCGAACATTTAAGAGCGACGCACCTTACAACTGGATGCGTTGCAATAAGTTACATTTAAGAGACTGGCACTTATATCTAAAATTCTTATGTTCGGTAATTTTCAACAAAGCAACCTGCGGATTGAGCTTGAAGCTTCGGAAAAGGCGATTCGGGATAGTTTGGTGCGATCGAGTCAATTGCAGCAATGGATGTGGCCGCAACAGTTCTCCAGTGGCTTACCGGAAGAATTTTCTCAAGGTTTGACGTTTACGAGTTGGCTGGGCCCGGTGGCTGTTCAGCATCATGTTGATATTGCTGAGTCAAATTGTCTGCGGCTGTTATTGAGTCAGGGAATTGACGGATTTCACGAGTGGTATTGGGGCGACGGATGGGTGCAGTCTCGGTTGGAGGGAGTGTCGTTGCTACCGCTGAATTTGGGACAAACGGCTAGTTTGTTGCGGCTGCGGGAGTTTTTGGGGAAGGGTAAGGGGAAGTAGATCAAAATCATCTCAGAGGTTATCAAATGGAGTGGCCCGACTGTTTCCCACCTGATTGCCCGCCAAATGACGCTAAAGGGCCGTGCGATCGAGTTTACCGCCTGATTCAACAAGATGCTGCAACGGCTGATGATTTTTTGACAGTGCGCCAACTTTACCCAAATCGGCAATTTCCTGACAGCGAAAAAGAATGCCGTTCCTGTGCTCTCTCTGTTTTTAATTCAAGAAATGATGTCACGGTTAACCGCAGAACTGGTCGGTTTAAAAACATGAAAGTTGCTGTGGCAAATTTGACTCCCGATTCAGGACGAATCAAGCACACTCCCTCACCGGGTACTAAGAATTCTCACCACAGTTGGTGGGTTCCAGTTAACGTTGAAGCCTTGACTTTATTTGAAGCTGTTGATGTCACTGAGTGAGGTATAGTTATGAGCCTGCTTCCAGAGTCTACTCAACTAGGCAAATTGGAAATTATCGAGGTGTACGAATATTACGATGTACCGTGCCTATTTGCTTGCCGAAATGCGTCAGAACAGATATTTCTTGCCGTTTGGGCGAGCCAAACAAAAGAAATGGGAAGATGGCTTTATGTTCCCATGTCTATAGGTCGGTTTAAACTGGTTCGGTCTGGAAGTATCGATATACGAGATGCTTTTTTGACCGCTGAGGATGGTTTTGTTTATGAAATTATCATCCCCTGCGACGATAGTTTTGATAGGGTAATAGCCGTTGCTTGTCAAGAACTAAATGATGAATGGCTGCCTGTGGCTGGTGAGTTGGTTGATTTTGGTAGCAAACCTCTGCCTGCATTGTTGTTGCAAAAGCAAGAGGTGAAATGAGTCTGGTCTTATGTGGAATTTACAACTAAAATTTAACTTTAATCTAATGTGAATTTCTTACTCCCTCCCCTTGCTAAGGGGAGGGCTGGGGTGGGGTAAAAAATTTACGATTCCTGCAAGGATTGCTATATATCAGACCACCTGAAAGCCACGAGCTGCCGAAAAACTAAATATTAGTTAAAAAACCCTATTTTTTCCCTTCTAACGTGCTATTCTATACACAAAGCTGGTGCGTTTTTACTTAGCGTTAAATTTTACCCTAAAAATCAATATGCTCTCTATTCCAGGCGTTGCGGTTGTGACGGTTCTTTACGAAAGTGTCAACTCTCTAGTTTACCGGGCGATTCGGGAAGCAGATAACCAGCCGATTATCCTCAAACTGCTCAAAGAAAGCTACCCCACACCTCAAGAATTGGTTCGCTACCGCACCGAATACCGCATCACCCAAGAGTTAAAAGAGGCGGGAGTCGTGCAGGTTTATGACTTGCAAAAATACCAAAACAGTCTCGTGATGTTTGTGGAGGACTTTGGCGGCGAATCCTTAAAAATATGGATGCAGCAGCGAAAGTTTACTCTGGAGGAATTTCTGCAAATTGCGATCGCCACAACTAAAATTTTAGGGCAAATTCACAGCGCCAACATCATCCACAAAGATATTAACCCCTCAAATATTGTTTACAACCCGGAAACGAAACAATTAAAAATTATTGATTTTGGCATTTCTACCCAGTTAACCAGAGAAATGCCAACCCTGAAAAACCCCAACATTTTAGAAGGTACCCTCGCTTATATTTCACCCGAACAAACTGGCAGGATGAATCGCACTCTCGATTACCGCACGGACTTTTACTCGCTCGGCGTCACCTTGTACGAATTGCTGACAGGAACACTGCCTTTTGAGACAGAAGACGCTTTAGAGTTAGTTCACTGCCACATTGCCAGACAGCCGATTCCGCCGAAGGAAATCGATCCCAGAATTCCGCTAATTGTATCTCAAATCATCAGTAAACTGATGGCAAAGAATGCAGAAAATCGCTATCAAACTGCATTAGGGCTAAAGCACGATTTAGAGAAGTGTCTGGCTCAATTACAAGAAACGGATAGCAGAGAAGAATTTGACTTAGGAATGCGGGATATTACTGACCGTTTCCTTATTCCCGAAAAACTCTATGGCAGAGAAACTGAAGTTTTTAATCTATTAGCAGCCTTTGAACGAGTCAGTACAGGTAGCGCCGAAATGATGCTGGTAGCTGGCTTATCTGGGATTGGTAAAACCGCAGTAGTGAACGAAGTTCATAAACCGATTGCCAGACAGCGGGGCTATTTTATTAAAGGCAAATACGACCAATTTGGGCGCAATATTCCCTTCAGTGCATTTGTGCAAGCATTTCGGGAATTGATGGGGCAATTATTATCAGAATCCGATGCTCAGTTGCACACTTGGAAAATCTTGATTCTAACAGCAGTAGGCGAGAGTGGGCAAGTGCTAATTGAGGTAATTCCTGAATTAGAACGCATCATTGGCGCTCAACCGACTGCACTAGAATTGTCGGGTAGTGCAGCCCAAAATCGCTTTAATTTGCTGATGCAAAAGTTTGTGCAAGTATTTACCACCGCCGAACATCCCTTAGTGATGTTTTTGGACGATTTACAGTGGGCAGATTCCGCATCCTTAAAATTGCTTCAACTGTTAATGGAGGATACGGGGCATCTGTTAGTTTTAGGAGCTTATCGGGATAATGAAGTTTGCTCTACTCATCCGTTTATGTTGACGGTGGATGAGATTATTAAGTCTGGAGCAGTGGTAAATACTATTACGCTGCAACCGTTGAGTTTAGCTGATATGAATCAGTTGGTGGCAGATACGCTAATTTGCGATCGCACCTTGGCTCAACCTTTGACAGAATTGGTTTATCAAAAAACTAAAGGGAATCCCTTTTTCTCCACTCAATTCCTCAAGGCATTGTATGAAGATGGTCAAATTATTTTTGACTGGGATGTACGCCATTGGCAGTGCGATGTTGCTCGATCTAGACTTACCCACGCCTCGGATGTAGTGGAGTTTATGGCAGCGCAATTGCAGAAGTTGCCGAAAGAAACTCAGGATGTTCTCAAGCTGGCGGCTTGCATTGGGGCGCAGTTTGATTTAGAGACATTAGCAGTAGTCAGCGAAGAATTACCAGAACAAACAGCATCAGCACTCTGGAAAGCCTTGCAAGAAGGACTGATTTTACTGATAACTGAAGGCTATGATTTAATTCAAATAGATGCTCAATCTAACGCTCAGTCTGTTGCCAATCGGACTTATCGGTTTCTGCACGATCGCGTTCAGCAAGCGGCTTATTCATTGATTCCCGACGACCAAAAACAAGCCACTCATCTGAAAATTGGACAGTTAATGCTACAAAATTCTTCGGATATTGAAAGAGAAGAAAAACTCTTTGATATTGTGGGGCATTTGAATCAAGGAATTGAGTTAATCAATCAATTAAGCGAACGAGAAGCCTTAGTTAAACTCAACTTAGAAGCGGGAGGTAAGGCAAGAAGTTCTACCGCCTACGCTGCGGCAAATATCTATCTGCAAACAGGGATTGAGCTACTGACAGCCGACTGCTGGCAAAGTCAGTATGAGTTGACCCTAAATCTCTATATTGCTGCTACCGAAGCTGCCTATTTGAATGCTGACCTTGAGGGTATGGAAGAGATGGCAGCACAGGTATTGCAGAATGCTAAGACGATTGTAGACAAAGTTAAAATTTACGAAATTCAAATTGCCGCCCAGACAGCCCAGGGCAAGATGTTGGAGGCGATCGCAGTGGGTAGAGATGCCCTGCGACTACTGGGGATCGATCTCCCCAGCGAACCTGACAAAGCCACGATTGGTAAAGCGCTGCAAGCCCTGGCTAGCCAACTTCAGGGCAGACAGATCGAGCAACTGGTTGACTTGCCTTTGATGACAAATCCACAGAATCGGGCAGCTATGCAACTCTTAAGAATGTTATGTGCACCCATTTTTCAAGCAATGCCCGGTTTGCTGCCCCTAGTTACCTCCACGATGGTGAGTTTATCGCTCTCCTTTGGGAATGCACCCGCATCGACGGTGGGGTATGCGATGCACGGGATGGTGCTGTGTGCCTTTTTAGGAAAGGTGAAAACGGGTTATGCCTTTGGTAAATTGGCACTTTCATTGCTCGATCGGTTCAATGTGCCGGAATTCAAGTCCATGATTATGTTTGTGTTTGGTGGCTGGATTCAGCATCATCAAGAATCTCTCTTGGCAACGATACCGAGGCTGAAAGAGGGCTTTACGGCTGGCATGGAAACTGGCGACTTTCTAGACGCTGGCTACAGCATAAGTATTTACTTTGATACCAACTTTTTCGGTGGGGTAGAACTAGACACTTGGGAAACCGAAATAGTAAGTTACAGTGCTGCCTTGGCTCAGGTGAAACAATATTCTGCCCAGGCTTTGTTGGATATGAAGCAGCAGATGGTGTGGAACTTGAGGGAAGCCGTAAGTCAACCGGATTGTTTAATAGGAACTGCCTACGATGAAAGAGTGATGATTCCTAAGCACCATCAGGACAAAGAATTCACGGCGATTGCTATGGCTTACATCTACAAATTCCTGCTTGCTTACTTATTTAGCAATTACACTGCTGCTCTAGACCATATTGCCCAAGCCAAGCCGTATTTGATGGCAGTATCGGGATGTATTTATCTTCCCATTTTCCATTTCTATGCCGCCCTGACGTACCTGGCACTCTTCCTCACACAGCCAGAAACCGAGCAAGCTGAAATTCTCGCCCTGGTGGAAACCCATCAAACTATTCTGCACCAATGGGCGCAAAATGCTCCGATGAATCATCTGCATAAATGGTATTTGGTTGAGGCCGAAAAACAACGAGTTTTGGGCAATAAAGCCGAGGCGATTGAAATGTACGATCGCGCCATTTCTGGAGCTAAAGAAAATCAATACATTAATGACGAAGCTCTTGCCAACGAACTAGCCGCCAAATTCTACCTAGAATGGGGCAAAGAAAAAATTGCTCAAATCTACATGATTGAGGCGTATTATTGTTATGTTCAATGGGGAGCCACTGCTAAGGTAACAGATTTAGAAACGCGATATCCCCAGTTATTGAAACCTATTCAATCTGCAAATAAAAACACTAAAACTACCGCAACAGTGACGACCACGAGTTCTGGTTCTAACTTAGATATCACCACAGTAATGAAAGCTTCTCAGGCGATTTCCGGTGAAATTCTGCTGGATAAATTACTGACTAGCTTGATGAAAATTTTGATGGAAAGTGCAGGATCGCAAAGAGGATATCTAATTTTATCAAGTCAGGGAAAACTGTTAATTGAAGCTGTTAGCGAAGCGTCGCACGATAGTGGGATAGGGACAATCAATTCAGAACAAGTTACCGTGTTGCAGTCAATATCCGTTGAAACCTGTCAAGAACTTTCTACCGCAATTGTTAATTATGTGGCCCGTACTCAAGAAAGCGTGGTATTAGATGATGCGGTTCGAGAGGGACAATTTACCAACGACCCCTACATCCAAAGCAATCAGCCAAAATCAATTTTATGTGTACCCCTGATTAACCAATCTCAAATCGTCAGTATTGTTTACCTAGAAAACAATCTAACAGCCGGAGCTTTTACGCCAGAAAGAGTGGAACTATTAAAAGTGCTATCTGGACAGGCCGCTATTTCGATTCAAAATTCTAAGCTTTATACCGAAGTCCGCGAAAATGAAACGAGGTTGGCTCAACTTAACAAAGCTTACGAGCGCTTCGTCCCCAGTCAATTCCTCCAGTTTTTAGAGAAATCAAGTATTATTGATGTGGAATTGGGCGACCAAGTGCAGTTAGAAATGTCGGTACTATTTTCCGACATTCGCGATTTTACTACGCTTTCGGAAAGTATGACGCCGCAGGACAATTTCAGATTTATCAATTCCTATCTTTCTCGCATGGAACCCGTCATTAATGAAAATAATGGGTTTATTGATAAGTATATTGGTGATGCGATTATGGCGCTGTTTAGCGGTGAGGCGGATCATGCGGTGAAAGCCGGAATTGCTATGCTGCACCGTCTCGTTGAATATAATCAAAACCGCGCTAATTATGGCTATACGCCGATTCAGATTGGAATTGGTATTAATACGGGTTCTTTGATGTTGGGAACGGTGGGCGGACAAAATCGCATGGATGGTACGGTAATCAGCGATGCGGTGAATTTAGCTTCTCGCGTGGAAAGTTTGACCAAAAATTATGGGGTGTCGCTATTAATCACCCAGGAAACTTACTCGCGTTTAGAAAATCCATCCCAGTACGCAATCCGCACTCTCGACACGGTAAAAGTTAAGGGAAAATCTGAAGCGGTGACGGTTTATGAGGTGTTTGATGCTGACACGGCAGAAATTAAAGAGGGCAAGTTAGCTACGCTGCAATTGTTTGCCGAAGCTTTGGCGATTTATTCGGAAGGAAAGTTGACTGAATCGGCGCGGCTGTTTGGCGAGTGTTGTCAGCAGAATCCGGGCGATCGCGTTGCTAAAATTTACTGGGAACGCTGTCAGTCTACTTTAAGGACTCCCACAAAAATCAAAGATCGGCCACCCAATTTACATTAATTCCAACAGTCCCAAACTCGATCGAATATCTTGCAGCAAATATTTAAGAGCGACGCACTCCCACCCAAGAAAGCAGGTTTTTACCGATATTAAGGGCTATAAACCAGTATTTTCGTAAAAAACCCGGTTTCTGCCTAAGTCCTGAATAAGTTACATTTAAGTTACTTGCACTTATATCTAAAATTCTTATGCTGGGTAATTTTCAACAAAGCAACCTGCGGATTGAGCTTGAAGCTTCGGAAACTGCGATTCGGCATAGCTTGGTGCGATCGAGCCAATTGCAGCAATGGCTGTGGCCGCAACAGTTTTCCAGTGGCTTACCCGAAGAATTTACTCAAGGTTTGACGTTTACGAGTTGGCTGGGCCCGGTGGCAGTTCAGCATCACGTTGATATTGCTGAGTCGAATTGTCTGCGGCTGCTATTGAGTGAGGGAATTGACGGATTTCACGAGTGGTATTGGGGCGATGGATGGGTGCAGTCTCGGTTGGAGGGAGTGTCGTTGTTGCCGCTGAATTTGGGACAAACGGCTAGTTTGTTGCGGCTGCGGGAGTTTTTGGGGAAGGGCAAGGCGAAGGCGAAGTATTGATCTGCCAGATGCTTTTTTGACCGCTGAGGATGGTTTTGTTTATCAGTGCTTGGAGTGAAGACTAAAGATATTATCGATCGAGATAATTAGAATCCCGACTTCTCCAAGAAGTCGGGGTTGTGAGTATTCTGGTTTGTGACTACAAACTGCACACCCTAACTAAAAGATCGATCGTCAAATGGTAATTCATCAAACAGCGACTCAATATCATTATTCTCCTCAACCTCAGACTTAGCAACGGTTGGAGGAGTAACTGACTTTGGAGGCTTCACCGCAGGCACTTTTGCTACTGGTGAATTTGCCACAGGTTCCAAAACCGCAGGCTCAGATTTATGTAACTTAACTACAGGTGATTCCCCACCATTTTCACCATTTTTGCTAGTTTGATTCCACATCATCATTCCCAGCAAACCATCAACCAAACCACCACCGCTACCATTACCACTCACCGCAACATCCGGCACAACTCGTACATTGCGATCGCCTATAATTTGCATTAATTGCAAAGCCGTATAACCAGAACCACCCAAAGCCACAACACCCGCGTGATAAGCCGAAGCTTGAGCATTTCCCTTCACCCGAATCGACTCAGCTTCACCTTGAGCCTGTTTCACCTGAGAATTCGCTTTCAACTCCGAAATCTTCACACCCTGCTCCGATTTCACCATCTCTTGCTGAATCTCAGCCAGCGCCGTTTCCCGTACCAATTGTTGCCGCTGAGTTTGCGCTATTTGCTGCACCTCATAAGTCTTACATTGTTCTTCGGCAATTTTGCGATCGGTTTGAGTTTGCATCAACTCTGCCGGTGGCAAAATATCCCCGATCAAAGTATCAATTGCTTGCACATCATAGGTACGCAAAGCTGCTTTGATATACTCCGCCGCTTCCGCTTGTCTGCCGCTTCTTGCAGAGAGAAAATCTAATACAGAATAAGCTTGAGCCGAATTGCGGAAATAATTCCCAATTGTCGGCTGCAAAACATGGTCAACTAAATTCTGCATCGAACCCACACGAGAAATGACTTTCGGAGCATCCAAAGCTCCAACATGAATAATTTGAGCTACTTCCAAATCAAAGGCAAAACCATCTTGAGAACGTACTGTCAAAGACGAAAGTTGAGAATCATAACTGTGCCGTTCCGTTTTGCCAGACCAATTCAAAACAATATTAGTAGTCGGCACTAACTCTACCTTCAAAATGCGAGTATTCAGCGGATGTTTCCCCGGATAAAGAGGTGTCACCCAAACTCCTTTATTCCCGACATTTACCAAATTGCCATGAGTAAAAGCAGCACCACTCACATCTTCCGACGTTTGGCCGACATAGGAAATCACAGCGCCAACATAGCCGATCGGGATTTCGGTCATCGCTGCTTGTTCCACCCCGACAAACCAAGGATTTAAGTTCCACGAACCGGACAACAAAACCTGTTCCTGCAAGCCGCGCCGTCCTCCACCAGTGATGAACTTCTGTGCATTTTGAAAATTATCATGATTCGGAATAATCGCGCCAGCAATTTCACCATCTTGGATCGGAACGCCATCATAGGTTGTGACAATTCCCACTTTGTCAGGAGCAATTTTGTACAGCTTTAATAATTCTGCTGTCATTCCGTGTTTTGGAGCATTTGCTGCTGTAATTATAGTAAATAATGCCGTATTAATTCGATAGCTACCTCCAGTTAAAATTCCCAGTTGCCGACCTTTTTCGCCACCACTTTTCAAGAATTTACGAGCATCTTGAAAATTGTCAGATTCTGTGACTTTGCCTAGGATTCGTTGCGGGGGAATTGAACTGCCACCTGCTGCGATAATTAAACCAATTTCACCTTGGGGAACCACAGTTAGAGACTCTTTGCGAACATTGTACTGCAAAGGCCAATAACCCCAGTGCCAACCGGGAGGTAAAGTATCAGCTTGATATCCAGCTTCTCCGTTTAAGGCAATTAAATCACCGGGTGGTAAAGACTTGCCACCAAAGCTGAACTTTTTACTAACAATCCCAACTTCGCGATCGCCAATTACGACCAATCCACCAAAAAATAGCGGTATACAAATAATGATGACACCACCCACGACAATTGGTACAATTGAGCTGAATAAATCCATCTGTGTTGTCTGTACAGCGATCGTGGTTTGAGGTAGCTGTTTCAAAAATATTTGAGGTTTAGTCGCTAGCTGAGTCGAAATTTGACTTGCAGGGGGGATATCGCTAGTGGCTAATACCGGCGAGGCTTTTAAACTGGTTGTTGCGCCCAAAGCTAGGGCGGCTGAAACAGCCGCTGCTAATTGTTTGAAAACGCGAACTTTGATTTTCGAGTTTGGTGTAAATGAATAAAGCATTGGTTTAATATGGGCTAGATTGTCTTATTGATTCAAGCTTAGCCTCGATCGCAAATCCCGACCAAAACTTAAGCTTTGATGTTTGATTAATTAGATTCACAATTTTGATTTAGGTGTGACTTTATATCAAATTTTATTCCAGAATCTTGTAGGGGTAGTGGCCCCGTGCCTACCCTCCTACCCTCCCCATCGATGATTTTGTATGTGTTTCAGGGATTGGGGCAGCCACGGAGGGCAGCCCCTACAAAAGAATGAAACAGCCCTAGGGGATCAGGGGATAATCGGGTAGAATTTGACGAGTTTTGAGATTTAAAAAATATTATTTATTTTCAATAATTCACTTTTATTGAAAACCAAATTAAATTATTCATCTCTTGAAAGTCATATGCTCACAGAGTTTCAGCTCCTGGTGGCAACCGAGTGATGCACTAAATACTGGTTCCTCAGAAAGAATGTTAGGGCAAAAACTGAGAGCAAGTGTCATAAATTGCGATCGGTCATCCCAATAAGTTAATAGTACACACACACAGCACCGCAGCCACCATGCTCAAGCTACTCCCGCAGTTCAACGATAACTCACACCTGACTAAGGCTAAAAAACCTGGTTTCTTCCGCAATCATCGATTTTTTAATATTCACACAGAAACCGGGTTGTTGGTTCCCCGTAAGTAAGTCCTGAATCTCAAATCTGTGTTTCATTGTCCTGGTAAAATCAAGTTAACTGTTAACAGTGTATCAGCCTTAAATTCTTTCCTTACGATCATTATTAGAGAATCACCCAATATGTCCAAATCCTCTAACCAGGAAAACATTCCCAAATTACCAAAACGTCTAAATAACAGCGACGTTTTTTGCACCTATTTCATCTTGAATACTGGTAATTATCATGAATTTTTTGAGTGGAAAAACGATACTCGTCTCAAGCGCAACTTTGAGTTGTACAAAAAAAATAACGAGGTGTTCGCACAGTTTTGTTCTCAGCCCAATGACATCTATATACTAGAATTTTGGAAAAACCTAGTGATGGATGCTTCACCCATTGTCCAAAAATGGGAACGCCCAGATAGGAAACAATTAGCCCTAGGTCATGTAAGGAGTTATCTTGAAACAAGCTGCTATTATGCAGCCAGAGAAGTATGGTCTAAATCAAAAATTCGCTCTTGGGACGATTATCTATCATCAGCTCGCATTTTCATTCACAATTCTGACAAGATTGTCAAATTATTAAGATCCTATGATTCTAGTCAAGCTTCTCTAGACACTTACATTAAGAATATCTTGATTAAGGAGATAAAAAATCAAGAAAACATTTGTAAATATTCATCGTGGCGACTGGTAGTTGAACAATCCGAAAAACAGCTTCGGGAAGCGCTGGAAAGATATGAAGTTCCAGAAGCTAATATCTCTCAATATATCTTTGGGCGCAAATCATTTGACCGAGTTTATAAACTCAACAAGGTTCAGAATCCCATGCTGAGAAGATCGGGGGATAAATGGTTAGATCCTGACAGCGAAGACTTTCAAGCTGCCGCTGAATCTTACAATGCAGAAAAGTTTCTTTCTTCAACTCCCCATGAAGTCTCCGCAGGCTCAAATATTAGCGGAGAACAAATGCAAGCTTGGATGAAAACCTGTATTGATGCCTTACGAAAATATGAGAATCTTACCATTTATACCTCTGAAGATATTGATCAAAGACGCACAAAAAATCAGCCACAAGACAATGATGGATGCTTGGATGACTCAGATCCAGAAGACATTAGTCTCGAAGCTGAAGAATCTGATTCAGAAGTAAATACACGGTTTGAGGAAACTAAATCTGCTTTCTACAAAGAACTCGATCGCCTTAGACTCGATCAACACCAAATTCTCCTGCTTTATTACGGTGCTGGCCTTAATCAAAAGCAAATAGAAATTCAATTACAAGTAAGCCAGTCCGCCATTTCTCGTCGTCTTAATAAGATCAAGAAAAAACTACTAAAGACCTTAATCCGAAAATCACAACCCGATCGATGGGTGAGAAATTATGTGGTTGAATGGCTGCATAAAAGTTTTCAATCACCTCGGAATTCGGAGTTACTTGAAGCAGCTTTAGTTGAAGCAGTACAAGAATTTGATTATTCAGAGAGACAGGTTTTGTTTCTGCGCTATGGCGACGAACAGCTAAATGAACAGAACATTGCCAGTCAACTTGGGATTAGTTTGTTAGAAGTGAATGCCATAATTGACACATCTCAGTACAAGTTAGAGGCATATTTAATCAAGGAACTGTCTCGTTGGGAGAAAAAGTATGTGGAAGAGTGGTTACAGGAGTTTTACAAATCTAACTAAGATTTCGGTAGTTTGTGAAACTCTCAATCTATCTTTGGAGGGTGAAGCTACCAGCCAAATAATTGATAGGATTGTCATAGAATGCTTACAAAATTTGATAGTTACTGAAAAAGGAGAATAAACCAATGTTTGACTTAAGCAAATTACAACTTGTTGATTCTAGTGATTCTTGTCTCGTGCGGTTAAAAATTGACCAAGCAGACCAAGATACTGCTTGGTATCAAGCTCAAGAACATTCTAATCCAATTTCTCGTTACAATGCCTATCTCAATGGTGCTTGTTTAAAGCCTTTTATGAACTGGTTTTCAGAGTTTTTGGCAGAAGAAGGATTGCCTCAACCTTCAGTTTGGCACAGTCAGGATCTTGCTAGTATTTGGGAATTCATCAATGGTACTGCAATTGAAATTGGTGATACTAGATTAGTTTTAATCGCCAGTGACGAGGGAGATTTGGAAGAGTTTTGTGTGCCACAGGAATGGGTTGATATGCCTAATTGGACTGCTGATTATTACCTGCCAGTACAAATGAATTTGAATGGTGATGATGATGGAGAGTGCTGGATGGAAGTTTTGGGGTTTGCGACGCACCGCCAACTGAAGCATGAAGGTAAGTATAATTCGGGCGATCGCACTTATGCTCTACCAACACAGAAATTAACCAAATCTCTGGTTGTGATGGACATAACTCTGGAGTTGAATTTGCAGCAAGAAGTCCCACCATTGCCAAGTTTATCTGAGGCGGAATCGACGGAATTATTACATACTTTGGGTAATTTATCCGTATATTCTCCCCGGCTGCTAGTTCCATTTGCACAGTGGGCATCTTTTTTGAATAATGATGAATACAGGCAAGAACTGTATAATCAGCGTTTAGGAATTATTCAGGAACCAGTGGTGGCTGCTGCGCCCTCTGTGATTGAAACTCAAGCAAGTTTATTTCAACGGCTAAATACTTATTTGCAAGCTGGGTGGGAGACGATTGATGACATAATTGAGAAGTTGGGAATATTAGAGCCTAGTTTTATTTATGCGATGGAAAGTGGAGGCTATCGGTATGGTGGTTCTAGCACCCAGAAGGGAATTCCTACGCTGATTGAATTATTGCACGATCGCAATAAAGGGAATCAATTGCGGGCTGCTGAATTCTTAGGTCGTGTTGAGCCTGGAAATGCTGAAGCGATTTCAGAATTGACTAACTTACTGAAAACCACAGAAGATGACGATGTGCGCTGTCAAGCAGCCGTCAGTTTGGGAAGACTTGACTCCAAAAATTCCGCTGCGGGAGTCAGAATTGGTAAGATGATTGAATTAACAATACGCCTTGATACTGTTCGTGTTTTGCTGGAAATAACTTTTTTACCTAAAGAAAGCGATCGCACTAATGTTTACTTGCAGTTGTTGCCCCTGCAATCTAAAATTCTGCCGCTAAATCTCGAAATACTTGTCCTAGATGAAGAAGGTGAAGTTCTATGGGAAGAAGAGGCAGATGATGGCACTAATAGCTTTCAAAATGACTTTACCGGAACTATCGGTGATTATTTTGAGATAAAAATCGCCTATGACGGAGTTAGTATCATACACAATTTTACCATTTAACTCAATTAGTACCAGAATGTGAAAAATTATGAGCAAGCTAGTAATTTTGGAAATACGCAATGCTGACAGCGAGCAACGCTATCCTGTTACCCTGAGAATCGGTGATAACATTCACACTCTGAATTCAACTGGGGGTTACTTTCCCCCAGCTAAAGATTTGAAACAAACCTACGATAATTTGCAGCAAGAACGCAACGATCGCGGTTTCGGTTTTTATCGCAAATTGGAAGTTATGAAAAAGGGAAAGATCACAAAAACCTCTGTCAAAAAAACGGCGGTTCATGTAGAAAATAGCGTTAACAATTGGTTAAATTCTAAGGATGATTGTTTTCATGAAGTCCAGGAAAAACTTTTAGAAGTATTGATAGCTGAGGAAGGTAATATCAGGTTAATGATTCAAACAGATGATATTTATCTATGGCGTTTGCCTTGGCACTTATGGAGCAAATTTGATAGATTTAAAGTCGAACCTGTTTTTAGCCGTTTACATTCAAATGCTAATACGCAATCTAATCTTAAATTAATTAAATCTAAAAGTAAAGTTAGAATCTTGGTGATTTTAGGAGATAGTACAGATATAAATATCGATGCAGATTTAATATTATTGAAAGAATCTATTGCCAGTAATGATGCAGAGATTGTAACTTTAAGAGCTACTAGCAGCAGCGACCTTAACGATCAATTATGGGAGCAGAATTGGGATATTTTATTTTTCGCCGGTCATAGTTCCAGCGGAGATGATTACAGTTATGGTCAGCTTAAATTGAGTGAAACTGAAACCATCGCGATTAAAGATTTAAAATATGGTTTAGAAAACGCAATTAAGCACGGTTTGAAATTAGCCATTTTCAATTCTTGTGATTGTATGGGATTAGTTAACGAACTAGCTTCGCTCCAAATTCCAGCGGTAATTGCCATGCGAGAGCGAGTGCCGGATGAAGTTGCTCAAAAGTTTTTGGAGTATTTTCTACAGGAATTTGCTGGAGCAAGGAAGTCTTTGCGTGAATCAGTTAGGAAGGCGCGGGAAAGGCTGCATGGAATGAATATTGAATATCCCTGTGCTAGTTGGCTACCGATGATTTATGAGCATTTGGGTGTGGAGCCGCCCACTTGGGATGAGTTACTGAGGGGGAATGAGGAAGAGCGGCAACGTGTTTCGATTTGGCGCAATCTTCGGGCTGTGTTGGTTGCTAGTGTGTTAGTCACGGGTGCTGTAATGGGAGTGCGATGGATGGGATTGTTAGAACCTTTAGAATTACCTGCTTACGATCATTTAATGCGACAACGCCAACCAGAGCCGATCGATCCGCGCATCACAGTAGTTCAAATCAGTCAAGAAGAAGTTGATAAGTATGGTGGCTATCCGATCAAAGAATCTGCTTTAGCAGAAATCGTCAATAAAGTAGAAAAATATAAACCAGCAGCCTTGGGTCTCAATATATCTCGTAATCAACCTAGAATCAAGGATAATCGGGATATCACAGCCCGTAAAGATTGGATAAAAAGTTTTCAAGAAAATCAAAATTTTTATACTGTCTGTTCCTACCAATCGTCAGCGGGAGATTATGCTCCACCTCCTGAATTTTCTCCGAAACAATTAACCGAACAAGTGGGATTTGTCGATTTTTTTGATAATAATATTCAAGACAATAAATATCAGACAGTACGTCGCCAATTCTTATCATACGATCCCAATTATTTGCCTAAATCTTCTAAATGTAGCACACCTTACAGCTTCAGTTTTTTATTAGCCTTTTCATTTTTATCATCCCACAATCTATCATTACAAGTTAATCAAAACACTAAAACTTGGCAATGGGACCGAGTGATTTTTAATCGCTTAGCCTCACACACAGGAGGTTATCAAAGCCTCGATGGCAATAGTAGCCAAATTCTCCTCAACTACCGCGCCAATCCTCGGCCGGCAAAAATAGTTTCGTTGACAGATATTGTAGAGGGAAAAGTCCCAGAAAGTGCCATCAAAGGTCGATTGGTCATCGTCGGCTATACTGCGGGAGTAGCTAGAGATGATTTTGATACTCCCTATGGTCAAATGCCAGCAGTATGGATTCATGCCCATATGACAAGTCAAATTCTTAGCGCCGTGATGGATAATCCAAAACGACCTTTGTTATGGGTGCTACCACAGTGGGGTCATCTCCAATGGGCTGATGCAGCATTTGTTTGGCTATGGGCCCTTACTGGCGGAGTGCTAGTGATATATGTTCGTCCCCGGCTGTACTTGACAATAGTCACTTGTGCTGCTAGCTTGCTCTTATATTATATTTGTCTTGCGATTCTTAACCAGGGCGGATGGATGCCCCTAGTTCCCTCAGCCTTAGCTTTAGTAGTGACCGGCAGTGGATTAGTCATCCATAAAATATCTCAAAATCGACAGCCGGAATAAGTATCCTGGACAAAAACCCAACAACTAAATCCAAATGCGTCGGCCATATTTCCAACTAGCTTTTGCTATCATTATTGCGCTGGCGATTATCACGATTTCTCCTATATCTGTACAAACCTACAGTGCGATTTTTTTGAGCAAGTCTCCACCACATCCTCCTCAAACACCGCCACCACCACCACCACGGGATAATGAACCAAGACCCGGAACCGGACTTGATCCTACTAATCCATACTGCAAAAAGACAAGTAAGCCAATTACCGCTATTGTACGTATTAAGAATCCGGTATACACGACTTCTGAATATCCAACTTTTTTGTTCTATATTCCCTACAATCCTGAAGATATAAACTCAGTCGAGTTTTCCCTGGTAAGTAGAGATGGAAAAAAGACAATTTATCGAAGCCCTATCTCTTTGCCAAAAACACCAGGAATTATTAGTGTTAGCCTGCCAAAATCTCCCAAATACGCTCTTGAACTCATAGAGTATTACCGTTGGTACTTCAAATTAAATTGTGAACCTTATACTCCGTCTAGAAATGACCTGTCTGTGAATGGGTTTGTCGTGCGAGTACCACTCTCCTCCGAACGCGAACAACAAATCAATACAGCAACACCTGATATTTGGTATGATTCAGTCGCCAGTTTAGCTCAGCGTTTGCTTGCAAATCCTAAAGATGAAACCTTGAAAGTTCAATGGGTTAAATTATTAGAATCTGGTGGATTTAAAGAGCTGGCGGAAGAACCCTTAGTTGGTAATGTGCAACTCTTGGAAAAATAACTCAATAAGGTTGGGTTAACGGGGTTGTCTTACTTTTTCATAGGGTTTTGTCTCCTGGATTGTTTTATTCAATCCTATGGGATTAAAGCCAATTACCAACGATAATATAAGGTGCCCAAAAATGGGGTTCTTGGTCTTCTTTTGCTTGAAAGTAGGCTTTTTGAGCATTGTGAAGTGCTTTTGCCCTTGTCATTCCCGGTTGACGCAACTCTTCATAAAATCTCACTATAATTTTTGTGTTGACTGCATCTTCTGCTACCCACAAACTTGAAACGGTACTGCGAGCTCCCGCCCGTATAGCTACCCCCGATAGTCCTAACACTGCTCTATCATCCCCCTGTGCTGTTTTGCAAGCACTGAGTACCAGTAACTCGATCGCTCGAAGATCCTTTTTATTACCCCTCTTAATCAATTTATCCAAATCGTTACTTTTTAACAAGGTTCCAAAAGCAACAAGAAAAGTTTTTTCTGGGTCAGAGCTAAACTGACCGTGTGTTTTGATATGCAGAATGGGGATATTAGCCAAAGCCAACTCTTGTTGCAGGTTTGTTAGAGTAAAGTCTTCATTCAAAAATCTTTTGCTGGTTGCTACATTTTTTCCGATTCCATCTAATTCTTCTAATAATTTTTGGATTTTTTCAAAATTCTGACCTTCTAGTGTCTGGGGTAGATCCACACCTCCTAGCAACACTTTTAACTTGCTTGATTTTACTTGATTCCAAGGTTTAGGTTCGAGAAGCTGCAAACCGGGAACTAGAGCAAGAGCATAATCTTTTTCCATTAGATACTGATCTGAGCGCTCATCGTAAAGAGCTCCCATTGGGATCGCCTGTAAGGGTCTGTCTAAGATAAATACTAATGTTTTCACATCTCGATTGCTTTCAAGCAATGATTCTATTGGTTGTATCAGCCATTTGTACAGTTTCTTTGATTCTGCCAAGACTTCAGGAGTATTACCTGGTTGAATTAAATAGGTTTGTAAATTCTTGATAGTGTTTTTTACAAGTGTTTGTTTCTGGTAAATCTCCCGATACTCTAAGTCTTTTTTACCCGGTAACTTCAAGATAATTGCTAAACGATTTGGTAAAATAATTGCATGGATAACTGCTGCTGTCGGATCGTATTTATCCGCGATCGCATCAATCTCTTCTGGCTTATTCACTACGACACAAGCATCTCTAAAAAAGTTATCCAACTCAGCCACCTGAAGCGCCTCAATCACATTTCTAGCTTGCTTCAAATTCCCTTGACTAGGCTTCTCCTCCTGCAACAACAAATCCACCAATTCCCGATAAACAGGTTCTATTTTATCGCGAAAATCGAACTGTCCATCCCGACTAATCGGCACCAAATCGTTGCGTAGCGACTGTAACGTATTAAATGCGGCCGTATAAGCCGCGATCGCACCGTCCACATCCTTCGCCCCATTCCAACGAATCCGCCCCAATTGCGACTGCCACTCATAGGCAAGATCCGGCGCATTTAACTGAACATTCTGCGACAACAACAAAGCTTGTTCCGTACAATTTTGAGCCTCCAGCCACTGCTGATTTTTTTGATACACGGTACCCAAATTGCCCAAAGCATAGGCTGTTGCCCTAAAATCGCCCAAATCCCTAGCCAATGCGATCGCCTTTGCACCCAATTTGCCAACTTCTCCCCAAGAGACAGACTCAATATTTCCCAGCACACTTTCAGCCACCATTGCAGAATTTGGCAAACAGTAATTCAATATTTTTTCTGAATTTACGTTAGACGAATTTGAAATATTATTAGGAGTTTCTAGTGGATTTTTGAAATCAACTAAACTATTCATTAAACTAACTTGTGCATAAACTAGCTTGTGACTTGGTGGCAACTTACTCAATTGAGATAAAATCTCTAATCGCAATTGTTGAATTTCCTTTGCATTTGCCTCCAATCCAATTTTAGATTCAACTAAAAGACTTAATAAATTCAGTTGTGCCTGGACTTTCACAAAGGAATTATTTGCAGCGAAATTCACTGCTTTTCGATAGTAATTTATAGCAGTCTGGTAATTGCGATCGGGATTGTTATTATCAAAATCAGACAAAAATTTGTTTCTATTTCCCAGAGATTGGTAAGTATTACCTAAACTGAGTAAAACTAAAGCTTTTTCTTGAGGATATTCGTCTTGAGTAATGACTCGTTCTACTTCTTCCAGCCACTGTTTTGACTCATTCAAATAGCCAAGCTGTCTCCATACATCGCCAAGGAGACGCGCCCCGGTAATTTGAATATTTTTCAAAGTCGAAGTGTTCAGTGACCGTTTTGAAGAGGACACTTCGACTTCGCTCAGTGACCTTATAGTATTTTCGCTCAGTGATCGTGTAGTCTTGATGAATGCTATACTTTGTTTTATTTTTGATAATTTTTTAGTGATTAACTGCTGACAATCCTGACTGGGAATGGTGAAGTTTTCGGAATTGTTTGATGCGACAACTGGAATAATTGCTTGGCAAGCTTGCTGATATAAACCTAATTCTTGTAGGGTTTTAACTTGAGCAATTAGACTACGTTTCCACCCTAAATTATCCTTTAATTTTACATAAATATTCGTTGCTTGCTTCCCTGTTTGTAAAGCAAGATTGATTTGTCCTTGTTCCCATTGTCCATTGGATTGAATATCGAGGATTTGGGCGATCGCATTTAATTCCCCTTGCGACTGCACCTTCGACTCCTCCGGTAACAAACTGCGACTTTTTGCGATCGCACTATTAGCCTCTTTCCAGTCTCCCAACTGTTGATATGTCAACGAAAGATTACTCAGGGCGATCGCCTGATTCAACCAATCTCCCCCTACCTCAAAACCCGCAACAGCTTGCTGCCAATACTTCGCAGCCTCTGCAAACTCCCCGGTGGCATAACTGGTTCTAGCTAAATTTTGCCAAGCTTGGGGCGATCGCGACTGGAGTAGGGACACAGCATCTTCCTGCTTCAAGACACCGCATCTCCCTGCTTCAGGACACGGCACTGCCGTGTCCCTACCCGTTATCTGTACTGTACTAGAAGTCGGCTGAGCCTTGACATTTACCGCAAAAAATGCTGTCAATCCAACAACAAATACAATAGTAAATAGCCTCAAACTTCGCCGCCACTTTTGACGAACTGGTTTCAAAAAGAGAACCTGGATAGAATCGAAAAATGTAAACCTTTTTCTTGCCATGTTCTCCCCCTTGAATTCATATCAACTAAAGGAATACCCCAGTAAAAATTAGCCGACATAGTATCACCCAATTCCCACCGCAAACCCGTACCTACAGACATCAAAAATTGACTATCAGAATTCGCGATACCCGAACTATTCCAAACCGTGCCAGCATCAACAAAAGGAGCAATTTGTAAAACCCCTAATCCTCGATCGGACCTACCAACAATCGGAAACCTGAACTCCGCCGATGCAGAAATCCCATTATCAGCCAACAGAATATCTTGGCGATAACCTCTGACACTATTGCCACCCCCAATTCCAAATTGTTCCAGAGGTAAAAGCGTCCTGTTCGCTAATTGTACATCAGTTTTTGCCAACAGAAAAGTGTCTCTCCTCAAGCGACGAATCCACTGTCCCTGGCCTCGCCATCCCAAAAAACGGCTATCAGGAGCTTCGCTATTCACAGTAGCATCAAACACTCCCAATCCTAAACTAAATTGAGATCGCAAAGCCAACAATTCATCATTGTTCCGCACAGTCCAATCTTGAAAAAACCTGACTGCTGATATTCCCGTGCGCCCTTTGGCATCCGCACCCGCAGAAAGGGGAAAATCTTCCCCTAAAATTGAAGTGCCACTTTCCCGCCTAGTTGCTGTCACTCCTAGGGCGAATTCTTGTCGGGGATTTCTGAATACAGGTTGGCGCAAAGTTAGATCGAAATATTGGGCTGCTGCTTTGATATCAACTTTTTCAAAAGGTTTTTCAATGACGCGATTCGCAGTAACACCCGCTGACAAATTAATTGTGCCATTGTGAGGATTTAAGGGCAAACTGTAACTGAGGTCAAAGGCATTGCTACCGTCAGTATTAGTGTAAGCAAGACTCAAACCATCTCCTTTTCCTAATAAATTGGCTTCGGTTAGTTGTAGTTGGCGGCGAAAACTGCCGACGCTGGGTGCTCGTCGATTATCTAGCAGTAATGCAGCACTAAATGTTTTTTCCTCCTCGAATTTAACTTCTAGGGCGCTTCTGTGCAACTGGGAACCGGGTATTAATTCAGCAGAAATACTTTTAATTAAGGGATCGAGTTCGAGCAATCGTAGGGAATCTAAGAGGCGAGATGTTTGTAAGGGCTGGGAGGCGATCGCCAAACGGCTGCATATATAATTGAAATTGAGTCGATTTTTTCCCTTCCTTCTTCTAACTCGAATTGATTCTAAGCCACCTTCGACAATTTTAATGATAACTTCCCCAGCAGCGCCTCGATTTTGTAACCTTTGATTTGGTTCTTCGCTAGTGGTGGGAATGTAGGCAAAAGAATTTATATATCCTTTCTCGTTATAGAGTTTTGTTACTTCTGAAATAATTTGCTGTAATTGGGCAAAGGTGATTCGGTTAGTATTGTTATCTAATTTGATAAATGTATTAGTAATTTTTTGTTCTAGGGTTTTTTGACTGAAAACTGTATTACCAATGAAACGAAAATTAGTAACGGATATCGCTTCGATTACTTCATCAGTTTTTCTATCTTCTGGTGTTTGGGTTGTGGGAGATTGGGGTTCGGCCGATCGCGCGATCGGACATTCATAGACTTCACTGGTATCGGAATTAGGTTCAGTTTTCCCTTCTTGTAGGCTAGGAGATGGTTGAGACTGGGGTATATTTGGCTCAGAAGGGACTGTTTGCGGTGCTAAAGGTTCTGAGAGATTAGGAGTTTGAATTTCGATCGGTGTTTGTGCTGTAAATTCTCCTGGAAACAAAGGAACGGTTTGTGCTTTCAGTGGCAAAACAGTCCAATTACTAGCTAATATTCCCACAGCTATTTGTAGGAGGAAATCGCCCTTTTTCTGATTTTCTTTATTGGCCATAGCAACCACCGATCGGTTGAACGGGACTCTGGAGGGTAACAGTAGCAGGATTAGCAGTAAAAATCACTTCTCCTTTGCTGTTAATTGCCCAACCTTGAGCTGATAGGACGGGTCGGTTAGGGGCTCCGAGTTTTTGGGGTGGAGCAGTTCTGGTTCGTTGTTGTACAGGGGCTACAGCATCAGCCAAACCGACGGCGGTGGAGCCATTACCGGGAGTTTCTGCTGGATTGGCTGGCAAGCCGCGACCAATTCTGGTGAAGGTTTTGTCGGTTCCTGACTGTCGTTGATTGGGGCAAATTTGGGCGATCGCATCTGGATTCGCGATCGTCTTTGGTAATTGAAGCACGCCTTGAGTTGGGTCAATATCCGGTGTGTTGAGGAGCACTTGGCCGTCGAGTTCGGGGCCCCGGAAGGATGTGGCGGTGATGTCGCTGGTGAGATTGGATGCGGGATCTGTTGCGCGGCGCGATCGGGCACCGAAGATTCCTTCTGGGGCAGTAATTTCCACGCGCCCAGCTTCGCGGTTCACTGCATTGGCGGTGATGTCACTATTAGTGCCAGCAATTAAGGCTCTGGTATCAATCCTGATATTGCCACCTATGGCATCGCCAGTGGCTGTAACCGTAATATTGCTGTTGTTACGCATTTGCAAGAAGTTGGACGCTTGGAGGTTGATGTTGCCGGAGTCACCGGATCTAGTTTCTGCGGTAATGGTTCCTCTGTCTAGTCGGATGTCATTGGCTTTTACCTCCAGGTTCCCCGCAGAACCCGTACCTCTGCTTCCATCTACAGCCACACTTGCCCCATCGCGTACCCTCAGCAGTCCCGTATTAATCGTTACATCCCCTGCTTCTCCGCTGCCCGTGGTCACCGCTGTCAAACGGCTGGGCAAGCGGCCGTCCGCCCTGACTAAGGGAGAAACCGTTCCTGGTATGATGGCTGGAACGATGCCGGAAGTCCCAGTCACTTCAATAGACTCCGAGGCATTGACTGTAAGAGAACCTCCCATTCCACCTGCAAAAGTATCTGCTGATATCGCAGCTCCATCCCGAAGCGTTAACTGCCTCGTTGTTACTGTTAGGTTATCTGCATTGCCAGCATTAGAGTTCGTTGCTCTCCCTGTGGACTGAGTGAACAAACCACTGGGAAACCCATCTATGCGCGTGCCAGCAAGTTCGACAGATTCTCTGGCATTGACAGTTAAAGTCCCTGCTTGCCCGCTACCTTGAGTTGTTGCTGATATCTGACCGCCATTTTGAGCGATTAAGCGTTCTGTTTCAATACTGATATTGCCACCGCGTCCATTACCTGAACTGAAAGCGGATATTCCAGACCGATCTTGAATAATCAACTGCTCGGACGCTTGAATGAGTATATTGCCTGCATTCCCCGTACCCTTGGTGGAAGATGAAATTTCACCTTCATCTCGCACAATCAACTCTCTAGTGGAAATGGTTAAATCTTGTGAATTGCCAGAAGAACCAGGTTCAGCTTGAGTTAGCAAGGCGCTAGCAATTAGACCATCTGCCGATAGCCCAATTACCTCTACAGACTCCGAAGCAGTGACAGTTAATCTTCCCGCTGAACCCTCAGAAAAAGTATTTGAGGTAATCTGTGCCCCATCTCGTAAAATTAATCGACCAGTGGCGATCGTCAAATCCCCTGCATTTCCTGTAGTTGGTGCAGTTTCGTCTTGCACATCAACTTGAGCATATAAGCCACTGCCCAAAGTACCATCAGCATTAGTTCCACTCAATTCTATGGAATCTGTCGCTGTGACGGATAAATTGCCACCTCTGCCAGAACCGTAGGTAGTTGTATCTACATAACCGCCACCTTCAGCGATGAACTGTGCTGCTTGAATCGAAATTGTACCGCCATTTTGACTTCCGAAAGTCTGAGAAAGAATCGCTGAGTCCTCCGTCAACACAACCCGCCGCCCTTGTACTTGAATAGTACCGCCACCTTCACCGCTAGCACTTACAACAGCACCCTGTGACAATTCAATATCTTGGAAGTCCCGGACACCTGCATATCCCAAAGTGAAACCTGAGTCATTGAAAGTCAGGCTAACTAAACTATTAGCACCGACACTACCAAGTTCAATTCGGCCTTCCGGTGCTGTCAAAAGTCCACCGGGAATAATCACATCGCCTCCCACTAACGCTAAAGTTTGACCGGGTGAAACTTCTAAACCTACGGGATTTGGATTTCCTTCGCCATTGTTTTCAAAAGCAGAAAGGGCCACAGATTGATCGACAATTTGACCAGGATTCTGACCAAATTGCAAGCTAGTAGGAATACTGATCGCTAGCAGAGGAGTTGTTTGGGGATTAGTAGCACCGAATGATGTACCGTCAGCGAAATTAATGCGATCGGCTGTAGTACCAAGAAACGAGCCACCGATATTCAGGCTGGCATTCGGGCCAAAAATAATCCCGTTGGGGTTGAGGAGAAATAGGTTCGCGTTACCGTTGGTTTGGAGGATGCCATCAATGTTAGAAATTGACCCGCCTGTGACGCGAGTGAAGATATTTTGAATGGTATCAAGGTTGTTGAAAAATGCAGTACCGCCCGTGGGGACGGAAAATTCGCGAAAACTGTGGAATAGGTTGCCGCCCGCTGCTGTGCCACCTTCAATGGTGCCATCTGGGGTAACGGTGGAGTTGATCGGTAAAGTGCGATCGGGGACAATTTGGGCGATCGCCAAAGTTGGAAAACCACACACATAAAATAGAATACAGAATATTTTTGCCGTTGTTTTATTGCTCACGGGGATGCACGATGTAAAAAGGGCGATCGATGAAAACATTGAGATATTATAGTTCCCTGAGCGGAGTCGAAGGGAGCGGAGTCGAAGGGAGGGTTTTTTACAAAAATACTGCACCCAACCTTTAAGACTGGTAAAAAACCCGGTTTTTTTAGTATTTGTAGGCAAGTGTTAATGATTTTACAACACAATGAGCTGAAAATATCATCATCGCCGGATTAATTGTGGGGACATGGCAGTGATCATTAGTAGTGTCTACTTAAAGTAAAACCCATAGGGGCCGAAATCAGGAGACGGCAGTGCCGTGTCCCTACCGAAAATAATAACGCACCTTCCTTCTTCTTA
>JAYSVM010000131.1:0-14763 GCA_043718495.1 Oscillatoriales bacterium | reverse complement strand
TAATATTGTAGGGACACGGCATTGCCGTCTCCTCTATCATTGTTTAAGGCAGGTTCAATGACCGCGCAAATAGCTAAAAGCGGAATTGGCGACAGTAGAATTGCACGAAATGCTTCTTTTTTTGGATAAATGAAACACACTCTTTCGGTTTTAGTTGAAGATGAAGCGGGTGTCCTCACTCGAATTGCTAGTTTGTTTGCGCGGCGGGGCTTTAATATTGAAAGTCTGGCTGTGGGCCCGGCGGAGCAAGTGGGAGTATCTCGGATTACGATGGTTGTACCGGGAGATGACCAAATTATTGAGCAGTTGACGAAGCAACTGTACAAGTTGATTAATGTGCTCAAAGTGCAGGATGTGACGGAAATTCCTTGTGTGGAACGGGAATTGATGTTATTGAAAGTTAATGCTGCGACTGGGACGCGATCGGAGATTATTGAGTTAGCTCAGATTTTTAGAGCGCGAGTGGTAGATATTGGTGATGATACGCTGACCTTGGAAGTAGTCGGAGATCCAGGTAAAATGGTGGCGATTGTTCAGGTGTTGAATAGATTTGGCATCAAGGAAATTGCGCGTACTGGGAAAATTGCGATGACGCGGGAGTCGGGAGTAAATACTGAGTTTCTTAAGTCTTTGGAAGCTAAGGTTTAAGTTAGTTGACGGTTGACGGTTGACAGTTGACTGTTAACGGTTGACTGTTCACGGTTGACGGTTGACGGTTGACGGTTGACTGTTCAGCTTAACATAGTAGAATAAAGACACTTTTTATTATTATAAGGTCTGAAAGCTTATGTCAGTTCCTAATGAAGTTATAATTTTAGTGCCTGGCCTAAATACTCAAGAAAAAAATGAGTTTCTTGAAATTTTTTGTTGCTATTTAAGCGAGCAGCCAGAGAGTTTTACTGTTCAAGAAAACGGTGAAATTAAAATTCCAGGACATACAGGAAAAAGATTTTCTATTTATAACGAACAAGAGTTGTACAAAACAATTGACATTTATGAAGCTTATTACGTTGATCTATTCGCTGGTAATAAACTGAGTCAAAAAGATGAAAAAACTAAATTTATCAGAGGTGGTGAAGTCTTGATATATTGGTTAATATCTCCTATTTGGCTATCCATTAAAGAATCTCCTTCTTTATTTATAAATTTTATTGTTGCCACTATTTTATTCATAGGTTGGTATTATGGAATTTTAGCGGCATTTATGATAGCTATGGGACAAACAAACAGTTTTTTGGGCGGGGAATTTCCCGATATTGCAAAAAAGATTGGATTTTTGGGTGAAGCAATGAAAGGATGGTCTTTTTGGTTGTTTGTTAGTATTTTATCGAGCTTTTTACCCATCAGTTCACTTATTGATATATGTGAATTCTCCGCAGCATATTTAGGAGAAGATATAGAGGGTAGTAAAATCAGAGCAAAGACTCGTGGTAGAGTATTAAATATTCTCGGAGACGTATTAGAAAGCGATGATTATGATAGAGTCACTATATTAGCTTATAGCTTTGGTGTGACTGTCGCGACAGATACTCTGGCTGAGTATCAAAATCAAAAAACTTTTCGATACATTACTTTAGGGGGAAATTTAAAGGTTTTATCTTATAAATCTAATTGGGGAGAGAGAGAAATAAATAAATGCTTAAACAATGCAACAGTAAATACTTGGATTGACTGCTATTCTAATCAAGACTGGTTTGCGGCTAAGACTCCGTTACCTAAAGGAAGTTCATCAAATCAAATAATTTACAAAAAAATTCATGTACAATCTTCTTCTTTCCTCCAACGTTTCCTAGGAAAAACTCACGTTTGTTATTTTTATGACTCTAGCGTTTGGGACAGTATTATTCGGTAAAATTATAACTACAGTTAACAGTTAACAGTTAACAGTCAACCGTCAACCGTCAACCGTCAACCGTCAACCGTCAACCGTCAACAAACTAATTACCATTGTGGCTTACTCGCGACTAACCTTGTAGCTGTCTTAGTGTCTACAGGCTTCGAGAAAAAATATCCCTGTCCGTATTCACATTGCAGCGCCCTGAGCAAATTAAGTTGTTCGATTGTTTCTATTCCTTCTGCAATTACATTCATGCCCAAATGACCGGCTAAAACTAAAATAGTCTGGACGATAGCTTCGTTTCCTTCATCTTCAGTCATGCGACTCACAAAATCTCGATCGATCTTTAAGGCATCAGTTGGAAAAGTGTGCAGCCGACTCAAAGAAGAATAGCCAGTCCCGAAATCGTCAATATATAATTGCACCTCTAAACTTTTCAATTCCCCCAGAACAGCTACTGATGATTCGGCATTTTCCATAATTACACTTTCAGTAATTTCTAACTTTAAAGTGCGGGGATTAAGCTGAGTTTCTTGCAAAATTTCGCGGATGCGATCGATTAAATCTGGCTGTTTAAATTGTTCGTTAGAAAGATTGACGCTGACAGTTAAATTAGGATGATCCGGGAATTGCTGGTGCCATTGTTGCATCTGCTGACAAGCCGATCGCATCATCCACCAACCAATAGGTATAATCAACTTAGTTTCTTCTGCTACGGACATAAAATCAGCGGGAGAAACCACTCCCCGTAACGGGTGATACCATCGCAGCAATGCTTCAAAACCGCTGATCGTACCGCTATTTAAGCAAATAATCGGCTGGTAGTAAAGCTTGAACTCCTGGCGTTCTAAAGCGTGGCGCAGGTCATTTTCTAGTTGCAAAAGGGCGACAGCACGAGTGTGCATACTTAAATCGAAAACTTCGTGGCGAGCTTTGCCCGATGCTTTAGCATGATACATGGCGGCATCTGCATCTCGAAGCAATTCTTCGGGCCTATCGTACAAGATTTGAGGCTGGACCTTGGGAAAGGCGGAGTTGGCAGAAAAGGTGGATAAACCAGTTTCTATATTGTTGATATCCCGCGATTTTTCTAATTGCTGCTGTGGTAAACCGGAACAAACAATCCCTATACTCGCACTGCTGAAAACCTGATATTCGTTGAGATAAAAAGGCTCGGACAGTTCAGTTTGCACTCGATCGGCAACATATGTCGCATCATCCTTATGTTTGATATTGTGCAACAAAATAGCGAATTCGTCGCCGCCGAGACGCGCTACAGTATCTCCTTTACGCAAACAGATTTTCAGTCGCCCAGCGATCGCAATTAACAGTTGATCGCCCACCAAATGCCCTAAACTGTCATTCACAACCTTAAAGCGGTCAAGGTCGATAAACAGCACCGCAAACCAAAAATCAGGACGGTGTTTGGATAAGTCGATCGCCTCAGACAACCGATCCATAAATAAAGCTCGATTCGGCAAACCAGTTAGAATGTCGTGCAAAGCGTCGTGTACTAACTTCTCTTCCGTGATTTTGCGGAGGGTAATATCTTCGACAGTGCCTTCATAGTAAAGCAAAATTCCCTCGGCATCCCGAACTGCCCTGCCATTCTCCGAAACCCAGATAGTGGTGCCGTCAGCGCCGTAAACTTGAGACTCGAACTCAGACACAGAACCGTGTTTGTCGATCGCGCGCAAAAACTCGACTCGGCGGCTAGGATCAACATATAATTGGCGATCGATATTGTGTATTTTCATCACCAATTCTGCCGGCGACTGATAGCCATAAATCCTTGCCAAAGCCGGGTTCGCGCTGAGATAACGCCCGTCTGGTGTCGTCTGAAAAATGCCCTCGATCGCATTTTCAAAGATGCTACGATATTTTTCTTCCGCCCGTTGCAGCCCTTCTTCTGCTTGTTTGCGATCGGTGATATCAGTCAGAGTGCCAATGTACCCCAGAACTTCCCCACTTTTAGCAATTTCCGGCACTGCTTGCGAAAATACCCAAGTTGTGCGATCGCCCTGATAAAACCGATACTCTAGGTTCCAAGGCAACTTCTCTTTGACAGCCCGATACCACTGCTTCAAAACGCCCTCACGGTCTTTTGGATGCAAAGCAATCGCCCAACCTTCTCCCAGAGTCTCTCTCAAAGTCAGCCCCGCCATGTCCAAAAATCGTTCATTCACGTACAAACACTTTCCAGAAGCATCAGCGCGGAAAATCCCGACGGGCAGAATTTTTTCTAAGGTGTAATACCGTAATTCACTTTCCAATAGGGCATTTGCCGTTACTTTAGTCTCCGTGATGTCAAACATTGCCCCTTGGAGGACGAAAGACTGGCTGGCTTCGTCCCAAACGGCAATCGCCCGATCGCGAAACCACAGCACTTTGCCATTGCGCGCGATCGCCCGGTATTCTGAAACTATCGGCTGATCCGAGGGAATATTTTCTCCATCAGTAAATTTCAGTGTAGCGCTTTCAACTAGCACGCGATCGCGATCGTCGGGATGGATCAGTTTCAGCCATAGTTCCGGATCTGCCTTCCATTCAGCCACAGAATAGCCCAGCAAAGTCTCAATTTGCGCGCTGATCTCAAGTTTGATACTAGGGCTATTTATGGGCGAAATGTAAGTGACTGTTGGCGCTTGTTCAACAAGAGCACAATATTTTGCTTCCACCGTGTAAAGTTGTGCTTGTAGGCGTTGTCGCTCTAATTCCGCACTAGCCCGCGATGCAAAAATTTTCAGAATCAATCTAAATTGGACTACCTTTTCGGCCGTGAGGGGTCGATCGTGGAACAGGCAAATAGTACCTAGGGGTTTGCAGTAGGAGTTTTTTATGGATACTCCTAGGAAGCTGCGTGCACCTTTAGCTACAGGTCTTTGGTCTTGAGGAAAGGTTTCCAGCAGGCTGTCTGGACAGGAGTACATTCCCTGCTCTATCACCCTTGCTTCGGGAGTATTTGCGGTGTCGCACTCAAAGTTTGGCTGCCGTTGCCGATCGCTCCAAAAACTGATAACTTGCAGTTTAGGACTAGAAGTGCGATCGTAAGATGTGAGTAATTTCGAGACAATCGCGCTACGAACTCCGAGTGTTAACTCTAAGTTACGAACTAAAGCCTCAAAAAATTCTGCTCCTGTTGTGCGATCGATACCTGCTAAGATTTGATCCAGCAAATCTTCATCTAATTGAGCAGCCACGCTAACTTTAGGATCATTGCAGCCCGGAAGCTGAGTTTCGGATTTAGAACCGTTCATATAGTTATCAGGTTTATCAAAAACATATAAATACCAGCCTACCAAGCTGTCTGGTTTTTTTGATCCTCAGCATTTCAGTAACTGCTATACAAATTTTTTTGAGAAAAATTTAGAGAACGAATCTCCAAGATTGTCAAAGGCGTATTGAGTTATTTTCTGACAGATTCCCGTCTCCTTAATCCATACAAATTCAGGTTTTACATGATTGTTGAAGAATTTCTTGAGCAGGTATTTATTGGGCTTTAATCCATCTTTATAAAGGCTGTTCCAAGTAGCTAGTCCCCAATTGTAAGTAAACCTTGCTATGCCAGCGTGTTTGCTCATCATTGTTGCTTGACTTTTGTTTAGCTTTAACTTTGTTTTGATGGATAAAAGCATTGCTCGACCTCCGAAGTTGATATTTCGCCCCTAAGCAGTGTCCTTACTGACAATCTAAGCTGTGAATGCGAATCGCGCAGGGTTTGAACAAAATGGTATATCGTAGATTTGTCTACAAGTGTACCACCTTGTCTATTTAATCACTAGCTAGGTACTAGCTCCGCAAGGTACGATCGCAGATAGATCCCCTTTAAAACTTAACAACAAAATATGAAAGCAATTGTTTTTGAGACTCCCGGAAGCCCAGAAGTGCTGAGAATGCAAGACATCCCAGCCCCTACTATACAAAAAGAAACCGAAATTTTGGTAAGGTTGCGAGCGGCAGGGTTAAACCCGATCGATACTAAGTTACGGAGCAAAGGTACTTTTTACCCGAATCTAAGCCCTCACGTCTTAGGGTGCGACGGTGCTGGAGTTGTTGAAGGTATAGGTTCTGGTGTACAAAATTTCAAAATTGGGGACGAGGTTTTTTTCTGTAACGGCGGTTTAGGTGGCCCGACAGGGACTTATGCCGAGTTAGCCGTTGTAGACGAGAAGTTTCTCGCCCTCAAACCTGCGAGTTTAAGTTTTGCTCAGGCGGCGGCGGCACCGCTAGTCTTAATTACAGCATGGGAATCATTGTACGATCGCGGACGCTTGGTTGCCGGACAAAAAGTTTTAGTTCAAGCAGGCGCAGGCGGTGTCGGGCACGTCGCGATTCAGTTGGCAAAATTACAAAATGCTGATGTTTGCACAACCGTTAGTGACGAATCCAAAGCCGAATTTGTGCGACAATTGGGTGCAGATAAAGTCATTTTCTATAAAAATGCCGATGTTGTTGATGAAATTTTGACTTGGACTGAGGGAAAAGGAGTTGATTTAGCTTTCGATACAGTCGGAGGAGAAACCTTTTACCAAACTGTTCCGGCTATCAAAGTTTATGGAGACTTGGTGACAATTTTGGAACCAGATCCAGCTTTAGGCAATTTGAAAGCCGCGAGAATGCGAAACCTACGAATTAGTTTGGAATTAATGCTAACACCAATGCTACAAGGTTTGGTAAAGGAACAACAACAGCAGGCTCATATTTTGGAGCAATGTGCTGATTTGTGCGATCGTAATTTACTCAAAATTCATGTCAGCAAAACCTTCCCCCTAGAACAAGCCCCAGCAGCCCACGAATTGTTAGAAACTGGTTCCGTAACAGGTAAAATTGTTCTAGAGATTTCCTGAATCTAAAATATTCAATCCAAAATCCAAAATCCAAAATCGAATGACTAACAAACCCTATTCCATACTTTCCTGCGACGGCGGCGGTGTGCGTGGCTTAATATCAGCCATTATTTTAGAACGACTCGAACAAAAACTCAAACAAAAAGCTCCCGACAAAAAACTGAGAGACTATTTCGACTTAATTGCAGGCACCTCAGCCGGAAGCTTAACAGCTTGTTCTGTAGCCAGAGGAATCGATGCCACTCGCATTAAAAAACTTTACCTAGAAAGAGGAATAGAAATATTCCCACCTTTCAATAATGTATTTAAAAGTTTCATTAATCGCCTAGCAGTCGGCTTTTCGACTCAGCCAATCTACGACGGTTTAGGCTTAAAACAGGTACTTCAGGTAGTTTTCGGTCAAGGAGAAATCAATTTTGATAAATTACCAAAACCGCTCAAAGCCGAAAATTTACCTGCGAAATCATTACTATTTCAAGACTTACCAAAACCAGTTTTAATTACGAGTTACGACATTTATAATCGCCAACCAGTTATTTTCAAGAATACCAAAATTGCCCACGAAAAAGTCCCTGTTTGGGAAATTTGTCGATCGTCCGCAGCCGTGCCAGTCGCCTTTCCCGCGCACATCATGACCAACCCAGACTTTCTGAAAAATTGGCAGGAAGAGGGCAATCAAATCCCCGTAGCAGGCAATATCAGAGGTATTCCTTTGATCGACGGAGGCTTTGTGGCCAGCAATCCGGCACTATGTGCGATCGCAGAACGTTTGCGCTGGAATCACAATCCACCTGCCAATCCGAAATGGATGCAAAATCCTGCCAGCCCCTGGCGCGATGTAGTCGATATCAAAGATATTGTAGTCACATCTCTCGGTACCGGTCAAAGCGTCAAAAGAATCGGCATTTCAGAATCACAAACTTGGGGTGCAGGAGAATGGATTAACCCCTTAGATGGTATTCCTATTCTTGATGTTTTCTCAGACGGTTCATCGGATGGGATTATCTACATCATCAACCAATTAATGAATTCGGATCAATATGTCCGCTTTCAACCGATGTTGTCTAAAAACTATCCAGCTTTTAATGCTAATCAGCAGATACTTTTGGAAATTCAGCAAGAAATCGAGAAATCATTTTTAACTAATCAGAAGGAGGATGAAAAGCTCAATAAGTTAGCGGATGTTTTATTGTCCCGCTTTTAAAACAAACAGATTTGAGATTAATTTCTATCAGCGCTTCTGGGATCGAGAGCATCCCGCAACCCATCACCCAATAAATTAAACGCCAACACAGTTAAAATAATCAAGATTGCTGGCGGCCAAACTAACCAAGGTTGCAACACTAAAATTGAAGCATTAGTAGACAGCGATAGCAAATTTCCCCAAGAAGGATCGGGCTGTTGAATTCCCAGCCCAATCAGACTCAAAACAGACTCCGCCACAATAAAGCTAGGAACCGATAAAGTAGCAGAAATAATCACATAAGTTGCAGTCTGTGGCAATACATGGCGGACAATAATATAAAGTGGATTCGCGCCCATTGCCCGCGCTGCTTGCACAAATTCTCGCTCTTTAATTGAGAGTACCTGACCGCGAATTACCCGCGCCAAACCAGTCCAACTGATAAATGAAGTAATGATCACAATCAAGATAAATCGCTGAGCACTTGTCAATCCCGGAGGCAGAATTGCTGCTAATGCTACTAATAAATAAAGACCTGGAATCGTCATCAATACTTCGACGAAGCGCATCAAAATACTATCAATCCAACTCCCAAAATAACCGGATATTCCTCCTATTAATAATCCCAAAGGAAAAGAAATTGCTATTCCTACTAAGCCGATGCTAAGGCTAATGCGGCTGCCATGTACTAAGCGAGTGAATTGGTCGCGAGCTTGTTCATCAGTGCCTAAAATGTTAATTTTTGCTTCTCCAACAGTTCCGAATAAGTGTCTATCGAAAGGCACGATTCCGAACAGTTTATAGGGGGAACCTTTCGCAAATATAAGCAAAGAGTTGGGTTTTTGCGAGTCTACAATTACTTGGCGATTGCCTGTATTGGCATCCACTGGCCCCTGGGTGGTCGGATAAACGTGGGGTCCGATAAATCTGCCATCAGGGGCTGTCAAATGAATCTGTGTCGGCGGCAATAAGGAACCGTTTAATTGAGAATCATAGGGGTCGTAAGGTGCTACAAAATCCGCTAAAAGTGCTACTGCATAAAAAATTAATAGTAACACGGCTCCAAATTTAGCTAGAGGATTATGTTTAAGTTTTTGCCACCATTTCATATGTTTTAATTTGTTGATTTTTGACTGTTGACTGTTGATTGTTGTCATTCCCAATGCCAAATTCCCAATGCCCAATGCCCAATGCCCAATTCCCAATTCCCAATTCCCAATTCCCAATTCCCAATTCCCAATTCCCAATTCCCAATAACTACTGAATATCATTTTTCTGTAATTCTTCGTCCTTAAAAGGATTGTAGAAAAAGGAACCTGTTTGCGGTGGCAATTTGGGATTGAGTACAATTTCTACTATACTTTTTACTACCCCAGTTAACGGAATTGCCAGGATGACTCCCAACAATCCTCCCACTCTACCTCCTAACAGCAAGGCGGTGAAAATAACTACTGGGCTTAATCCGGTGAGATTTCCCATAATCCTGGGGGCGACTATATTGTCCTTGACTTGCTGAAGGGCGATCGCAACTACTAAGACTTGCAGCGCTTGCCACCAATCAATAAATGCTACAATTATACTAACTGCTCCAATACCCAAAGTTGCACCGATAAACGGAATTATTTCGGTCAATCCGATAAATACTGCAAATAATAGGAAAAATGGCACTCGCAGCCACCAAAAAGCGAGAGTCAGTGCGATCGCCATAAATAGTCCTAGGAGCAACTGTCCCGATACAAATCGCTGGAGATTTCTCTGCAAAGTGTCGGTTAAAACATAGCGAATGTCTGGGGCGAAAATACTTGTCAAACCACCCCAAACTCTTTGTCCGTCTAGGAGCATATAAAATGAGATTACTAGAATTAGGATTAAGTCAAGAAACCAGTTGACAGTACCGACAACTAATCCTAAACTGGTTCCAGCGATCGCCTGTACCTGTTCTTGCACTTTAGCAGATAGTTGCTGCTCCAAAATTTCTACGTTAAATGGTAAATTGCGATCGGCACTCCAAATCTGGAATTCACCTAACTGCTGTCGCCCAGACTCCAGCAATTCCGGGAATCTCACCCCCAACTGTCTGGCTTGGCTGAACACTGGTGGCACAATAGTTAGACCAATTACTACTAATAACAAACCCGCAGTTAAATAAACCAGCGCCGCAGCTACTCCCCGTGGCAAAAATACTTGCAGTCTGACTACTGCATAGTTCAATAAAAACGCAAGTAATCCAGCCGTTACTAAAATGCTGACCAGCTCGCCAACATAATTGATAGCAGTTAGGGTAAACCATCCCGTTACTAGCACTAGCAACCAAGTAATTAGAAACTGTTGAACGGGAGAAAAGATACTATTCATTTTAAGGAGTTGACAGTTGACAGTTGACAGTTAAAGCGAGAAGTTTTTAGGATGGAGATTTATACACCATTGCGCCATAGTCACCCAAAAGGAGGACGCGCTAATGCTGACCGTCTCCGTTAAAATGATGTAGATATTAAGACCGCAATCTTTCTTTACAATTAAAAAAAACCAAAGGCTCAAACCGGCGGGAGGAACTACTGTGACAAATCAAGTTATCTCAGAAGCGGAAGAAACGCAACCCCTTCACCAAATACAGAACGGGCGCAACAGCAATGAAGCGATGAAAGTGCCTGAAAGTGGTGTCAATGACGACTCTCGCCGGGAATTCTCTTCCTCAGAAGATGAACGCGAAATTCCTTCTTTAGTTCCAGAAATGGACGGGGAAGAGTCAGTAATTTGGGAAGCTGAAGAAACCGAAGTTCCTACCAGCAAAGGCATTAGGTGGCCGGCGATGTTGGCGGGTGTGGGAATTGGGGTGGCTGCAACGCTGGCTGGCGTGTACTTGGTTTCGGGCAAAAGCGCCAGTCCCGCAGCTACAGTGCCAGCGCCTCAAGCACCGACTTCTCAGACTGTGACGGTGGCACAGGTGGAGTCTGTCGAGGTGGCTCAAGCTTTGGAAGCGACGGGTACTGTGGTGGCTTATGATTTGCTGCCGGTGTTGCCGCAAGCCAATGGGTTGCAGATTAAGCAGGTTTTGGTGGCGGAAGGGGATGCGGTAGAAAAAGGTCAGGTGATGGCGGTTTTGGATGATTCGGTGTTGCGATCGCAAATTGCCGAAGCTGTTGCTAAAGTACAATCGGCTGACTCTACGGTGGAACAAGCCGAAGCTCAGGTGCAACAAGCTCAGTCAGCGCAACAAGAAGCCCAAGCAGGGGTTGCTCAAGCCGAAGCAGGGGTTGAAAAAGCTATTGCTGATGCAGCGCAAGCTAAGACAGGTGTTGGGCAAGCTCAAGCTGGTGTTGGCCAAGCTCAAGCTGGTGTCAGTCAAGCTAAAGCCGGCATTGCTTCTGCTCAGGCTAAATTAGATCAAGCTCAAAGAGAAGTAAATCGCACCCAAGATTTGGCGACTCAGGGAGTAATTAGTCAGCAAGATTTGGAAAAGCGCAAGACGGAACGTTTGACTGCTGTTCAAGATTTGAATAAAACTAAAGCTGATTTGAATAAGGCTTTGGAAGAACAAAATAAAGCAGCGGAAGAAGTGCGATCGGCTGTTGCTAAAGTAGCTACTGCGGAAGCTAATATCAGTACGGCGAGAGCGGCCCTGAGCAGTGCTCGTGCTAAGGTGAATACGGCAGCATCGAGTGTCAGCAGTGCCAGAGCAAATGTGGGGAATAATGCAGCAGGTGTCCGCAGTAATGATGCACAAGTGAAACAGTTACAAATTCAATTAGAACAAACTGTGGTTCGAGCGCCGGATAGTGGCACTATTGCTGAAAGAATTGGTCGAGTTGGGGATGTTTCTGCGGGAAATCAAAAACTGTTTTCGATTATTCGGGGAAACAAGCTGGAACTGCAATTGAAGGTGCCGGAAACTCAACTTTCGCAGGTGCGATCAGGAACAGCAGTCAATATTACTTCTGATTCTGACAAGCGGATTAAATTAGCAGGAACTGTGCGAGATATTTCGCCGCTGGTTGATCCGCAAAATCGCCAAGCTACGGTGAAGATTGATTTGCCTCAAAGTGAGTTTTTGCGATCGGGAATGTTTCTGCGCGCTTCGATTTCGACGGCAACTGCTCAAGGTTTGAAAGTCCCTGCTAAGGCTATTTTACCGCAATCTGATGGCGGTGCTGTGGTTTATAAGCTTGTTGGTGAGGATAAGGTGATGGCTCAACCTGTGCAAGTTGGGGAAATTTCTGGGGGGGCTGTTGGTGATTTGACGAAGGCTCAGGTGGAGGTTAAAAAGGGTTTGAAGGTGGGCGATCGCGTGGTTGTTGATGGGGCTGGTTATCTCAAGGATGGCGATCGGGTTAAGGTTGTTAAATAGTCAGTGGGTAGTTGGCAGTATATGACACAACATTTTTTCAAAAAAGGGCGATCGCTCTTCCTCCTAAAGCCTTAGAATAAGTAATAGCTCCTGCAATTTGAGGGTTTTACCAGTGACAACCATCACCATTGAAGTCCCCGACGAGCTCTCAGAGCAACTCGCACTCTTGGGCGAACAACTGCCAGAACTTCTCCGGTTGTGCGTCGAGCAGCCAGTGCTGCCCTCCCGCACCTACCGCTACATTTTAAACTTTCTTGCCAGCGCACCCACAGCGGAAGAAATCGCCGCTTTCCGTCCCACTCCTGAGATGCAAGAACGCCTGCGGATATTGGTAACACGCAGTAAAGCTGGTGAACTTACTTCAACAGAACAAATAGAACTAGGTGAATACGAACGGATTGAACATCTAGTAATTATGTTAAAAATGGGCAACCTGCCTTATCTCACCCGCCAATCTTAATTTGTGACTTATATTTCTGCCACTCTGCGACGATACGTTGAAGAACGCGCTTCTTACCGCTGCGAGTATTGTCTGCTGGGAATTTCTTTGAGTTTCTTCCCTCTTGACACTCTCAGGTCTAAAGACACTGAGATTCTGCGGACAGAATAGGTTTGGGTAATACCCAAAGTCTAACTCTCGCTACGGTCGTCAAACAACGTCTACCCAGTTGGTCAAGGTTTACACCTAACTTACTGGCTACTTTTCTCAGAATGTTGGCAGCACCATTTAAGTCTGCATTCACTACCCTGCCATTAGCTGACTGATACAAGCCACGTTTAATTCGTTTTCCAGATGCTTTCCACCCAGATGGTTTTTCACCATATTTGGGTAGGGAGTCTCCATCTAAAAAACTAGCTTTCGATGTATACGCTTCTTCAGTTTCAACAAACCTGATACCGTGCAAATCACATAGTTCTTTTAACCTATTTTTCAGCTTTCCCAAAGGCATTTGAACAAACTTTTGATTGTTCACTTTACCTAGATTACTATTAAACTTGAAACCTTCATTCCACCCAACTATCAGTGTGCCAATTCCGAATTTTAGGCAATGGTTGACAATTAACTTTGCAGCTTTATTAACGCCATCACGCGTTTGGTGATTGCGTTTGCGGGTTACACAGTCTAACCAATTGTCCCAATAACCTTCTGGCTTTCCTTCTTTTCTAGTTGCTACTTTTTTATTCCACAATTGATTCATCGCTTTCATAGCACGAGAATCAATTAAGAAGGAATTTCCTAATGTATCGACACAAGCTGCTAAATTATCAGCAGTTCCCAAGTCAATTGATAATGCTTGACTAATGTCCAGATTATGTTGTTGTTTTTCAACTTCGTAGGACATTTCCAGGTAAAAAGCACCATTTTTAGGGAGAATCGTCAACTCTTTCACGTTGGAAAAATCAAGATTTGACGGCATAGGTAAAAAGAATTCAGAAACTCCAAACCACCGCCTTACTGTTAAACCCAAGGAAAATCTTAACTGATTCCCAACAAGTTTCGGTCTTAAACCTCCAGAATTAGGATAAGCTACTTTGAACAACTTAGAACCTGTCAGGTATCCCGGTGGCTTGGGCTTAAAATGCAATTGACCTTTGAGGTACAAGTCTCTTAATTCTTTAAAAGATTTGAAGGCTTCTGTGACTGACATCAATGTTTGCTGCATTGGTGTTGATGGCAACGACTTAGCAACCATTGATTTGGCAACTGACGATTCAAAAGATAAGTCGAATTTTCCCGTCAACAGTTTTCCGGTCTTAAAAAAAGTTTGACGAGCTAAATAAACCCCACTGTTGTACAGTTTACCCGATTGTTGGCAGAGATACTCCAACAATGCTTTAACCTCTTTGTTTGGAGACAGTAATACTTGCTGAACTCCCATTGTTTTTTGGGTTTTGGTCACCTCTATTTTCCTGAATATTGGTTAATTTGTCTACTTTTAGTGATGATACTAGACGCCCGGACGCAGAACTGGCCCGAACACTTTACCTTGGATGATGGCAGGATTATTGGGTTAACCCCAGAAGGGCGCACAACTGTTAATTTGCTACAGCTTAATAGCGATGAGCGACTGGCAGAACGCAGGCGATTCCCTACGGGATAGCTTCGCTTGACGCTTCAATTTATGGGCTAAGTATAATAGCATCTTTGGTCGCAAATAAAACAAAATTTAAATAAAAAAAGTTTTTTTGCAAAACCGCATAATTTTGGCAAAGAACTCCTGATAAGTAATTAGGGTGAGGTGGTTATCTCAAAAATAGCCCCCGCCTGTTTACACTAAACAGGAAAAAGACATTGGCAGTATTGACTGGATCGGCAACAAACGACAATCTCACCGGCGGGCCTGAGAATGACAACATCTCAGGGCTTGAGGGCAATGACACCCTCGCAGGCTTAGATGGCAACGACACCTTACTGGGCGATGCAGGAAACGACAACCTCAGTGGGGGTGGAGGCAATGACAGCCTTGTCGGTAACAACGGCGATGACACCCTAGATGGGGGTATCGGCAATGACTTTCTGAGTGCAACAGGTAGCCTAGCTGGTGGCGAT
>JAYSVM010000014.1:0-66786 GCA_043718495.1 Oscillatoriales bacterium | reverse complement strand
ACATTTTTAATACCACGGCGGTTAAAACCGCACGAGTCGCTTCCCTAGGAAGGTCTAAAGACTCGCTCGTTTCTCGCATCCCGTATTACTTTTATGAGTTTAACAAAGGCTAAATCCCTGATGCCTGGGGTATACATTGTGGGTGCGGGCCCAGGAGACCCAGATTTATTGACCGTGAAGGCTCAAAAACTACTGGCTGTGGCCGATGTGATATTGTTTGCCGATTCGTTGGTACCAGAGCAAATATTGCAGGGTGTGCGCGCTGATGCTGAAGTTATCCAAACTGCGGATAAGACGCTGGAAGAGATTGTACCTTTGATGGTGGAACGGGTGCGCGATCGCAAAAGTGTTGTCCGCCTTCATTCAGGAGATCCATGTCTCTACGGGGCTGTTGGCGAACAAATGCAAGCTTTAGCCGCAGCGGGAATTAATTTTGAGGTGATACCGGGAATTAGTGCTTTCCAATTGGCCGCTGCTAAACTGAAAATTGAGTTGACAGTGCCGGGAATTGTGCAGACAATTATTTTAACCCGAATTAGTGGCAGAACTGAAGTGCCGGAACGGGAAGAATTGGCAAGTTTAGCGGCTCATCAAGCCAGTTTATGTTTGTATTTGAGTGCTCGCCATGTGGAAAAGGCTCAAGCTAAATTGATGGAACATTACCCATCTGATTTGCCGATCGCGATTTGTTATCGGTTGGGTTGGCCTGATGAAAAGATTTTACTGGTTTCTCTTGACAAAATGGCAGTTGCTACCCTCGAAAATAATTTGATTAGAACGACTATGTATGTAATTAGTCCGGCGTTGGGAAAAGAGGTTGAAGGGCGATCGCGTCTTTATCATCCAGAGCACGATCGGCTTTTTCGTCAGTAGTCATTAGTCAGTAGTCAGTAGTCATTAGTCATTAGTCCGTTGGCAGTTTCCATGCCCAATGCCCAATGCCCCATTCCCAAATTACCAAATTACCAATGAAAGACTTAACTCGTAGACAATTTATTGCTGTCACTGCATTAACCGCCGGATTTGCCCTCGCAGTTCATCCTATTGCTGCGGCAACTATTACTACTGATACAACTGGTTTAGTTGCAGGTGAAGTCAAGATTCCGGTCAAAGATGGGGAAATTCCAGCATATAGAGCAATGCCTGCCAGTGGCAATGATTTTCCAGTAATTTTGGTAATTCAAGAAATCTTCGGAGTTCATGCACACATTCAAGATATTTGCCGCCGTTTTGCTAAACTAGGTTATTTAGCGATCGCCCCAGAGATGTTTGCCCGTCAAGGCGATGTTTCTAAACTTAGCGACATTCAAGAAATTGTCAGTAAAGTAGTTTCAAAAGTTCCCGACGCTCAAGTTATGTCCGATTTAGATGCGGCGGTAAATTGGGCAGAAAAATCAGGAAAGGCCAATATTAATAAGTTGGGAATTACCGGATTTTGCTGGGGAGGCAGAATTGTTTGGCTGTACGCGGCACACAACCCGAAAGTGAAAGCGGGAGTGGCTTGGTACGGGCGTTTGGCGAGCGCTTCTACAGCTTTAACTCCAAAACAGCCGATCGATATTGCACCAACTTTAACAGTACCAGTATTGGGGCTTTACGGCGGCAAAGACGAGTTAATTCCGAATGATACAGTCGAGAAAATGCGACAAGTTCTTAACAGTGGGAGTAGTGGTTCAGAAATTGTGCTTTATCCAGATACCCCACACGGTTTTAACGCCGACTATCGCCCCACTTACCGGGAAAAAGAGGCTAAGGAAGCTTGGAAACGCCTCCAAGATTGGTTTAAAAAGTATGGGGTTGGATCATAGTTTTGAGTGAGCAAGTTTTGAGTTGAATAGTTATCATAGTTTTGTTCGACTATGCCCAATGCCCAATACCCTATGCCCAATGCCGTATTATCTCCTAGACAGTTGGTTTATCAGCCATCCAAAAGCTAAACTGGGCAGTGTAAAGTTATCGATAAAACAGGTAAGCCCGTGCTAGACGAACAAGCGAAAAAGACCATCCTCCGCAAAATCCCTCATGGACTATACATCTGCGGTGTCAAAGATGGCGAGGAAGTCAACGGATTCACCGCTAGCTGGGTGATGCAATCTTCCTTTACCCCTCCCTTGGTGGTGAACTGCGTTAAGCAAGACTCCAAGTCTCACGCGATGATTAAGGCTAGCGGTGTCTTTGCTTTAAGTTTTCTGGAAGCGGGACAAAAAGATTTAGCCATGAAATTTTTTAAACAGCAGCGCCAAGTTGGTAATAAATTTGAGGATGTAGAATTTTATACCGGGCCTGAAACTGGTTGTCCGATTATTTCGGATACTCTGGGTTATGTGGAGTGCAAGGTTGTTGGTGCGGTGGAACACGGTGATCATACCGTGTATGTAGGTGAAGTTCTTAGTGCCGGTATTCACCGAGAGGGTGAACCTTTGTTGTTAGAAAGCACTGGCTGGAATTACGGCGGCTAGAAAGTTGGTAATTGGTAATTGCCTGTTAGTCAGAAATGAGATAGAGTCCAAGGCAGTGCCGTCTCCCTACCGAAAATAATACTGTAGGGACACGGCACTGCCGTCTCCTAATTTCGGCAACTAACAAGTAAAAAATTGTCAACTGTCAATTGTCAGACGATTTAGAATTAATAAAAAATCTGCGAGAATTTGGTTGGTATTTTCCGGTGTCAAAATTGGGATGTGTACGAAAATACATTTGGTACTAAGTTGAGAGTCGGCAAGGTGTTTTAGAACTGCGTAATAAAGGGATTCACAAACAAATTTTCCGGCATTATGACTGATTTTGGTTGTGGGTAAATCAGCGATTAAGTGTTCGAGATTAACGGCTGTTTTGAGAATTTTATTGTTGTGGCAAGCGCAGGATTCTACGGTTAATTTTTTCCTGCTTTCTGCCATGCCACAGCAGATGATGGTGTCTGGTTGGAGTTTGTTGATTTGGGCGATCACCAAATTTGGCGCTAACTGGAAATCTACTGGCAGTTTCCTGAGATAAGTCATGGAATAAGGCAAAGATTTCATCTGGGAAACTTGGGCTAATAAGTCGTCAGAAGAGTTGGATTTTTGATGGTGTTGCCAAGTGTTGAAGGATGTTAATAAAAATTTGGTAGTCATAAATGATTGGAATTGGGCATAGGGCATTAAGCATTGGGCATTGGAAATAACAAATAACAAATAACAAATAACCCTTCGACTTCGCTCAGGGCACCGCAAATAACCAATAACCAATAACCACTGTATGCAATAATAGTCAGATTGATCGTATAAGGCAAGTAAGTCAATGTCTGTCATTGCAGTAGTAGACTACGACATGGGCAATCTGCACTCTGTCTGTAAAGGCTTGGAAAATGTGGGTGCAGTGCCAAAAATTACGGATTCTCCGGCGATAATTGAGCAGGCTGATGCTGTAGTTTTGCCGGGTGTGGGTTCATTTGACCCGGCAATGCAGAATTTACGATCGCGCGGATTGATAGAACCGATCAAAAATGCGATCGCATCGGGGAAACCTTTTTTAGGCATCTGTTTGGGTTTACAAATCCTGTTTGAAAGTTCCGAAGAAGGTGTAGAACCTGGACTGGGAGTGATTCCTGGTACTGTGCGACGGTTTCGTTCGGAACCTGGGTTGACGATTCCACATATGGGATGGAATCAGTTGCAATTTGCTCAGGATTTGGCGCTGTGGCAAAATTTACCTGCTGAACCTTGGGTTTATTTTGTGCATTCTTATTATGTCGATCCTGTCGATCCAAAAGTGCGATCGGCAATGGTGACTCATGGTAGCCAAAATGTGACGGCGGCAATAGCTAAGGATAATTTGATGGCTGTACAATTTCACCCAGAAAAGTCTTCTAGTACGGGATTGCAAATGCTGTCAAATTTTGTGATGCTGGTTAGGGAAAAAGTTGCTGTTTAAGAAATTAGGAGACGGCAATGCCGTGTCCCTACAATGTTATTGTCGGTAGGGACACGGCACTGCCGTCTCCTTCTTCCTTCTTCCTTCTTCTAATTAAATGAGTTTAAGAATCTGTGGAAACCGCCAAATAAAAACCTTACCGGGACTCGAAACTCGCCCTACACCTTCGCGAGTCAGAGAGGCTTTATTTAATATTTGGCAAGGCACGATCGCACATTGTAGATGGCTTGACATTTGTACCGGTAGCGGATCAATGGGTGCAGAAGCTTTGTGTCGCCAAGCTGCGAGTGTGACTGGCATTGAACAATCGGCGAAAGCTTGTGCAATTATTCAGCAAAATTGGGAACAAGTGGCAGATTCGTCTCAAGAATTTACAATATTGCGGGGAAGTGCGATCGCGAAATTAGCCTCATTATCAGGACAGCAATTCGATCGTATTTACTTCGATCCGCCCTACGCCAGTGACTTGTATGAACCTGTGTTAAATGCGATCGCCAGCCAAGAAATGTTAGCACCCAATGGCGAAATCGCGATCGAACATAGCCGCGAGCGATCGGCTCAACCGATAGTCGGCTTAGAAATTTGTCGTCAGAAAGTATATGGCAATACAGCCCTAAGCTTTTATACCCGTTCCCCCAACACCGCCCCCTAGAACTAAACTTTATGGACTGAAAATCGTCATAGTACCCTGAAAAGTTGATGCAATGGCGTATATTCAACGAATAATCAAACTTTGGTCAGGGTTAAATGTCAGGTGACTGGAGGCATCCCAGAAATAAATCGACCTGATGCTGAAAAAAAAGACTTTCAGTTGTACCATAAACTGCAAAGTGTGAGTGTGAATATTCCTAAAGGAGTGAATATGGTTCAGACACCTTCGCGCCATCGCGGTAGCGAATTTCAGGCTGCTAACTCAGTACAGCCAGTCAAACGCGATACCTTTCTCGTGGGAAATAATCTTTCCCTGCCAAATACCAAACTATTCGGCACAGACGGCATTCGCGGAAAAGTCGGGGAATTGCTGAATGCACCGCTAGCTATGCAAATTGGCTTCTGGGCGGGACAAGTTTTACGCCAAAACTCCCCCAACCAGGGGCCGGTAATTCTGGGACAAGACAGCAGAAATTCTAGTGATATGCTAGCAATGGCACTATCAGCAGGTTTGACAGCCGCCGGTTTGGAAGTATGGAATTTGGGATTGTGTCCCACTCCCTGTGTTGCTTATTTGGCAAGTGTTTCCAAGTCTGTCGGCGGAGTGATGATTTCGGCTTCCCATAATCCCCCAGAAGACAACGGGATTAAATTTTTCGGGCCAAAGGGAACGAAGCTGTCCCAGCAGTTACAGGAACAAATAGAAGCCGGAATCCGAGGGGCAAAAACTCCTATTGGTAGCAGTATTTGCGGACATCACTACCACCGATCGGAGTTGGTTAAAGATTATGCCACTTCCCTGGAGGGTTCACTGCAAGGGGTGAATTTACGCGGAATGCGGATAGTTTTGGATTTGGCTTGGGGGGCGGCTGCGGGCTTGGGAGAGGCTGTGTTCGAGGAAATGGGGGCGGATGTCATCTGTTTGCACAACTCTCCTGATGGCGATCGCATTAATGTCAATTGCGGTTCTACACATCTTGACAGTTTGCAAGCAGCGGTTTTGGAACACAATGCTGATTTGGGATTTGCTTTTGATGGCGATGCCGATCGAGTTTTGGGTGTTGACAACAAAGGTCGAGCTATTGATGGCGATTATATTCTTTATTTGTGGGGCAAGCAATTGCGTCGCGCCGGAAAATTGCCGGACAATTTAATTATTTCTACTGTAATGGCTAACCTTGGCTTTGAAAGAGCTTGGCAAGAATTGGGAGGCAAACTAATTAGAACTTCCGTGGGAGATCAGCACGTTCATGCTGAAATGGAGCGCACCGGTGCGATGTTAGGCGGCGAACAATCGGGACACATTCTTTCTCCTCATTATGGTATCAGCGGTGATGGTTTGTTGACTGCTTTACATATAGCTTCCCTGGTGCGTGAGTCTGGGGAATCTTTGGCACAATTGGTGGATGGCAGCTTTGAAACTTACCCACAATTGTTACGAAATGTCCGCGTGGACGATCGCGAAAAACGGATGAAATGGCACGAATGCGAAGCGTTGCAAGGTGCGATCGCCCGTGCTACAACTGCAATGGGAGAACAAGGACGAGTATTAGTTCGTGCTTCTGGTACTGAACCTTTAATCCGAGTCATGGTAGAAGCTTCCAGCGCTGAATTGACTAATCTTTGGACTGAAAATTTAGTTTTGGCAGTTCAGAAATACCAAACTCTTTAATCAAAATTGGGAATGGGGAATTGGGAATGGGGAATTGGGAATTATCTTCCTTTTCCCAGTTTGCTTTTCTAATTTATGAGTTATATCAAATCCACTAGCATCAGAATGATTTATCTCTCTTCCTCTGTGCCCTCTGCGGTTAAATCATTCATAAAAAACTTAAAATGATAATTTCTGTTGTGATACCAACCTATAACCGCGAGCAAACCCTACGAGAGACACTTGCTGATTTAATGCTGCAAAATTACCCGAATTTTGAAGTTTTGGTAATCGATCAAACTCCCATCCATGAATCAGAAACTCAGGTTTATTTAGAACAATTGGCAAATATCAATAAGATTCGGTGGTTTCGGGTAAATTGGGCGAATTTGCCGGGAGCTCGGAATTATGCAGTGCGGCGCGCTGTTGGGGATATTATTTTATTTATTGATGATGATGTAGAGTTATCAAATGGTTTTTTGGCGGCTCATGCTAGTAATTATTTAGCAAAGCCGGATGTGGGATGTGTGGCGGGTAGGGTGTTTGATCGAATGAAATTGGGGGATTCTGGGGGGGATTTGGCGATCGAATATTTGCCACCTGAAGCTATGGATCCAGGAATTGCTTGGTATTTTATCGATTTGGTACATACCGTCAAACCGCAGCAAGTGCTCTCGGCTAGAGGCTGCAATATGTCCTTTCGTAGGCAGGTTTTTACCCAAGGTTTGAGCTTCGATGAGCGGTTTGCAGGGAGTGCTGTGCGGGAGGAGTCGGATTTTTGTTTGAAGTTGCGATCGACTGGTTTTAAAATCTGGTACGATCCCAATGCCTGTTTAGTGCATTTAGGGGAAGAGAGCGGCGGGTGTCATGACATCAGCACGCGATCGATCGAATATCAAGTCACATTTTATCACAACCACTTCCTCATGGGATTGAAAAATTTAACAGCCTTTCAATGCCTACGATTTTTTGCCAAACTGTTTGACTGTCACGTCTTGGGAAATCCACCTTGTTATAAAAGCCGATCGCCCATTAAGATCATAACTAGATTTGCTTTTTATATCCTTGGGTTCATAAGTGTTCTCAATACAATTATTCAATCCCTGTGGAATGACGGACAAATTTACACCAATCAAGACAACATTAACCCGAAATAATTGTTATTCCCAATTCCGAATTCCCAATTCCCCATTCCCAATAAATGAGAATCCTCGTTGTCAGCCACACCTACATTGTAGACATAAATCGAGCAAGATTCAAGATTTTAGCAAATCTAAAACCAGGAATTGAAGTAACAGTTGTAGTACCGCAACGCTGGAAACCCGGAGGCGTACAAAATAAAATTATAGAAACTGAATTTTATCAACAAGGCTCATTTAAAGTAGTACCAATTTCTAATTTCAGTCAAAACAATCAAGGATTACTAACATTTAGCACAGACATCATTAAACTCCTGCAGGAATTTAAACCGCAGATTATCCAAGTCGAACAAGGTTCAAAATCTCTAGCATATGCACAGCTAATCTTACTAAATAAATTGCTAAAACTCAAAGCAAAAAATATCTTATTTACCTGGTGGAATCTACCTTATGAATTGAAATGGCCTGTTTCTACGTTAGAAAATTTCAATCTGCAACACACTGACGGAATTATTGCGGGAAACCTAGACGGGGCTAGAATATTAAGACAGCATGGGTATCAAAAAATCCTGAAAGTCATGCCACAACTCGGAGTAGATGAAAGTCTGTTTTATCCTACCTCTAAAGATGCTGATTTGTCGCGAAAATTTGGGATTGAGCCGACAGATTTTGTGGTAGGATATGTCGGGCGATTTGTCGAAGAGAAAGGGTTGTTAGCTTTGGCGGAAGCTTTGGCTGGGTTAAAAGAACTCCCTTGGAAATGGCTGTTAGTAGGGCAAGGAAATTTGCGATCGCAAATTGCCGAAAAATCGATTGAATGGGGCATCAGTGACCGAATTATCTGGGTAGAAAGCGTTTCCCACGAAGAGGTTCCGCCATATATTAACTTGATGGATTGTTTGGTATTACCCTCGCAAACAAGTTATAAGTTCAAAACCTTAACTACCGTCGGTTGGAAAGAACAGTTTGGTCACGTTTTAATCGAAGCGATGGCTTGTAAAATTCCAGTAATCGGTTCAGACTGCGGCGAAATTCCCCAGGTTATCGGCGATGCGGGCTTGATATTTCCTGAAGGAAATGCCGAGAAATTGCGCGGATGTTTGGATGAATTGATGCAGCGGCAGGATTTGGTGGCAGATTTGGGCGATCGGGGTTATCATCGAGTTATGAATAATTATACAAATCAAGCCTTAGCCAAGCAGTTATTGGAATTTTATCAAGAGTTGTTGTAAATTTTAGGAGTATAATGTAAGTGTCAAATAAAAACTGTGGTAAATGTCTATTCCTTCCGACATACGACCTTTGGTTGACGAACTATATCAGGTACTAGACGATACCGATCGCCAAGCAACGCAGGGACTTTTTGCATTGAGAAGAGCAATGTCTCTTTTCCCCGAAAATGAAATACTGATGCAATACTTTTCTTCGATCAGTAATTTTCAATTTTGCGTAGCAGGTGTTCGCTTACAAGCAGAGCACATAGTGAGCAATGTATTGATGGCTGGTGTACCCGATGAAGATGTTCAAAAAGCAGGAGATTATTTAGCAGCTTTGCTACATATGGCTCCCGAATCTAAAGTTATGATCGAAAAAGTAATTGAGAAATTAGAAGTATTACAATGAAGCAATTACCAGATGAAAGCGAACTCCTCGAAATCCTTGAAATTGTGAAAGCCGCGGAAGCGAAAGCCAATGAAATGTATGAATTTTCAAAGAAAATATCTCACAATACCCAAATTACAGCAACAAAGAGAGAGGAAGCTGAACAGATAGGCGGGCAGGCTTTTGTAGATAATTAAATTTGTAATGGGAGATTTTGGTATGTTGATTTAAATAACGATCCCCATGCGAATTCTCCAAATTATCCCCTCAATTTCCCTCGTCTACGGCGGGCCGAGTCAAATGGTACTGGGACTTTCAGAAGCCCTTGCTTCCCAAGGTATTGATGTCACAATTATTACCACAGATTCTAACGGAGATATCGGTCAATCTCCCTTGGATGTGCCTTTAAATCAAGCAATACAACAAAACGGTTATCAGATTATTTATTTCCGCTGTTATCCCAGCAGCAGATATAAGTTTTCACTCTCGTTATTGCAGTGGTTAAATGCAAATGCAGGGCAATTTGACCTCGCTCATATTCATGCTCTTTTCTCGCCAGTAACTACTCTCGCTGCTACAATTGCCAGAGGGTACAATTTACCGTATATTATCCGTCCTTGCGGTATGCTCGATCCGGCTGATTTGCAGAAGAAAAGGCAGTTAAAACAAGTGTATGCTGCACTTTTGGAACGTCCTAATTTAGAAGGTGCAGCAGCAATTCATTTCACTAGCAAACAAGAATCTAAAATTTCAGAAAGATTTGGTTTGGCAAGCACAGGCAAGATGCCTGTGCCACGGGATTGTGGAGCAAAAAATAGCACAGGCAAGATGCCTGTGTCACGGGATTTGGTGATTCCATTGGGTGTGACAGCAGATTTGGTTCCGAAGAGATTGCGAGATTCTCAAGTGCCAATTATCTTATTTATGTCGCGAATTGAACCCAAAAAAGGGCTTGATTTGCTGATTCCAGCATTAGAAAATGTTTTGATATCGGGCATAGAGTTTCAGTTTATTTTGGCTGGTTCAAATCCCCAAGATGCTGATTATGAAGCAGGAATAAAACTAAAAATACATAATTCAATCTTGGCAGAATATACAACAATAACTGGCTTTGTAAGCGGCGATCGCAAAAATGAGCTCTTGACAAATGCCGACTTATTTGTATTGCCTTCTTATTATGAAAATTTCGGCATTGCTGTAGCGGAAGCGATGGCTGCGGGTGTACCTGTGGCTATTTCCGATCGCGTCCATATTTCGGAAGACATCCAGCAAGCAGAAGCTGGTTGGGTGGGGCCACTGGAAGTAAAGGCGATCGCCAATTCAATCAAATCAGCACTTCTCGATCCACAGGAGCGTCAACGGCGGGGACTGAATGCGAAAGAATATGCCAAAAAGCATTATAATTGGGAGGCGATCGCAAAACAAACTATCGATGCTTACCAGAGCATTTTGTCATCTTCAGCAGAAGGAAATTAGTAATTAATTTAAGCAAGATTATTTGCTATTTTAGGTGCAATACTTGTCCACAAAACTCTGCAATCCAGCCTGATATCCTTGTCCTACGGCCTGAAATCTCCACTCTCCATTCTTCCTGTATAAACGACCAAATTCTATAGCAGTCTCTCGCGAAAAATTCTCTGTTAATTCATAGCGCAGAAGTTCGCTTCCCGTGTCCAAATTGGAAATTTTGATAAAACTATCTTTGATATTGCTAAAATTTGCATTGACTTCTTGTGCTTCATGAATAGTGACAACAAAAGTTATTTGCTCAATTTCAGGATTAACTCTTTCTAAGATTATCCCGTAAATAGTCTTGTTTTCTTGACTTGGATTATTTTTGTCAGGAATCGATTGCAGTACCGAACTGTCAAAGGATTGCAGATTATTGTAAAAAATAAAATATTGATCGTTAGGTATTTTGCCGTCAGCGCCTAGCATGAATGCAGAGACATCAATGTCGTAACTTTGTCCTGCCTCTGTCACCTGCCAACCGAGGGCGATCGCCATTTTTTTTAAATTCGGTGCTTCTTGAGAAATATTAAATCTCTCACCCTTAGTTAATTCCATTACTTATTGAGTTTTAGTTGTGTATAATTACCAAATCAAAAACCGGGCTTTCTCTAAAACCCGGTTTCTAGAATCTGAATTAATTTTACCCTACTTTTGAGCATCTTTAGAACTAGGCGGTAGCGTCACAAAATTTCCAAAAGCTGCAACAGTTTGATAGTTCTTTTTTCCTAGTTCAGTTGTGTAAATGCTGACAACGCCTAAGTTCTGACGCTGGGTTGTATTGTCGAGTAATTGTTCGATGGTACTCCGCTGCGAAGTCAGCAAATTCTTGCAACTGCCGATCAAAGTCTCTGCAACGCCACTCAAAGCTTCTGGTACGCGAGAATCCTTGCACACAGTGGTTTCTAGCTCAGTTTGCAGTTTGGAAGAAGCATAAGTTAGGTATTTGTCTCTGGCTGGATTGGTAAATGCCATACCGGCGGCTAGCACAGTTAGCGCGATCGCCACTTTGCCTACATTACCGAAAAAATTAGGAGTTGGCTTGTTATTATTCATTGTGTTATCAATAATCATTTTTTTTAGCCCCGTTGATTTATAAGCTTCTCTTGATTTAAACTACACCTCCTCAGAAACAGATTTCCGAAAGGAGGGGACAGTTTTTAGATTGGAGGCCAGTTGCGAGTAAGTCTCTGTCTTACCCACCTTCCTTTTACTTTCTTTTCTGCCGCAAATCCGCTAAATCTCCAAAATAATCTTGATCGGAGGGCAACCACGGGGGATTGCCCCTACGCATTAGCTGGTTCCCAGGCACAGCCTAGGAACCGAGATCCAGAGGCTCTGCCTCGCTGATCTCCACGAAGAAGAGGCAGAGCCTCTGGATCTGCATCTCCAGGCAGAGCCTGGAGACGAGGAAACTTAGTTTCAGCGAGATTTCTGCCGATCGATCTCCCGCTGCAATTCCTCAATCTGACGGCGCAGGGCCTCGGCTTCGTTGGCAGCAGATTCCTGAGACTTCACATCAACAGCACCCTCAGATACAGCCCGCTTGTAGTTCCCCAGCTTGATTTGACGGTATTCCTCGGAACTTGCCCAGTCTCGCAAATACCGCAGACGCTCTACGGGGAAAGGGTGACTCAGCATCGCGCCTTGCCCGCCGTTATAAAGTAAAAATTTATACACTTGGTTGAGGTTGTCGCGATCGAGCTCTTGATAATTATCAGACTGGCGAATAAACTCTTGCAAACTACATTCACTAGCATATTTACTGCTAACTCCCGCCAGTTTCATCATCGTAGTCATCACACTATTCAAATCATCTGTCACTAACAAAGCTGCTCGATCTGCCGATAATTCAGCCTTACGTCGCCACTCATAAAAAGCGTAAATTAAACCACTGCCAACCATATTTCCCAAACCAAAAGTCATCTCGCCAATTGTCGAAGCAAGGTTCATTGCCCACATCGCCATTTGATTTAAAGTTGGATGACCGCATTTAATATGTCCCAACTCGTGAGCCAAGACTACTCTGATTTCCGCTTCGTCCAATAAGTCTAGAAGACCAGTATTTAATACTACATAAGGCTGGTTTTTCCCTAGGGCATAGCTATTGACTGAGGGATTTTGAGAGACGAACAAACCGGGTTCTGGGAAAACATCTAAAGCCTGGACACATTCCCGAAAAATGTGATAGATACTGGCATATTGGCGCGGCCCGACTTGAATGCTATTTCCCATTAGATAAATAAATTGCGGTCGTTCGTAGACAAATTCTACAAATTTGCTAGCAATTAAATCAAATCCAGGTACGCTGCGTAATGCTGCTTCGGCTTGCCGATCGAGGGGATGTTGAAAAGCTTCACTAGAAATTCCCGTATAAGTTGGCATAGTTGTTGCAAAAGTTACATTTAAGATGTCAGTGTTTAGCCGATCGCAGCGGTTGCTAGCAGGCATCTGACTTATTAATATTATCTCTTGTGGAACAGGCATCTTGCCTGTTCAAATCTTGAACTATTGTGGAACAAGCCCCAAAGCCTGTTCCAATTAGCGCTAAAATTGTAATTCTCATACAAGCGCGATCGACCAACGCCTTTCGCTGTGTCTGTTAATCAAAAATAGGAACTTACAAAAATGGCTATCCTGCGACTCGAAGACGGTACAACCTACACTCAACTAAGCGATATTACCCGCGAACTTGCTCCCTTAAACATTCAACTCAACAGTTGGCCTGTGGGAGACAACCCAGAAATTCGGGAATTGCTAGCGAAAGATGCGATCGACGACAATCAAAAAGAACAAGTCTTGCAAGCCCTAGACGGCTACTTTCAACAACTCAAAGAAAGCGCAGGCTATCAGTCGCGAGACTTAATTTTACTGCACCCAGACATTCCTAACCTCGATGTTCTGCTGTCCAAATTCGACAAGTGTCACATTCACGCTGACGATGAAGTGCGCTATATCGTAGCAGGAGAGGGAATTTTCGGTTTTGTGCGTCCCGACGGTAGTCAAGTAGAAGTGACGGTGCAGCCTGAAGAATTTATCAACGTGCCGGCGAATACAGAACATTGGTTTTATTTGACAGCAGCCCGAAAGGTGAAAGCTGTGCGATATTTTACCACTACGACTGGCTGGACACCGGAATATACTGATACTCAAGTTCGATCGCAATTAGCTATAGTTTGAAAACAGTTTAAAGTTATCCAAGGACATTAAAAGCTGGTATTTGCAATGGATAAAGTAAGAGGAGACGGCAGTGCCGTCTCCCTACTTCATCAACCTGAAAGAGGAGAGGAGACGGCAGTGCCGTGTCCCTACTTCATCAACCCGAAATGAGGAGACGGCAGTGCCGTGTCCCTACTTCAACAACCTGAAATACGCAAAATACTCAAAGCCACAGCCTCCGCCACCTTAATCCCATCAATTCCGGCCGACAGAATTCCACCTGCATATCCCGCACCTTCTCCAGCCGGATAAAGGCCTTCTGTATTCAAACTCTGAAAATCATCCTTGCGTTTAATCCGAATCGGTGAAGAAGTCCGCGTTTCCACCCCAGTCAAAACCGCATCATCCATCGCAAATCCTTTAATCTGTTTGTCAAAAGCCGGAAGTGCTTCACGGATAGCCTCGATCGCATAATCCGGCAAACTTTCACTCAAATCAGTCAAACAAACTCCCGGCGTATAAGACGGCTGTACACTACCTAATGCTGTCGATGGTCGATGTGCCAAAAAATCCCCAACAAGCTGTCCTGGGGCGTTGTAAGTGCTACCTCCTAACTCAAATGCCCGCTCTTCTAAGCGACGTTGAAACTCAATTCCTGCCAAAGGATGACCAGGATAATCTTCCGGCGTAATTCCCACCACAATTCCGCTATTAGCATTGCGTTCATTGCGAGAATATTGACTCATTCCATTCGTGACAAGTCGCCCTGGTTCGGAGGCCGCCGCCACCACCAATCCACCCGGACACATACAGAAACTATAGACAGAACGACCATTTTGACAATGGTGAACCAGTTTGTAATCGGCGGCACCCAAAAGTTTATGGCTGGGGCGATCGCCAAAACGACAGCGATCGATCGTACTTTGGGGATGTTCCACCCGAAAACCAATGGAAAATGGTTTAGCCTCAATGTAAACTCCGCGCGAAAACAACATTTCAAAAGTATCGCGGGCGCTATGTCCCACCGCCAGAACGATATAATTACTAGCAATATATTCTCCACTGGCGAGGGTAACTCCCTGCACTTTGCCATTTTTGATATCAATATCTTCTACACGACTTTGAAACCGAATTTCACCGCCCAAAGATTCAATTTGGGCGCGGATACTTTGGACGATTCCCACCAGTTTAAAAGTACCAATATGCGGTTTATTGATATATAAAATTTCCGGTGAAGCGCCCGCATTCACAAGTTCCGTCAACACCTTGCGTCCATAATGTTGAGTGTCTTTAACTTGGCTGTAGAGTTTGCCATCGGAAAAAGTACCCGCACCACCTTCCCCAAACTGGGCGTTTGATTCTGGGTTAAATTCTACTTTTTTCTTCCAAAATCCAAAAGTATCAACCGTGCGATCGCGCACTGCTTTGCCACGTTCTAACAAGATAGGGCGAAATCCCATTTGTGCTAGCATCAGCCCCGCAAACATCCCACAAGGCCCTGTGCCAATCACAATGGGCTGAATCGTCGAATTTCTGGGAGCTTCGGCTACATAGCGATAACTCATGTCTGGCGTTGCGATTACATGAGGGTCTTTTTTGAGACGCGCCAGAATTTGCTTTTCCTGTGTCGTCTCCACATCCAGGATATAGACAAGCAGGATTTCTGCTTTTCTACGAGCATCATAGCTGCGCTTGAAGATGGAATAGCCGATCAATTCTTCGGGGGGAATTTGCAGCTTTTTGAGAATGGCAGTTGCGATCGCATCTACGGGATGATCGAGGGGGAGTTTTATTTCAGTTATTCTTAACATATAGCAGAAGAAGGAAGAAGGAAGTTCGGCAACGGATTGGGTAACGGATGTAACTCACATCTTGCGCCAATGTCAGCAACGGGCTAGAAGCCCGTTCCACAAAGAGTGAATTTTCTTGTGGGATGGGCATCCTGCCCGTCCATAAAAGGCTAATTGACATTGCTGCAATATCTCAGATGTACGGATTGAATTAATCAGGAATCAGTTAATCCCTAGGGTGCATCGCTGCGAGATATTGGATATAACTTGCAAATTATAGATCCCGTGGCACCTTAGTTGCCATCAGATTAGTAGATTTTAGATTAGAGAAGCGTTATCATAAACAAAAAATAAAGTTTTGTAAAGACCCTTGACTGCAACACTCACACCCAAAAACAGCCTTACCTGGCACGCTCTCAACCCCCTGTGGCAAGGAGCAGAAGACGCAGTACAGAAGGGTTTACCCCACACCAAGTTAGCACCAGCATGGCAAATACTGCTCCTAGGCGACGGTTCCCCCACTCGTCACCTGCAACTGCTGACTAGGGAACCAACAGAAGTCGATGTCATCGATATGTCCCTAGTGGGTGCAGATCCAGACGGCGCGCCGGAACAGATTATCGTGCTTCCAGGGCCACACCTGCGGCGACAAGTATGGCTGCGGACTGCTTCTGGACAGCGTTTGGCCTATGCAGCTTCTTGGTGGGAAGCGAGTCATGTAGATGAATATTTGGAAAATAAATCTTTGCCAATTTGGGCAAGTTTAGCACGATTGCGGACGGAATTGTATCGGGATGTGCAAGGCATTTATTTGGGTAATTCGGATGCTTTGGAGTCAGCCTTTGGACAGCCGGGCCCTTTTTGGGGACGACACTATTTGTTTTGGCATCATGGTAAGCCATTGACGTTGATTTATGAGGTGTTTTCTCCTTATTTAACTAAGTATTTGGGGCAGACACAATTGGATGTTGACTGAAACGCTCCAGAGCAAAAGAGGATACGGCAGTGCCGTTTCCCTACAATTAATCTGGGTAGGGACACGGCACTGCCGTGTCCTCTTCTTTCTAATGACTAATAATTGGAATCTTAATTATAAATTCAGTTCCTTTTCCCACAGCCGAAATACATTTTATTTCACCTTGATGTTTTTCGACAATAATTGAATGGGAAATCGCCAAACCCAGCCCAGTACCCGAACCGATCGCCTTTGTAGTATAGAATGGGTCAAAAATCCGCTGTTTGACTACATCTGTCATCCCTGTACCATTGTCAGAAATCGCGATCGCCACAAAATCACCTTCTAACACTGTACGAATTTTAATCATTCCCGGATTTTGGTTTTGTTCTTCTACAGCATCAATCGCATTAGCGATCATATTCATAAACACCTGATTTAACAATCCGGCATAGCACTCCACAAGCGCCAATTCTCCATATTCTTTCACAACTTGAATGATTGTGCGATGGTACTGCGTACCCGCTACGCTAACAGACTGAGCTTTCAGTCGGTGTTCCAAAATCATCAATGTGCTGTCAATGCCTTCGTGAATGTTAACCTTTTTCATGTCAGATTCATCGAGACGAGAGAAATTCCGCAAACTCCGCACGATATCGCGAATCCGAGTTGCTCCCACCTGCATCGAAGACAGCATTTTCGGCAAGTCATCCAGCAAAAAATCTAGTTCTAAGACATCGATTGCATCCCGAATAACTGCCGAAGGTTCTGGGAATTCATCGCGATACATTTGGAGCAGTTTCATGATACTTGCGGTGTATTCTTCTGTGTAGGTAAGATTGCCGAAAATAAAGCTGACTGGGTTATTAATTTCGTGGGCAATTCCTGCTACCATTTGACCGAGACTCGACATTTTTTCTGCTTGAACAAGCTGAGTTTGCGCTTGCTGGAGTTCGCATAATGCCGTTTCTAATTGAGCAGCTTGTTCTCTGGCTATCCGGGCTGAATCAAGACTTTGAGTATAGAGTTCTGCTTGGTTAATCGCAATAGTTAATTGATTCCCAACTGCTACTAAAAGTGCAACTTCATCGTCACTCCAATGCCGTGGTGTGCCGCAAGCACCACAGAGGATCAAGCCAATTTGACCCGACTGTGTTTGCAGGGGAATATCCAGCAGAGAATTGAGTCCTACAGACATTAAAAATTCCCGTTCTGCCGGAGTGGTTAATGCCTCAACATCGTCGATCCGAATTATTTCTAAATTGGCTATCCGCTCGCCGATAGAAGTAGTTGGTTCGACAGGATATAAACCCAAAACCGAAGGAAAATCGGGATTATTCGCCTCAGATATCACATTCCAAATCGGCGACGAAGCTTCAGGTAAATACCACATAAATAGACAACGATCGAGTTGCAGAAACTCACGAATCTGGCGCACAGTAGTTGCCAAAATAGTATCCAAGTCGAGAGAAGCGCGGATATTGTTTGCTAAGTGATTCAGCAGCGCTTCCTGCTCAGCTAAGTTCCGAAATCTCGCTTCCGACTCTTGCAATTTTCTTTGAGATTCTTTTTGCTCAGTCACATCCAAGCCCAAACCAATCAAGCCGATCGCATTGCCCGAAGCATCTTTTACCTGAGTTTTAATTGTCTCTAAATAATGTTCTTTCCCGTCAGCAAGTTGCAGAATTTCCTCAGCATAAGAGGGTGTATCTTGACTCCATGCTTCCACATCAGATGCCATGCAGCCAGCAGATGCTTCTACTCCCAAAACTTCGGAATAGTGAGCTGCGGCTAAAAATCTTGATTCGGGAATAGCAACATCTTCGCAGAAAATTTTGTTGACTAATAACATCCGCCCGCTAGGATTTGCCATCCACACCCAGATTGGAGCGTTGTCAATAATGCTCCTCAATGTTTGCTGTTGTGTGGCAAGAGCTTCTTCTGTTTGTTTGCGCTTAATACCTAGGGCGATCGCATCCGCGATCGCAGCCAAAGCAATCAGGGTTGATTCATTCAACTCATGGCGAGCAAACATCGCGATCACTCCCACTAACTGATTGTCAAGAATTAGTGGATATCCGGCAAAGGCTACCATTCCTTCACGCACCACCCATTCTTTGTCTCCGATCCGATCGTCTTCCAAAACCTGATTGGTGAGATAGGGTATGCGCTCTTTTGCAATTAAACCAATCTTTAAATGCCCTACAGAAATGCGGCTGTGAGCGCCGTCAATATGAGTATAGATACCCGCACTTGCTTGTAGTTCTAGTATATTTTCGGCTTCGTTCAAAATCCAAATCCGAGCAAATGCAGCATCCAAATGACGCACAGTAGCATCACAGCAATTTTGCAAAATTGTCGGCAGGGTTTGATTTTGAGTCAGGGAAATTCCCACATCTGCTGTGAATACAGACAGTTTAAATTGTTCTGCTAAAGCTTGTTCGGCTTGTTTGCGATCGGTAATGTTAGTTGAATTGCCAATGATACGGTAAATTCTGCCCGACGCATCGCGCAGTGGTGTTAGAATCATGACAAACCAATATTCTACCCCTGCCAATTCTGTCCTATTTTCGTAAGAAATAGAGCTCCCTGCGGCGAGACAATCGATATAGTTTTGGCGAAAATCTGCTGCTACAGTCGGGGTGAAAATCTCTTCTGGGCTTTTGCCTTTCACATCGGCACTACTAATGCCTGTAGATGTCTCGGTTGCTGCATTCCAACCAGCATAACGAAACTGTCCATCTTCGCTGACATCTACTACAAAAATAACCTGATCTGCACCGTTGTAAATGCTGTTTAAAAATTCTTCTTGTTCGCGCAATTGTGCTTCAGATTTTTTGCGCTGCGTAATATCGACTGCACTACCAACAATGCGACAAATTTTACCAGATTCGTCTCGCAGCGGATTCAAAGTTGTGAGAGACCAGACTTCTGTCGTGCCAAAACTAACAGCTTGTTCGTAGGAAATCGAGGTATTTTTTAGCACACATTCTCTTAATTTAGGCAGAAAAAATGCGGCCGTAGACTCTGACAAAATCTCTTCTGGAGTTTTGCCACACCCCAACTCGCTGCTGACGCCACTGAGTAACTCTGCTGCTCGATTCCAGCCGCTGTAGCGAAACTCTCCATCTGCGCCGACATCTAGTACGAAAATGGTGTAGTCCACACTGTCGTAGATGCTGCTCAGAAATTCTTTTTGTTGTCGCATTTCTGCTTCGGCGCGCCGAGCTGGGGTAATGTCAGCGTGTACTCCCACCCACTCGCGGATGCTACTGTCGGCGTTCAATACGGGCAAACCGCGCACGCTCATGTACCTGTACTCGCCGTCGTACCTACGCAAGCGGTGTTCTATTTTGTATATAGTGCGGTTGGTAACTGCTTGGGACCAAATCCTTGCAGTCTCTTCTCTGTCGTCTGGATGGATATCATTGAGCCATTTCCATCCTTTCATTTCCTCGTAAGTTCTGCCAGTAAATGCACTCCATCCGGGCTGTTCGGTGACGACTTCGCCGTTGGCATTCGTATCCCAAATAATTTGGGAGGTGGCTTCAGTTAGACACCGATATTTTTCTTCGCTTTGTTGAAGGGCAATTTCGGCTTGTTTGCGATCGCTAATATCGCGAGTAACTCCCACTACACCCGTGATGTTTCCGGCTCGATCGCGCAAAGGACTTTTGGTAGAAAGAAATGTCCCGATGTTGCCCTCGCTATCTTTTACTACTTCCTCAAGGGTTTCCTCAATACCAGATTGCCAGATCCGGCGGTCATTTTCCACCAGCATATCTGCAATCTCCAGCGGAAATAATTCTGCATCTTTTTTGCCAATAATTTCTGATTTTGGCAAGCCAATAATGCTCGCCACCGTAGAATTGAGCAATAGGTAGCGGCTCTGAGTATCTTTGACAAAAATGCTGTCGCCTGTACTTTCGATCACGCTTTCAAACAGGATGTTGTTCTCTAGTAGCGCTGCTTCTATTTCTTTGCGATCGCTGATGTCGCGAGATATGCCAACTACGCCGATAATATTTCCTTCCGAGTCGCGCCAAGGGCATTTTGCTGTTAGCAGCGTCCGCTTTTCTCCATTTTTGGGGACAATCTCTTCATAGTTTAAATTTTCTCCCCCTGCGATTATCTTGCGGTCTGCTTCGATAATTTGCTGGGCTATTTGTAGGGGAAATAAATTTGTATCGTCCCTGCCGATCATTGCCTCCACCGATGTTTCCAGCCAGTCAGCAGTCGCCGAATTTACGATCGCGTAGCGGCCTTGAATATCCTTGACAAAGATCACATCCGGCGTGCTTTCAATCACGGAACGCAAGATAGAATTGGTTTGCTGGAGCGACTCTTCGGTGCATTTGCGATCGGTAATGTCGCGCGCCATAGCATAGATCGATTGTTCCTCATCGAAGGGAGTAGCCTTCCACATCAGCCACTTGTAATCACCATTTCGACACCGCCAGCGATTTTCAAAGCAAATTATCGGATTTCCCGCAGCAATACTTTCAGCTTGTTTGAGGGTAGCGGCGCGATCGTCTGGATGCACGAATTGAATGAAGGGTTTACCTAGCATGGATGCTAGAGAATAGCCGAGGATTTTTTCGGCTGCGGGGTTGAGGTGCTGGAAATAACCGTCGAAACCGACAACGCACAGGATATCTGGCGAGAGGCTAAAGAAGTGATCGCACTCGTCTGGTGTGCTAGATTTGCGATCGTTACCCGCAGCCGCATTCCACCGCGCTGATACCGCCAAAAGTATAGTAGTTGCTACTCCCAAAACTGCAATTACCAGCTTGATTCCGTAGAATTCATCGCCGTTAGTTGCCCCCCAAAACCAGTTGCACAAAAACAGCACAATTGTCAAATATAAAACTAAACTACTTAGTATACTTTTAGCCATGTTCAAGTTTTTTTTAGGCTGGATTATGGCTGAAAAATGCCGTTTTTTACGCGCTGACAACATAAATTTATTTGTTGTTTTTAATATGGCTGGCATTTCAAGTAAATTTTTCATTTTTCTATTTCATTTACTTACTTTTTTCTTGCTATTAGAACCCTGATTAAGATATTTAAATACTACTGTGTAGTTTGACTGATTTCCGAAATATATGAGTTTAAAATTTGGGTATATAGCGGTTCTCAATCAGAGTGAAATCTCAAATATAGTGGTTCTCAATAAAGTGAGGTATTATCTATACTTAAGTGTATTTACCGAGTAAGTAATCTATTTTTAGCTGATCCATATTTTTTATAAGCCGACAGATCTAGAGTGCTTTATTTCTAATATTGCACTAGCTGTTGCTGTTCGCCATTAGACATATGGCCTAACATAGCAGTAGCCATGAAATCCTTGCGGGCTAAATAAATTTAATTTTACCCAGAAATTATGAATTAAAAATGAAGAATACTAATTATATCAATTCCGGCAGCATCTGAATGATATCATCGCGATTGCGATTGCTGAGTGACCCTCGCAATGACATACTTGTATCTCTTAGTGGTGATCTACTTAACTGGAATTGATATCAAGGGTATTTCGAGTCATCGGCAGAAGATATGGGCTGCTGTGCTAATTGAGACATAGCAGCCGATCGCCCTAATTGCTGTTCCCGAATTCGTGCTACACTCCCCGTAGGAATAGCAGCAATCAGTTGGCGCGTGTAATCTTGTTGTGGTTGGCGGTAAATGCGCTCTGCTGTGCCAATTTCTTCGATTTTACCTTTGTTCATGACGATCGCGCGATCGCTCATAAACTTGACCACACTCAAATCGTGAGAAATAAAAATATAAGTCAGTCCAAACTCTGTCTGCAACTCCTTCAACAAATTTAAAACTTGCGCTTGCACCGAAACATCTAATGCCGAAACCGACTCATCACAAATAATAAACTTAGGATTTAAAGCCAAAGCCCTAGCAATACAAATTCGCTGCCGTTGACCCCCAGAAAACTCGTGAGGATAGCGGCGCATGAAATCGGGATTCAAACCCACCCTATCTAACAAATAAGCCGCCCGATCGCGTTGTTCCTGCTGATTCTTGCCAACGCTGTGAATCACCATCGGTTCCATCACTGCCGCCCCCACATTCATGCGCGGATCGAGAGAACTAAAAGGGTCTTGAAAAATGATTTGTAGATCCCGTCGTAGCCATCGCAATTTGCGAGCATACTCTTTCTGTTGCTGATAATTAGCCATCCACTGCCATTTAGAAATATTGTTAGTAGGAGGCGTAATTTCTTGACCTTCAAAAAACACTTTACCGCTAGAAATCGGAATTAGTTGTAACAAAGCTCTAGCCAAAGTAGACTTACCGCAACCAGATTCCCCGACTAAACCTAAAGTTTCTCCAGGATAAACCTCAAAAGAAATATCATTCACCGCCATAAACAAGCGTTTAGTTTCGCCAAATACTCCCTGCACTGGGAAACCGACTCGCAAGTTATTCACAATCAGCAACGGATCGCTAAGATTAGGTAGCCGTGGTGCTTTTCCGGTGGCAAAAGCGGACAATCCACCACTGCTTTCATCGTCTAAATCGACATCTTTTTCGACAATTACTAATTCACCGTTGGCATTGGTGGTGACATCCATAAAATCAGAAACTGTGGGCAAGCGGCGCAATTGTTTTTCGAGAGTTGGGCGACAAGCTAACAGACCTTTTGTGTAAGGATGTTGGGGATTACTAAAGATTTGTTCGATCGCACCGCATTCAACAATTTTACCTCGATACATCACCGCCACCACATCAGCAATTTCCGCAATGACGCTCAAGTCGTGGGTAATAAACATCATTGCCATGCCTCTAGAGTCGCGCAATTCCCGCAGCAAAGCCAAGATAGTTGCTTGTACGGTGACATCTAAAGCTGTTGTTGGTTCGTCTGCAATTAATAAAGTCGGATTGCAAGAAATGGCCATTGCAATCATCACCCGCTGGATTTGGCCACCTGATAATTGATGGGGGTAGCGATCGAGCATAGCCTGTTTTTGGCGGTTGATGAATTGCATCAAATTGCGATCGTCCCCCAGATTACCATCCTTCCCAGACTCTGCCGAGGCATCCTGCTTTTGGAACAAACACCGCTGCTTAAGTTCTTCATCATTCGGTAGCAACTTCACCTCTTGCAGTAGGGAAGCAGCCTGGCGTCGTGCGGCAATTTGGGATAAGTTTTGGTGTAGACAAATCGCTTCCGTCAGTTGAAACCCAATGGTAAAGACGGGATTGAGCGAACTCATCGGCTCTTGAAAAATCGTCGCCATCTGGCTACCACGATATATTTGTTTTTCCTGGGACGGCATTTTCAGTAGATTCACTGGTTCTTTGCTAGTGCCGTCTTTGGTTGAAGAGAACCAAATTTCCCCTGAAATTTGAGTTGACACACTCGACAGTAAACCCATGATAGCGAGGGAAGTGACGGATTTCCCTGACCCCGATTCTCCGACGATGCCTAGGGTTTGTCCTCGGTTTACCTCAAAGGAAATGTCGTCAACTGCTTTGACCATTGCAGACTCATTATCTGCATCAGCAGAGCCAAATTGAACCCGCAGGTTACGAACTTCTAGGACGGTTTCACTCATGGATCTATGGGAAGAATTCAGGGGAGATTAGGTGGATTGTAGCAGATTGTAGGGAGACGGCAGTGCCGCAGGGCTGTTTCATTCTCAGACAAATCATCGTTTTGTAGGGGTAGTGCCCCCGTGCCTACCCTCCCCGTCCACGATTTTTTAGGTGTTTCAGGGATTAGGGCGGGCACGGGGGCACCGCCCCTACAAGAGAATGAAACAGCCCTGGGCACTGCCGTTTCCCTACCTTTGTTTTATTGATTAGTTTCGGAATTGCGATCGACTTGTTTTGTCTGTGATTCTGATTGAGATTCCGGCGCTGGTTTCTGTTGATTTTCCGAGCGTTTAGTTTGCTCTAGCGCTTCTGCATAAGACCAAGCTACACTCACCAGAAAAGCTTTAGCCATACCGTCCAAATTGTTTGAATCGGGGCTTTCCGGCGCTTCAGCTTTGTGATTGCCTTCGTTGGTCATGTTTTTGTGTCTCCTGGGAAGGTTTTGCTAGGGATTTTTGTGTTGTGTGCGATCGAGCCACACAACACAATTTGTGATTTTTCTTACACTCGAACTTTAATTATTTTCAATGGTGATGCCTTCACTAATTATATCATAAACTTGTTTGCCAGATCAATCGATTAGAAAGAAACTTGAACTTGGCTAGTGATCCGCAGCACCTACTCCTGCTGAAAAGTGTGCTTATAGGTTGTAATAATTTTCTCGATCGCTCGATCTTTTTCAGGACGATTTTCATGAATTAAAATAACTATTTTCGATTTTTCTCGAATCAGAATTCCCGAATTATTCAGAAACTGCCCGTCACCATTTAATACGGTTAGCCCTTCCCGAAAATCAGGGGTAATAACATTATTGACAAACTCTTGCCATTCTGTTTCAGAAATTGTTTCGCCTCCCGGTTTAGTTAAGCCAAAATATAATTCATCTTTGACGAGAGTGGTTTGCTTGGCACTCGCATCCGCAGTTTTCAAAATTTGAGCATTGACAATTGTCGGGGGGAAAACAGGCACGATGAACAGTAAGGAGGCTAGAAAAAGACTGTTAAAGTTTCTATTCATCAATTTTTATCCTTTCAAAGAGGAGCACCGGAATGATATAGAGGAGACGGCAGTGCCGTTTCCCTACCACGATCAATTGTAGGGACACGGCACTGCCGTCTCCTGATTTCTGATGTATGCGATTCAAACATCAGGAATTCTTTCGCCAGTTTTGACATCAAACCAATGTATCAACTGACGCGGAAAAATTAGTTCTACACCTTCTGAATTCCACTTGCGGTCACCAGGTAGCAAAACGCGCACTGTTAATGACTCTAAACCTTTAACTCGAACGCTGATCAGGTTTTGCATTCCCAAGTTTTCGACTAAATAAACCTCACCTTTAATAGTTGTGTCCCCAGCCTCTGTCCCTTCAGCAAAACTGACATTTTCCGGTCTAATTCCCAATACAATTTCTGGTGGCACTGTCGGCATATTTGGCAATGGGATTGAGAAATCGCCCAACATCGCAAAATTGCCCTGACACTTAAGCACAAACAAATTCATTTGTGGACTTCCTACAAAACCCGCTACAAACTGATTGGCTGGACGGTTATAAATTAGGTGTGGCGGGTCTAACTGTTGGATGCTACCGTTGTTGAGAACTGCGACTTTTGTAGAAAGCGTCATGGCTTCTGTTTGATCGTGAGTAACATACACAACAGGGGCTTTTTGGGAAGCAAATAATTGTTTAAGTTCCGCCCTGACTTTTTCGCGCAATAAAGCATCGAGATTGCTCAAGGGTTCGTCTAGCAAAAACACTGCCGGTTGGCGGACTAAAGCACGGCCTAGAGCGACTCGTTGCCGTTGTCCTCCGGAGAGTTTATCTGGTTTGCGATCGGCTAATTCTGTCAATCCGAGCGATTCTGCAACTTCTGTGACTAGCCTGTGAATTTCGACAGAGGAGATTTTGCGAAGTTTGAGGCTCGATGCCATATTCTCATATACTGTCATGTGTGGGTAAAGTGCGTAACTTTGAAAAACCATTGCAATATTGCGATCGCCTGGCTTGAGATGAGTGACATTGCGATCGGCAATTCTAATCTCGCCCCTAGTCGGCTGTTCCAATCCTGCAATCAATCGCAGTGTCGTCGATTTTCCGCAGCCGGAAGGCCCCAACAATGTCAGAAATTCTCCCTCGCTAACATTTAAACTAATGTCTTTGACAGGAATAACTTTGGGGCTGTAGGTTTTATTCAGGTTTTTTAGTTCTAGTTTTGACATGATTTTTTAATTCAAATTTTTTCTGTTTTTTCTGCGGCAAGCACACTCGTCCTTATGTTCAATTAGAGCGGGGTTTGCCCCAAAGCTCTTTGGCAGTGGTTTACACAAATCTAACCTAGGTAGCGACGACTCCCAAACGAGGCTGGTTTTTGTCTGGGGGAGCAGATGATTAACACTGCAATAGCCAGCCCTCCGGTAAAGCTCATGCCAGCGTATGGCAACTAAATCAGTAAAAATGCTGTTTAAGGAATTGGTTGTGGCGATCGGACAAGATGCGTAAAATCTCAAAATGTACTACAGTAAAAGGCTGCACGCAAAAAAAACAGTAATCTGGAGGGCAATATGTCACGGAAATGTCAGCTAACAGGGAAGAAGGCGAATAACGGTTTTGCAGTTTCTCACTCGCACCACCGCACTCACAAGTTGCAGGAAGCAAATTTGCAGTGGAAGCGGGTTTGGTGGCCGCAGGAGAAACGCTGGGTGAGACTTCACATCTCGACGAAGGCAATTAAAACCTTGCAACATAAGGGTTTGGAAATCATGGCGAAGGAAGCTGGAATTAACTTGTACAAGATGTAAGAAACGGAGGAGACGGCAATGCCGTGTCCCTACCCTAAAATAATCGATCGCGATCGCTCCCAAGGTCGGAGACGGCAGTGCCGTTTCCCTAACCCAGAATAATATTGTAGGGAAACGGCACTGCCGTCTCCTGATTTCGGGTAATATTAATTCCGCTGCAACCGGAATTAATATTACTAAATCCACTTTCTACATTGTAGTAAATAAGTATTCATCAAGCCTTTGCCTTTGACTTCGATCGTACCACGATGTTCAAATAAAAACTTTTCCTCCAATAGCTTATAAGTTGTCGATGTCACCTGAATGCACCCAGGTTTACCGTGGGATTCCATACGAGAAGCTGTGTTAACGGTGTCTCCCCACAAATCGTAAATAAATTTTTTAATCCCAATCACTCCCGCAACTACCGGGCCGCTATTGATGCCGATTCTGATACTAAAATCTTGGTTATGAGTATTGCTGAAATCGCTAATTGCATCCAGCATATCCAGAGCCATTTCTGCGATCGCCTCTGCATGATCGGTGCGAGGAATTGGCAATCCTCCTACCACCATATAAGCATCGCCAATTGTCTTAATCTTTTCCAATCCATGGATTTCAGCTAGCTGGTCAAATGTTGAAAAAATCTCATTCAGCAACGAAACTAATTGCGTTGGAGAAACTCGCGCACTGAGTTGAGTAAAACCTACGATGTCTGCAAACAAAACAGTCGCATTCGCAAAAGTATCGGCGATCGTACTATCTCCTCGCTTCAAACGATTTGCTATTTCTTCTGGCAAAATATTCAACAGCAAACGTTCTGATTGTTCCTGTTGATATTGTAGCGCTTTTAAAGTTTCGTTCAGAGCATTAGTCCGTTCTTCGACTCTAAATTCTAACTCTTCATTCAACCTATAAAGCTGCATTTCAGCCCACCTACGATCTGTGATATCCGTACCTATTGCTAGCAATCCTATAAACTTGCCTCCCTCATCAAACAGAGGTTTATTTGCCCAGGATACCCAGGTCCGATCGCCATTACGCCGCATACTTTCATTTTCGTTCCGCGCGTACTTTTCTGGTTTATTTAAAATTTTTTCTAGCATTACTGCTAGGTCATTTGCTGCTGTATCTGTCGGGGGAAGAATTGTACCAACTGCATTTTTACCAAGTATTTCTTCTTCGTCGTAACCAAAAAACTGCTCAGCAAATTCATTAAAAAAAGTAATATTTCCTTCTGTATCTAATTTTAAAATAATGCTATTAGCATTTTCTACCAAATCCCGATACTTGATTTCGCTTTCTCGTAAGGACTCCTCTGCTGATACACGTTCCGTGATTGTCGCTGCCAATAACAGTGAAGTAATCACAATCACGCTCATAAAAGCCTGCAAAAATAAGATTGCCTGATTAATACTTTGTGCTTTGTCAATAAAAGGCCCCCCTCCATGTGAAGCGCCCCAAATGGCGATGCTGGATACTATGAAAGATGATATTACAGCACCACGCTGACCGAATTGAATGGTAGCCCAAATTACTAATGGAAATGGCAAGTATTCCAGGGGATATCCTGAGAAAGTAGGGCCACTTCTTGAGTTATATACTACCCAACTGACTGCGATTAATAACAGCAGGTATATTCCTGTCCAGATGCGATTTGTACTGATTTGCCGATCGCACATTCTTGGTTTTTGGCATAAAATCAATAACAAAGGGGCAAAAATTAAAACTCCTAACGTATCTCCCAGATACCAACCCCACCGAATTGACCAAAATTCACTCCAGTCAAGCTTACCAATGAAACATAGGCGCAGTGTGCCGAGAGTGCAGTTGATTTGGGTGGCAACTATAGCGCTAAAAAATACGAAATTGACTACATCTATGAGCCGTTCCAGCGATCGGCGAAATTTGATTCTATCCAGTACAGTAAAGGCAAACAAAGCTTGTAAACTAGCACAAAAAGCAGATATTAATGCGATTATTAAGGAGACTTTTAAGTCGATAGTTTCAAAAAGGAATACCCCTAAAGCTATTCCCGGCCAAAAGCGCCACCCGAACAATAAAAGTGCAGCCTGTGCAATTCCTGCGGGAGGCCAGACGCAAGTACCTAACTTACTTATACCAGGAATGGAAACTGCTACTTTTGCTCCTAAAGCATAGACGATCGCAATTACAGCTACTTTTCCTAAATATTGCCAATTTCTAGATTGAGCGAATCGCAGGAACTGATGCTTGTTTTGGTTCATACTTAGTTTGAGACTTTTAATTAAGTCATCTTATGCCATTGATAAAATAAGTGTTCATATTGCATCGGAATTATTGTTGACGGTTGACGGTTAACTGTTCACTGTTCACTGTCAACCGTCAATATCACCTGACGATACAACCGGAATTGATATTACTTGAGAGCTGCCTCAATCCACTGTTTCAAAGTAGAATTGACTTCATCAATGGGAATTTCTTGTGATTTGTGAGTTGCTCTTTCCACGACTTCGACTTTGCCTAATTTCAGGGAACGTCCGGTAACAATGCGATAGGGAATGCCAATTAAATCGGCATCTTTGAATTTAACTCCTGCTCGTTCATCGCGGTCATCTAACAGGGTTTCAATGCCTGATTGATTGAGTTCTGCGTAGAGTTTTTCGGCGACTTCTACTTGTTGGGTGTCGGAAATATTCGGGATGCAGATGATAACATGATAGGGTGCGATCGCCACTGGCCAAATTATGCCGTCTTTGTCGTAGGATTGTTCTACGGCAGATTGGGCTAAACGCGATACACCAACACCGTAGCAACCCATCACTAAGGGCATTTCTTCGCCTTGTTCGTTGGTGTAGGTGGCGCCCATTGCTTGGGAGTATTTTGTGCCTAGTTGGAAGATGTGGCCGACTTCGATGCCTCTGGCAGTTTGCAGTGTTTGTTCGGGATTGTGAATTGCCCGATCGCCTTTTTTGGCCTTTCTGACATCTACTGCTACACTCGGCAGGGGAAATTCTTTACCCCAATTGGCTCCCACAACGTGGTATCCTGATTCGTTAGATCCGGTGACAAAGTTGGTAAGATCGACTGCGGTGCGATCGACCAAACGCAAAAACTTAGAATTTACCTCCTTACTACCAGCAATATAATCATCAGCAACATCGGGAGCCATATAACCCAGAGGTAAAGATTTAGCTGCCCATTTTTGCTGAGCTTCCGCATCAGGCACTGTCAGAAATAGGATTGTTTTCGCTTGATAATTGACCGCTAATTTGGTTAATTCATTCAACAATTTGACCTGATTGACATCTTGATCGCCACGAATGCTTACCAGCACCAGAACTGTGATACCACTGTCATAAACTGCCTGATAAAGTACATTTTTGACAACTTGAGTAGGAGAACACTTGAAAAATTTGCAGAGTTTTTCAATAGTTTCAGTCCCCGGAGTCTCCCGCTTTTCAAAACTTGCAAAAGGTGAGGCTTCAGTATCAGCAGGTATTGAAACAGCCTTTTCTAAATTAGCAGCATACTGACCATCTTCAGTATAGAGAACCTCATCTTCACCCGCTTCAGCCAACACCATAAACTCTTGAGAACCAGAACCGCCAATTGCGCCCGAATCAGCATCTACTGCTCGGAATTGCAAGCCAGATCGGCGTAGCATATTGCTATAAGCTTGAGCCATATCCTGATAAGTTTTTTTCAGGCTTTCTTCATTTGTATGGAAAGAATAGCCATCTTTCATAATGAATTCACGACCGCGCATCAACCCAAAACGAGGGCGAATTTCATCCCGAAATTTAGTTTGAATTTGATACAAATGTGTAGGTAATTGCCGATAAGAACGAATCATATCTTTAGCAATTGTAGTAATTACCTCTTCATGAGTTGGGCCCAATCCCAATTCTGTATCGCGACGATCTGTCAGAGCAAACATGATACCTTCAGCTTGAGTGTAGGTATCCCAGCGGCCCGATTCCCGCCACAAATCGGCAGGTTGCAGTTGCGGCAAAAGACATTCTTGAGCGCCGGTAGCATCCATTTCTTCGCGGACAATTTGGGAGACTTTTTTGAGAACACGCCACATTAACGGCAGATAGGCGTAAATACCGCTACCGATACGGCGGATATATCCCGCACGGAGTAATAGTTTGTGACTGGGTATTTCTGCTTCTGCTGGATCTTCCCGCAGGGTGACGAAAAGCATTTGAGAGAGTCGCATGGCTGATTTCCTTTAATGACTGAATGATTGTAATCTCACATTAACTTCTGATATTATCAGAGGTGAGGCAGATTTGATTAGATATTATGAATAAGATTTTGCAAAACTACCAAAAAGGTATGGCAGCATTTGATAATTGTTACTCTCCTACAGTTCAAAAACACACCCAAAGTTTCGAGGAGTACGATCGAATGACGAGATTTATTCACGACCAATTTGCCAAACAGTATCTGAAAGAATTACTAACCCCTCTCGGCAATGTAGAAACCAGCCGCGACATTGCTGGAGAAGTGAGACAGCTTGACGTTTTATTTTCCCCGAAAGCGGAACCGGAAATCGATGCGACAGCCCTCGGAATTCTGGGTCAAATTGCAGCAAAACCCGCTGTATTTGAACCATTCCGCAGTCCAGTCCAACCCGGAGAAATTCGCAGTTGTCTGGGCAAACTTTTTGACCTCCACGCCGAATTTGAACGCATTGCAGCTAGAGAAAATACCCGGATTGTAGAGGCAGACTTACCCCAACTCTGGATACTGTCGCCAACGGTTTCCGACACCATGCTAGCTGGATTTCGAGCGCTTCCAGACCCGGAAAATTGGGTAAATGGAGTTTATTTCCTGGGCCCGTCTCTAAAAGCAGCAATTATTGCGATTCACCAACTCCCCCGCACTCCAGAAACGCTGTGGCTGAGAGTTTTAGGGAAGGGAAACGTGCAGAAGCAAGCTATTGCCGAATTGAGAGAACTACCCTCTGATAATGTGTTTCGGTTGAATGCGTTAGAATTGTTGTACAACTTGCGAACGATATTAGAAGTTCGCCAAGATATAGATCGAGAAGATCGGGAGTTAATTATGGAACTGTCACCCCTCTACTTGCAACGGCTGGAAGATGCAACTCAGCGCGGTATTCAGCAAGGTATTCAGCGCGCTCAACGCCAGGAGGTTGAAAATCTGCTAAAAGCAAAATTTAGTGAAATTGATGAAGAATTAGCCCAAATAATCGAGCCTTTGATTCAACTAGAACCCCTCGATCGTATGCGGCTGATTATGCTGCTCGATCGCTCTGAATTACTAGCTCGTTTCGATGTGTCGAAAAATCAACCGGAATCCTAACTCAGCAGCGCGCTCTACGATATGTAGAGCGCGCTGAATATCACTTTAGTATTTATTATATATCGAAAAAATTGGGAGTTAATTATGGAACTGTCACCGCTCTATTTACAACGGCTTGAAGAAGCAACTCAGCAAGGTTTTCAGCAAGGTTTTCAGCAAGGTTTTGAGCAAGGTTTTCAGCAAATTAAACGCCAGACTGTTGAGAATATACTACAAGTAAGATTTGGCGAAATGGATGAAGAATTAGCCCAAATCATCGAGCCTTTGATTCAACTAGAACCTCTTGAAATGACGCGACTGAGTATGCACCTAGATCGATCGCAATTACTAGCTCGTTTTCACCCTCACAATCAAACGGAATCCTAACTCGGTAGCGAACTCTACGATATATATGGTGTTCCACAGCACACCTTACTACTGTAGATCATTGGTGGCGATCGCTCTTTACGTCAGATTTACTTCCATTAAGCAAACTCTGCATTTCTACTTATTTTGATACTTATTGAAAACTAATTTCAGACTTTAGATGGATTCATTTAGAAGCCTCAACCGCCATGATAAGTATATAGAGATAACCAGAACGCTAAAAGTTATGAGTTTTGAGTGCGGAGTTTGGAAGCATCCCTACTGATACATTTGCCAAAATGGCAGACTTCCGCTCAGTAGCGAGTAACTCGGAAGTCACAACTTTTGAAATAGGCAAAAAACCATCTAAAGATTGCAAAACTCCCTTGCATAAATCTGGGGATAGGTTTCACTATGCCTAATTTGGCTAAAAAATTTAGGAGGCAAATTATGTTGGAAAACTTACCATACGACCATCCCGATATCGCAGGGCTGATGTTTTTAAGCCCGCAGTTTTTTGTAGCATTAATCGCCGGAGTCATTATGGCCTTCGGCTTCCAGTTTTTGTTAACTAACTTCTCGATAGCTGCCAAAATATCCAACTGGGATGAGGCTTTACCCGATGATGATGATGATGAGTCAGAAAGTCTAGGCACTAAAATTCGCAAAACAGAAGGTCTAGTGGGCGGTTGGATTTTAGTGACAGTCAACATTGCCTTATTTTTGGCTTGTTTTCTAGCAGTCAAACTAACTTCAATTGCCAGCGTAGATGGAGCGGCAATTATTGGCGTTGTCATCTGGGCTGCATACTTTTTAACGTTGGTATGGCTGGGTTCTAGCGCCGTCGGTTCGTTGATTGGTTCCTTGATAAAAACTGCATTTTCTGGCGTTCAAGGCGTGATGGGTACTGCCGGTGCAGCCATGAGCGGGAAGATGGCAAGCGACCAAATGGTGAATACTGTAGAGGCATCTGTGGCCGCTGTCCGCCGCGAATTGAGTTCGGCGATAGACCCGGATAGCATTCGCGAAACAGTACAAGATTATGTCGGTTCTTTGCAGCTACCGAAGCTAGATGTCAAAGAAATTCGCGGTCAATTTGAAAAGTTGCTCGGTGATGCCGATATCAAATCTTTGGCGGGAAGCGACGTTCTGAAGAATGTTAACCGCCAGACTTTTGTGGATTTAGTTAGCAGTCGCACTGATTTTTCTAAAGATGAAGTCAATCAAGTTGCCGATCAACTAGAAGGCGTTTGGAAGCAAGCATTCGGTCAGCAACAACAGCAAAAAGATCCGAAGTTAGAGTTGATTGATTTTCTAAAGTTTGCGGCACCGGATTTGCTGAAGTCTGATGAACTTAACGCCAAGTTGTCTCAAATTATTGAAACTAAAGGAGACAAATCTGAGCGCGGTGGTGGTGTCATGAACCGAGCGATGCAGTTGGGTGTTGAAGCTTTAGTCGGAACTGTGCTGTCACGGACTGATTTGTCGGATTTAGATGTGGAAAAAATTTCCGGTAAGTTAAAGGAATTGACCGCAAAAGGAACCGAACAAGCTAAATCTTTGGCTTCTAAGGTGGGTGACAAAGTGCCTGCGCTGCCTTTCAATACAGCTAAGGCTGATGTTGAAAATTATTTGCTGAACGCTCAGCCTTGGCATTTAAACAGAGAGACAATCAAACAGGAATTTAGGGATGTAATTTACGACCCTGAAGCAGCTCCTGGAGCTGTTTTGCGCCAGTTAGAACTGTTTAATCCAGAATATTTTGTGGGGATTATGGGCCGCCGCGAAGGGTTTGCTCCAGAACAAGCTGCGGAAATTGCCGAACAGCTTGAAAGTGTCCGCCAAGAAGTTTTGGAAATTGTGCGAGATGCTGCTGGTAAAGAACAGTCTCAAGATTTGCGGAGTCGGATTGAAGATTATTTGCGATCGACTGGTAAGGATGAATTGAATCCTGAAGGTATCGAAAAGGACTTTCAAGCGCTGTTGGAAGACCGGGATGCCGGTTTTGAGGCTTTGCGCGATCGCCTGTCACACTTCGATCGCGATACTTTGGTACAGTTGCTCGGCCAGCGGGAAGATTTCAGCCCCGAAGAAGCCGACCAATTAATCGGGCGTCTGGAAAGTTCGCGCGATCGCGTGATTTCTAAAGCTCAAGAATTGCAAGAGCAAGCGAAATCGAAAGCGCAAGAAGTGCGGCAAAAGGTAGAAGAATATCTCCGCAATACTAACAAGGAAGAACTCAATCCTGAAGCTATAGAAAGCGAGTTCAAAACTTTGTTTGAAGACCCGCAAGCAGGCTTTAAGGCGCTGGGCGAACGCTTATCTCAATTCGATCGCGATACTCTGGTGCAATTGCTGTCACAGCGCCAAGACCTCAGCGAGGAACAGGTAAATCAGGCGATCGACCGGATTGAATCTGTACGCGATAACATTATCCACGCACCGCAAATAGTTGCAGATAAAGCTAAGGAACAGTACGAAGAAGTTACTGCTAAGATTGGTGATTACCTGCGGAATACCAACTTGGAAGAACTTGATCCTGAAGGTATCAACCAAGATTTGACTAAATTGTTTGAAAATCCGAAAGAGGGTGCTTTGGCTTTGCGAGAAAGACTTTCTCAGGTCGATCGCGAAACCTTAGTCAAACTGCTTTCGCAACGGGAAGATTTGAGCGAAGAACAGGTGAATCGGACTATCGATCGCGTTCAGGATTCGCTCCGCAGCATCGTCAAGTCGCCGCGCCGCTTGGCTTCTCGCGCTCAAGCCACTGTCCGCGATTTCCAAGGAAGCCTAGAAAATTACTTGCAGAATACCAATAAGGAAGAACTCAATCCTGAAGGTATCAAACGCGATTTGCAGTTGTTATTTAGCGAACCGGGGGCTGGAATACACAGTTTGGGCGATCGCGTGAAGCACTTCGATCGATCGACTCTGGTAGCATTGCTGTCGCAACGGGAAGATATTTCGGAAGAGGAAGCTAACAAAATTGCCGACCAAATTGAATCAGTTCGCAACCAAGTTGTCGAACAAGTTAAAATGGTTCAAGACAAGTTTCAGTCAGCACTCGACGGTATTTTCGGTCGAATTCGTGATTACCTCAATTCTCTCGATCGACCAGAGCTAAATTATGAAGGAATCAAGCGCGATTTCCGCAAAGTGTTTGACGATCCAGAAGCAGGATTTGATGCGCTTAAGGAACGTTTGGGTGAGTTCGATCGCGGTACTTTAGTGGCAATTCTCAGCTCTCGTTCGGACATTTCCGAGACAGACGCTCACCGAATTGTTGACCAAATGGAAGGAGCGCGGGATGGCGTTATCTTGCGATCGGAACGCCTGCAAGAATCAGCCAAAAAACGGATCAAACAAATTAAGGACAACGCTAAAAAGCAAGCAGAAGAAGCGCGAGAAGCTGCTGCAACTGCTGCTTGGTGGTTGTTCGGTACGGCTCTGACTTCTGTAGCTGTTTCGGCCCTCGCAGGTGCGATCGCAGTTGGCGGAATTTCGGGCTTGCTTAGCTAAAATTTCAAAGAGTTTCATGTGCAGTTCTCCTGACGATAGGCTGGCCAAAAGCTAGCCTATTTTTTTTGACTGATATCAAATCTGGTAGCATTCGTAAATCACAATATTGAAAAATTTGGCTCATCCTTTGGTTACAAATGTTCCAATTTTAGGCAAGGTTACTCCACGAATTTACGTCGGGGATCATCTCTGTCTTAAGCAAGATTCAAGCGTAAGTATTTATTTGCTAACTTTCATTAAGTAGTAAAAACAGTTTTCCCAATAAATCAGAAAACTGAGCAATTTATATTATTTTGGAGACTCGAATGACATTTACCACCGCCGGTGCTTACGACCAAGGAAAAGCAGACATCAAGACCTTGAGTATAGACGACCAATTAGGTTTGTTGTGGTTTGTTTACACAGAAATGGGTAAGTCGATCACCCCTGCTGCTCCCGGTGCTTCTGGTTCCGAAATCGCTCAGGGTTTGTTCGAGCAAGTCAAGCCCTTGCCCCAGGTCGAACAACTGCAAGTCATGCGTGATATTGCCTCAAAAGCCAATACAGAAATTAGCCGGATGTACGGATCGATGAGTCCAGAAACCAAGCTGGCTTTTTGGTATTTTCTAGCAGTAGGAATGGACGAAGGAACTATTATTCCCGTACCTCCAGACTATCAGCTTCCCGAAGCAGGAAAAGCATTATTAGGGAAGATTCAAGGCATGGACTTTCAGAAGCAAATTGATTTTCTGCGCGGCACTATTTTAGAAATGGGTGCGGAACCAGCTCCGGGCGCTGGCATTTAAAAAGATTAGTAACTAATCTGCGAATTTATTGCTCGTAATCCGGTAACAGCACTTTTCAGGTATGTAGGTACGAGCTTCTGTAGGGACACGGCACTGCCGTGTCCCTACGGGATATTGATAGTACCTATAAACCTGCAATCTTAATAGCTGAACTCAACATTTCTGTTACCGACAATTTCGGGTGCATTTGCGATCAAACGCAGATCTTCGCAGGCAACAGTTAGCCAAGGCTGACCGAAGTTTAAACTGGCAAAAGGACTATCTTCAAGTATTTCTAATTCGCCTCCAATCAAGCCAGTGCGAGATTGAAATTCTCCTTTAAAAAATAGCAAATTACTGCTGTTAGCACTGAAAAAATTTCCGCTCAAAGACAGCGGTAGCGCCCAGCTTTGTTGACTATAATTGAGACTGCACAGTTGACTGTTTCCTTGACGCACAGTGATGCGGTAGCCCAGCGATGATGCTTTGATCAAATCGCTGCCTTCCCAACTAAATTGAGCTATTTCTTTAGGTAGTCCCCAAATCTCGCGCCCGCCTGCTACAGAGTTAGGATTGTCTACATAAATGTGGGAAATCCAAGGGCCCCATTTGCCAGCATAATTGGCGATCGCACTAACCACAATTAATTCGTTATATTCCATTACGGAGCCTAGCCCGTAGGAGGAGATATAAATCCCGCCCAGGGTTTTGCCGGGGAACAAAGAGATGATTTCTAACTCCGAAGGAACCAGGGGGCGCACGAGTGCAACATCTACCAATTGTAAAGTCGCGATCGCGTAGCCTTGCAGATTCCAAGGTGCAGGTGGATATAACATTTTAAGTGATTTATATTTGAATTCTGTAGGGGCGGGCGATGCCCTGAGCGTAGTCGAAGGGTTCACCAACAATAATTGCCTAAAACGGACAATCTCGTAAACCCGCCCCCACCCAACGACAAATCGCAATCTATACGTTTTGATCTGCGGTTAAAAACCTCCAGATCTACTTACTAGCATAACCCGTACTTACCAAAAACTCTCGCAACTTCCCAAAAAATTGAGTGCGATCCGGCGCTTGGTAAACCCTTTCTAATAACTGCCAACTTTCCATCTCTTGCCCCAATACATACTGGTTCGCTATGTAAGCCGCCAGCACCCCTTTCGCATCTTTATTCTCATTTAAATGCTTGTTAGATTCCAACCAAAGTTCACAGGAATTCGTATATACTTGCACCGGATACTGCTTAGTAACATCCAGCATTTTTCCCTGGCGATACTGCCAAATTTGCAGCGGCAACCGAGAATCAGCATAACTCGTAAAAGCCTCAGCAAATCGACCGTCCTGACTCTTGAACTCGGGGATATTATTTTTCCCAAAATCAACAATTTCATAGCTCACATTGCCCCAAAAATGCTTAATATGAGTGTATTTCTTAGTTGCAGGTTCGTAGCGATAGATAAACGAATAGTTACAGCAACGAACGCCGCTTTTGGTTGACACTAAATCTGCCAGCACTTCCGGTTCCTTGTCGCCGTCCAAATCGCGGACTCGCAGCGATAACAAACGCCCTTCCGATATTTCATCGTTGGCTTTTTTGTCCGGGTTGTCTACTAGAGAACGAGTCGGAATCAGCACTGATTCTTGTAATAAAACTTGACCATCTCGGATAATTTTAATCCGAATATTTTTACCGTTTTCCTCTTCCTTGACAAAAGAAACTTCTGCCCGAACCTTCTCAGATTCCGAAGTTTCTGTGGTTCTCGGCGGCCCGATATCCGGCGTAACTTGCGCGATATATTGGGAAGGAACTAGAGATGTTTGTGGTTTAGCAATTGCTTGACACAGGAAAGTTGCTACTTCGGCGCGACTAGCATTGCGTGTTGGTTCTAGTTGTTTGACTGCGGGATAATTGACTACAAGTTGCTTTTCGGCTGCGGCTGCGATCGCATTTCTGGCTAGTTCTGGAATTTCCCGCGCATCCTCAAAAGTCGCATCTAAAATTTCAGGCGCAGAACCAGCGGGTGTATATTTCAATCCGCTGCTTAAAGCTACCAAAACTTGCCAGCGCGGAATATTCAAAGTCGGGTTAAAAATACTACCGCTGTAGCCGGACAAAAAACCTGTTTGATAAGCTTCTCGAATCGCTTTGAAACCCCAATAACTCGTAGGAATATCCACAAAATTAATCGGATTGCGGACGGTTTTTGCATCTGGAAAAGCCTTGCGAAGCATCGCCGCAAACTCAGCACGACTGACGGGGCGATTCGGTCGAAAACTGCCGTCTTCATAGTAGCCGGTGATGATTTTTTTCTCCGCCAACTCTTCGATACAAGCTTGAGCCCAATGGTCTTGAACATCCTTAAATTTAGCTTGAGCAAATGCCGGCGCTGCATTCAGCCCTGGGAAGACTAAATTTCCGAGAATTATCCCCAAAGCTACCATGAAAGCGATGAGAGCTTGACTTTTGTGCGATCGAACCATAGAACAAACTCCTGATATTTGGAAATATATCAAAACATAACATCAGATCGAAACCCACAGGCATAACGGGCTGCTAAAAAACAGAAAGTGCATTCAATAATCCATTACCGTCTGGTGTTTCGCGAATCGATTACTTAGAATTTAAAGTCATCTCCATCGCGAATTCACTTTTTACTGTCGATTCTTGAGGACGACCAACAACTTTAATACTCATTTCGGTATTGGAATTCATCGAAAGAGTGGAGCGAACAGGCATTAATTTATCCAACTGCATTGTGGATTCTCCCCGACCTTGAGCAGCCAAAGATTTTAATTGTAAGGTAGCACCGGCCGGAAATTGTGGCGAGTTGATATTTTGGGGTTTTGCTTGTTGTTCTAGGGCTACATTCAGAACAGCAACTCCCTCTCGAAAACTAATCAGTTCATAGGTAGCAATATTATTAACACTGATTCCGTTATAATTGAGCGGAAAAGAACGACGCCACTTGGCTCCTTTACCAACTGCTTCTGCGGGCAGTGGTGCAAAAAATTGCTCTATAGATTGAGACATTTGTTTAATTATTTGCTTGAAGCGATTGTCAGCATCTGCTGGTACAATAAATTCACCTCCTTTCATCAAGCCGTGACTATCAATCACGAAAGATCCTTTCAATCCGACGAGTTTTTTGACGGCGGAACGCATAGTTTCGATCACTGATTCGGTATACTTTTCAGTATTGCTGAGTACATCTGCGTCGATGTAAGAAAACTGATAGTGAATATCACCATTAGGATCGATCTTAGTAGCTTCTGCTTGGATAGTCAGCACGGAACTAGGAATTACAACTTCTGGCAGAGATTGCCCATCTGCCGACATTTTTACCGCCAGTTTCACGGTCATCATCGCTGTTTGCTTGACATTGAGACTGGGTTTCAAACGCATTTGCTGCCGGGGTTCGACTCCAGGATTTATCAGTTGAACTTGAGATGGTTCTGAGTTGCGAGATGGTAGAGATATATCGCTGGTTGGCTGCTGCTGTGCTACCATTGGAGCCTTGGCAATAACGGCACCGGGCGAAAGCTTGATCGCCCATCCTGCACTCAGAAGACTAATAGATGCAATAAACAATGCTTTTTTCATGAATTTATTCCGAAACGAGTTAATTTTTTGCCTTTTGCCAAAGTCTGTCTATGCTCACAAAATTGTAACCTTTATCCAGAAGCAAGGGAATAATTTTTGCAACAGAAGCCGCCACATCTTCGCCACCGCAGGCACCGTCATGGAGTACAATAATTGAACCGTTTCCTGTTTGCTCCACGACGCGGCTAGCAACTGTCGAAACCCCCGGCCGCACCCAATCTTCTGGGACAACGCTCCACATGACGGGTCGATATTCCCACTGTTTTAATAATCGGAGTGTTTGAGGTGTAAAAATGCCGTTTGGTGGCCGAACATCGCGAATTAGTTTTGGGTCTAAATTACTAGCTTTGGAAATTGCTTTCTGTGTATCTTCTAAGCTTTGTTTGAATTCCTGGGGTTTCATCCCAGCAAAGGATTTATGCTGATAGCCGTGGAGGCCGATCCAGTGTTTGCGATCGCAAATTTCTTGAGTAATTTCTGGATGTCTCTCCACACAACAACCAAGCAAAAAGAAGCTAGCTTGTATCTCGTACTCGTCTAAAACTTTGAGCAGTTGAGGAGTATGCCGATTGTGTGGGCCGTCGTCAAAAGTTAGGGCAATTTCTCGACTGTTGACATTTCCCGTCCACAGACATCTGGGAAATACAGATTTTAAAATCGAGTGAATGACTGGGAATAAAGGTGCTAGCTGCATTAATTAACCTTGACAATTTGAGTTATAATATAATTTAGTCTTACACGAAGTTGCATTGTCAACTATAATCTATTTGAACCAAAATCAGCAAGAAATAATTTGTCCGATCGAATGCTAAAAATTACAGTCATAGGTGGCGGTGCAGCGGGGTTTTTCAGTGCAATTACCTGTGCCAAAACCTACCCTCATGCCCGCGTCACTTTACTAGAAGCTGGCCGGCAACTCCTGGCAAAAGTTCGGATATCTGGCGGCGGACGCTGTAATGCAACTCATGCTTGTTTTGATCCTGCTATTTTAGTGCAGAATTACCCCAGAGGTGGGAAAGCTCTACGTGGTGCATTTACTAGATTTCAACCCCGCGATACTGTGGAATGGTTTGCTAGTCATTCTGTTACGTTGAAGACTGAAGCGGATGGGCGAATGTTTCCGGTGACAGATGATTCGGCGACAATTGTCAATTGTTTGATCCAGGCTGCTGAGGATGCTGGTGTGCAAATTCGTACTGGTGATGCGGTAGTTTCGGTGAAGCAGTTAATAGGGAATACCGTAGTAGCAGAGGGCGGGCACGGGGACACCGTCCCTACATTTGAAATAGAGTTGAAATCTGGGGAGCAATTAAAGTGCGATCGCCTAATTCTAGCTACTGGTAGTAATCCCTCTGGTTTCAAGTGGGCAAAAGATTTGGGTCACACCATTGAACAGCCAGTTCCTTCTCTATTTACTTTTAACATTTCTGATACCAGAATTCAAGATTTAGCGGGAGTTTCTGTTGCTAATGCTAAGGTAAAATTACCTGGGGCAAAATTAGAACAAAGCGGGCCTTTGTTGATTACTCACTGGGGTTTGAGTGGGCCTGCTGTACTCAAACTTTCGGCTTGGGGTGCGAGGTTTTTGCACGATCGCCATTATCGAGCACCTGTGTTAATAAATTGGCTTCCTCAGTACAATCCAGAGGTTTTGCGCCAGCAATTACTGGGGGTGAAGTCGCAGTTATCGCAGCGATTGGTGGTCTCTAGTTGTCCGTTTCCGATTCCGCGTCGCCTGTGGGAACGTTTGACAAGTGCGATCGGTATTGATGAACCAAAACGCTGGGCTGATATCCCCAATAAAACTCTCGATAAACTCTTGCAAGAACTCGTCCAAGGCGAATATCAAATCTCAGGAAAAGGTGCTTTTAAAGAAGAATTTGTCACCTGTGGGGGTGTTAATTTAAAAGAGGTCGATTTCAAAACAATGGAAAGTCGCCGCTGTCCCGGACTTTATTTTGCTGGCGAAATTTTGGATATCGACGGTGTGACTGGTGGTTTCAACTTCCAAAGTGCGTGGACTACGGCGTGGTTGGCTGGGATTGCGATCGGTAAATGATATTATGATATGAAGGAAGAAGGAAGAAGGAAGAAGGAAGAAGACCCTTCGACTCCGCTCAGGGCACGGCTCAGAGACAGGGAAAGAAAGAAGGAACAAAAATAATTTTACTTTTGTAAATCCCCTTACTAATTACCAATTATGATTGCGATAAAAGTCCCTAAAGTCACAATTCAACCTCCGACATTCAACTCATTTGAAGAAGAACGTCGCCACCGAAAACAGCGTTTAGCCGCCGCATTGCGATTATTTGCCCGCTTCGGATTCAGTGAGGGAATCGCTGGACATATTACAGTCCGAGATCCCGAATACCTCGATCATTTTTGGGTAAATTCCTTTGGAATGCACTTCAGTTTAATTCGAGTCAGCGACTTAATTTTAGTCAACCACAAAGGCGAAGTTGTTGAAGGAAACAAACCTGTAAATGAAGCAGCTTTTGCTATTCATTCACAAGTCCACGCAGCCCGTCCCGATGTCATCGCAGCAGCCCACGCCCATTCACCCTACGGTAAAAGTTGGTCGAGTTTGGGTCGTCTGCTAGACCCGCTAACACAAGATGCTTGTTCTTTTTATGAAGATCACGCTTTATTTGATGATTATACCGGAGTAGTTTTGGAGATAGAAGAAGCTAAACGCATTGCCAATAATTTAGGTGACAAAAAAGCGATTATTCTCCAAAATCACGGACTTTTAACGGTAGGTGAAACAGTAGATGAAGCGGCTTGGTGGTTTATTGCAATGGAACGTTCTTGTCAAGCACAATTAATGGCCGAAGCAGCCGGAAAACCGATTCTCATCAAACCGGAATGTGCGCGTTTAACGCAGCAGCAAGTAGGGTCACATCATATGGGATGGTTCAGTTTTCAACCTCTTTATGACATGATAGTGCGTCGCGAACCTGATTTGTTAGATTAGCAGATTCAGAATAATGATGTTTAATAATAATTAAATCACAAAATTCCTTCCATTTCTAAGTCTTCAATTATCTGCAATCCGCGCGGATCGCCGACTCGCAAAAGTGAGGATTTAGCATCTTCACGCACGCCCATATCTTCGTCTTCTTCTAAAGCTTCAATCAAAGCATCGATCGCACCAGCATACACTACATTGTTCGGTAATTCGCGGGCTAGTTGCCCGATCGCCCAAGCGGAGTTACTTCGCACAGCAGACACAGCATCTCGGCGCAGTGCTTGAATCAATGGCGGAATCGCCGCAATCACCACATAGTAACCAACTTTTGCCATCTGACCAAGGGAACTGGCGGCCCACAAACGTACCGCCGAAATATCAATTTTCAGAGCATCTATTAAAGGTACTAAAGCGCGATGATCCCGGCAATTTCCCAGGGCCCAAACTACTCCTTTCCGAACATAACCGTTCCAATCGCGGTTTAGTTGCTCAATCAGCGGTTCCACAGCATCGGGACTCGGATTTCGCCCCAAGGCATAGGCTGCACTCACACGGACTAAGGGACAGCCGTCTCTCAATAAAATGATTAAATGGGGAATTGCTCGATCGTCCTGTAGTTCGCAAAAAGCCCGTGCAGCCATCATCCGATGCTGAGCTTCGGGCGATTCAAGCAAAGGTAGCATTTGGTCTGGATCTGGTAGCGGGGGTTCGGATTCGTCGAATTGATCCAAGGGGCTTTCCAGTTCTGGGTCGGTATTAATCGCGATCGGGTTATTGTTATTGTGCATAAAAAAACTTTACCGCACTGAGGATGCTCCTGGGCAACTTAGTAACTAATTATATAATTTTTATCATTGAGACGGAATGACTTTGATACCCTAATTTTTGATAGAGATTCAAGGCTGGCTGATTACTCAGAAATACTTGCAAACCAATTTGTATATCGCCTCTTTTTTTTGCCCAATCTTCGGCATGAATAACTAAAGATTTACCGATGCCAATACGTCGGTGTGCGGGTGCGACATAGAGCAAAAAAATGTGAGCATGGCGTTGTCCAGTGCCTTGGTCGATCGCATTTCCCAACCACAAACATCCCACAACAGATTTTGGATTGTGAACTTGAGATTTGGGATAGAAATCAGAAGATGGAAGCATGGGCAAAATTTCTGCCTCTTCCTCCCTATTTTTTTGGTACTCCACCAACCAAAGCGGTGTTTGGTTGGAAAAATACTGCTCAACAGTTTGAGCTAAATGTCCCAATTCCCCATCAGGGTAAAGTTCTGCGTAAGTCCGGTGCATAAACTTTACCAGTTGTGCGCGATCGAGTCCAGAGCCCGATCGCAACGAATAGCCCGGTATCAAATCCGACATCAGATTAGCCGACGCGCTTGAGGGAGTAATTTAGCCCCAAGAAAATCGGATTTACGGTGGCTGCTTGTTGGTCTGGAGTCACTTCCTCGATCGGTGCTGGGGCGGCCATGTCAGCGGGCAAAAAGATGCGAGCGCTGACTGCTACGAGGGCTGCGAAAAATACTAATATGGCTATCAATGGAGCAATGTATTGACGAATGATACTCATAACTGCAAAAATCTTAATTTCGGAGTTGATAATTTTAAGTATATCATATAAATGCGATCGGCTATAATTACCTCAAACGCATAATTAGCTCCCTGAGTGAGCGGTCATCAATAGCAACAAACACAAACAATAATATTATGAGTGTATCCCCTGCGGTTTATGAATCTTTAGCTAAGTCTATTGTTTATGTCAACGATCGACCAGATTCACAAAATCTAGTTTCGCGTTTTCTGGATACTAATGGCTATTATATCGATCGCATTTTTGATGATCAGCAAACTGGTTTTTATGCGATCGGCTTCGGTGCTACAGATCCACAGAACCCGCCAGTTCTGGTATTTCGCGGCACTGACTTCATCGGCAATGATGCTATATTTTCTGACTCGCGCAACATTGGTTTTCCCGAATTTGAAAACAACAAAGATGCGATCGACAATTGGCTGAAACAAATCGGTACAAATTCTGGTCAAAATCCGAATTTGTTACTACCGGATGTGATCGGTCATAGTGTGGGCGGTGCGATCGCGCAAATAGTCGCTACTGAGTCGAACTTAATTACTGGCAATGTATTTACTTTCAATTCTCCCGGAGTCTCAAAAACTACAGTCAATACTTTCAGACGCAATCTCAGCAGAACCCCCAACAAAACAGCTAGTCATTACATCGTTAGCGGAGATTTTGTCAGCTTGTTTGGAGAAGGTTTCTTGCCAGGAAAAGCATTTATTCAAACTTTTACAGACCCTAATATTGACCCGCTAATTATCTTGGCTAAACATCGCTCAGAAAGGGTATTAACGAATCCACCCGTAGGTTTTTTCCAAAGGCAAATCTCTGTCGAAGACTTAAATAGTCCAGAGTTTACTTATAACAATGACTCGGATTTTAATGAATTTATAGCTGCTATGAATTTTGCCCTTCCAGAGATATCAATAGCAATTAGGACGAGAGCAGGTGCTGAGAGTTTGAGAAGAACTCCAGAATTCTCTTTTGTGGGATTAATCAAAGAAATTCAAATTGGTTTAGCTCCCTTACAACCCAACTATTTATCAGGAGACGATCGCAATAATGCAGCTACTGGTGGCAGTGGAGATGATACCATTATCGGCAACGGTGGTAATGATACTCTCAGAGGTAATAGAGGTAACGACAGCATCACTGGAGGTGGTGGAGATGACTTCTTGTATGGCGGCAGAAGTAACGATGATTTAAACGGCGGTGATGGGGATGATTTGATTGCTGGGGAGTTTGGTAATGATATTTTAATTGGCGGTAAAGGACGCGATCGTTTTGTATTAGAATCAGGCGGCGGAGCAGATATTATTGTAGATTTTGAAGACTCTCAAGATTTAATTGCACTGTCGCGTGGTCTAACTTTTGCTCAGATTAGAATTACTCAAAGTGCTGATGGAGCTTTAATTACTGTTCCGATTACTGGGGAAATTCTTGCTACTGTTATCGGTGTATCTGTCAGCAATATTTCTCGACCAGATTTTGTGCAGATTTAAAAATGTAAATAAATGCTTGGTAGTGTAAAATGATTTAATTGGGTTTAACAGTAACCTCAAGTTAAAATACAGGAAACAAAAAAATATGCCATCCTCTCCCGCAGTGTACGAAAATCTTGCCAAGCGATTAGTTTACATCGATGATAACCCTGAATTACAAGCTGTAGTTCAAGGTGGTTTGACTGCTGCTGGCTATCGAGTCGATCGCACATTCGACGATCCAGCCACGGGATTTCATGCGATCGGCTTAATCTCCACCACCCCAGACAAACCGCCCGTTTTAGTATTTCGTGGCACCAACTCCCTCGTAGACGACGCTGCCAACGCAGACAAGCGCGGCATCGGTTTCAACCAATTTGAAGCCAACAAACAAGCACTAGGAAACTGGCTGACACAAATCAGTCAAGACACCACAAAAAACCTAAACCGCTTACCACCAGACGTTCTCGGACACAGCTTAGGCGGTGCTTTGACGCAACTAGCAGCTACAGAGTTCACATCTGCGATCGGAGATATTGTCACCTTCAATTCCCCCGGAATTGATCAGGATACAGTCAATATATTCAAGCAAAAAGTCGGCGCGGGCAAAAATGTAACTCACTTCATTGTTAGCGGTGACTTTGTGAGTTTGGGAGGAGAAGCTTTTTTGCCAGGAAGAGTTTTTTTTCAAGCATTTATTGACCCAATTATCAACCCGCTACTTGTCTTACAAAAACATACTACATCTGGTTTTTTGACAACTCCACCACCCGGTTTTATTCAGAGAGAAATACCTATAGAACAGTTGAATCGTCCTGATTTTACTTTCGCAGATTCAGATTATTTAGAACTATTAGCTGGCTTGGATTCTGCATTGCCACCAGCGAAAGCAGCACTACAATCCCGTGCCACATTAGAGCAATTGAGAATCACTCCCGGAACCTCATTTATCGGAAACATTATTGCAATACAAACTGCTCTAGATCCATCAAAACCTAATAATTTAGTGGGCGATAGTGCGAACAATACAGCCTTCGGTTTAGCAGGAGATGATACGCTGGTTGGTAATGTCGGCAATGATACTCTCAGCGGCAATCGAAATAACGATACTCTCAGCGGTGGAGTTGATAATGACTTGCTTTTCGGTGGCAAAGGAGATGATAGTTTAAACGGGGGAGAAGGTAATGACACGCTAGTTGGTGGATTGGGTGCGGATCTCTTAATTGGTGGTGCTGGACGCGATGTATTTGTGTTAGGAACAGGGGCTGGTATTGACACAATTTCTCAGTTTCAGAAAGGTGAAGATTTAATCGGTTTGAGCAGAGGTTTGACCTTTAGCCAACTAAGAGTTAATCCAACTCCGACTGCAATTGCGATCGAACTCGCGAGCACTGGTGAAGTGCTTGCCACTATTCCCGGTATTCAAATAATCGCTCTCACAGCGACTGATTTTATTTCGATTTAATTGACTTCCGGTGTAACTGAAATGATAGAAATGGAGGACACGGCAATAATGATAGAAATGGAGGAGACGGCAATAATGATAGAAATGGAGGAGACGGCAGTGCCGTGTCCCTACAATAAATTACGGTAGGGAAACGGCACTGCCGTCTCCTCTATGTCATTCCGGTGCAGCCGGAATTGATATGATTAATCGGGCGGAATTGATATTAATCGGGATCGTCTAATCCCGGCCTGGGCATAGACGCTAATTTTGGCTCATCTTCTAGTGGCAAAAAGAAGATTGTCAACATACCGGGAATCACAGCCAGTGCGCTCATCAAGAAATAATTCTGATAGCCAAGATTCACCTGTAAATAGCCGCTAAAAACTCCAGGAATCAGCATTCCTGCGGCCATGAAGGCGGTGGTAATCGCATAATGGGAGGCTTCATATTCTGGGCGAACAGTCCGCATCAGGAACACGGTATAGGCTGCTACGCCAAGTCCGTAGGTAAATTGCTCGATCGAGTTTACGGCATAGGCCCACTCAATCCCCGGCTGATTTATTGCCAGCAGCCAATACAGCACGTTAGTCGAATTTTGCAGGATAGCCGTGGGCCACATCCATTTTTTCAGTCCTTGTTTGGCAATCAAATAGCCTCCCAGCAACCCGCCAACCAACAGAAACATTACCCCTAAAGTACCAGACAATAAGCCCATCTCAGAGGTGGAAACCGCTAATCCTCCTTTCTCGACTTTATCCATTAAAAATGGAGGAGCCATTTTGAAAGTCAAGGCATCACCCAATCTGAAAATCAAGACATAGGCGACAATCCAACCAATTTTGTCTTGCTGAAAATAGGTTCTAAATGACTCGATAAAGGTGATGGTTTTCCTAGGTGCTCCGACTTCGACATCGTGATTTTTGGGATAAGGAAGATACCAGCGCTGAAACAGATAAATCAGTACAAATATAATGGCACAAATCCCAAACGCTGTCGCCCATCCATATTTAAGCGCCGACACGTTAAAAGACGAACCAAAAAGTGACAGCGGAATGTCCTGATATGTTTTGGTATCGCTGCCGGTTCCGGTGACTAAATGCTCTTCTGCTAGCTTACCGGCGAAGAAAACTAATATACCGCTACCGAGAATGACAGCACCTCTATAAGCGGTGTTGCGAACCCCGACAAACAAGGCTTGTTGGTCTTTATTGAGCGTATTTAAATAGAATCCATCAATGGCGATGTCGTGAGTAGCGGACACAAAGGCGATCGCAGTTAGGATCACCACAGATATAATGATAGCCTGGGGCATTAATACACCAAAGGCTAGGGCGGCAAACAAAAAAGCGCAAATGATTTCGGTGTTTAAAATCCATTTGCGTTTAGTTGAGTACATATCAACTACGGGGCCCCACAAACCTTTTAAAACCCAGGGAAAGGACAAAAGACTTGTCAATCCAATTAACTCGTTGCTGGTTCCCATACCTTTCAAAAAAATCACCGACATTAAATTAACGACGGTGTAAGGGAGACCTTGAGCGAAGTACAATACTGATACCCACAATCCAGCGTTATGTTTTTTTTCCATAGCAAAGATATTTTGGCTAGTTAGTTATTTGATTTACTGAGTGCGATCGGCAATTTCCGGCAAACCCGAAACCGTTTGCATCACAAGTATATGACATTGCGATCCAAACAGAAGCAATATAAACTGTGTATCTTAGCATCATTCCGACTCGAAAATGCTTTAATTGGTCGAATAAGGCTGCAACAGATGCTCGCCGTTAAAGTTAATAAGATGAGTAGCCTCTTCTGCTACCCAAACATCAGTTTCCCAAGCAATATCAGATAAATATTCCGCCATAGCCTTGCGGCTGAGGAAAGCTGTCACCATCACCAAAGGAATTGTGGAACCTTTGAAAAGCTTTTCAAGTTCAGCTTTACGTTTTGGATTAATGGGCCCGTGGGAAGTAACAGCTTCAATCAATACCAACCAGTTTTTTTCTGTAAAGTGAACAATTACATCCGGCATCTTACCATGAGCATCAATTGTCACTCCTAATGCAGTTAGCGATGCTTCGTTGAAATGAGCAAATTTTTCATCTGTATCTCCGACATAAATTAGCTTGCCAGCAGGAGTAAAAGCAGGAGAAAATTCGCTAATTATCTTTGATATTAGGATGTTATGACCTCCGGGCGAAAGAGTTTTGACATCACCTTCGATGGTAATTGGAATCCGAGCCATTTCTCACTCTTGTGCATTTTGAAAATTTGGTGTTATCATTTGTTGAGAAAAGCGCGATCGCCTGTTCAGTATATTTTTACCTAAAATCACACTTATCTGCTAAAATGTCAAGCGCAATCAAAAACATATAAATTATCCAAAAGTATATTAACTTTTCATATAGTCATATCAGAAGCTAGCCAACTATGACAAAAATTTAAACCAAGCCTTATAATTGTATTTAAGTATCTAGGTGTAAATGATGACAACTATCAACTGGAATCAAGTTTTAGATAGTATTTCAGATAATGCAGAAGAGCCAGAAGTCGAAGATCGATTTGTCAAACCCCTTCTAAATGCACTTGGATTCAGCTCTGATGAGTGGGTACAGCAGTTTAAAACAGGAAAGGGCCCTGCTGATTTTGCTGCTCGCAAGAATGACGATGGTGATAAATTATCAGTTTCTAAGATTAACCCAAACTTAGTCATTGAAGTTAAAGGCAGAGTATCAGGAAAGGCAATCATTAATTTAGCAGAAGGTACTCCCATGTACAAAAAAACTAAAGAACAGATAACAGGTTATCTTCTTGCTCCTAAGTGCCACATATCTCAATGGGGTATAATCACTAACTCAACAGATATCCAGCTATTCCGCAGACATGGTAAAATCGTACTACCTGCTACTAACTGCATTAGGATAACCAAAGATAATATTAATGACATTATTACTAGAATTAATAAATTGTTGGACAACCAACCCAAAGCTTTAACAATTTGCATCTATAATGATAAGGGAGGTGTGGGAAAAACTACAACTACAATCAACTTGGCGGCGATTCTTCGACAACAGCAGAAAAAAGTGCTTGTTGTTGACTTCGATCCACAACAAGGAGATTTAACAGATTCATTAGGCTTACAGGAGGGAAAAGTCAAACTATCTGATTGCCTGGTCGATCCAGCATTGAATGTTAAAGATACTATTCAAGCATTTAATCTGAATAATAAAGCAGGTCAATTAGTTAAGATGTTTGATGTCATCCCATCTGATTCAGGGTTATCGAAGTTCATGAGTCATGAGTATGAAGCAAAAATTGAGAAAGGTTCAGCAGGGCTGCGAGATTTACTCGATATTTTTGTTCGTCATTATGATTACATCTTAATTGATGCGCCTACGAACTGGACTTTTTTTAGTAAAAGCTCTGTAAGAGCTGCCGATGTCATCCTCATGCCAACAGAACATAATAACTTTTCATCTTTAAAAAATGCTGCTAAAGTGATTAAAGACTTCCTACCTGAAGTTAAGAAGCTTAGGCAGGACGGTGGTCCCATTGCCTTGCCGATATTTTTCAATAGACATAAAGAAACAGAGGCTTCAATCAAAAGAGCAAATGCTGAAATTAAAGCTATTCTTACAGTTAAGAAAGGAGAAAACGATATTCTAGATCCTAATCTCTTACCCTATTATTGGCCTAAATATACAAAAGTGGCGAATGACAAAACTATATTCACTGTTCGAGAATATGAGGTTGTTTCAAGTGCAGCTTTTTCTAGAAAACCAGCGGCTTTGCAACACAAAAAAGCCGCTGAATATTACTTAAAATTAGCGCAGGAGTATTTTTTGTATGAGTAATTCTGAGAACATCGGTAAGTTAATGAACTTGAAATTATCTAAAATTGAGTCAGCAGAACAATGCTCTGAGTCAGAGTTTATCATTGCCGGAGCCGCCGAAGCTGTATTGCAAGCAGGTAATCGCAATTGGATTCCGATTATCGTCAAAGAAACAGGCGACTATCAGTATCAAGTTGTGAGCAATCACTTTGTCTATGCTGTAGCTCAACAAGCCAAATTAGATTCAGTATGGTGTATTGTCATTGACCCAAAACCATCAAATATTGAACAAGCGAAGATTCTAGCGCGAGAAGCAAATCCCACAGTCAATCTGAGTACAGCATCAAAAGATACTATTATAGCTGTACTTAAATACTTAGTTCAAGAACATAATTGGAAGACAGTAAAACCAGTTGAAGCTGCCAATAAAATTGTAGCATCTAACCGGGAGCAATGGTCAGATTTTATCCCTTTGACTAAGCTACAATGTGGTTTGAGTAAGGCGAGATTGGATTGTATTGCTAAAGTATTTACTATATCGCCACCACCGCCACCACCGCCACCGCCTGAAGCAGTTAGTGTGAAACGTGCATCAAGAGATGAGATTTTCGATCGTCTCAATTACTTATCAATTAATAAAATAGGAGGCTTTGAAAATATTGATGCCGAAAAAACAGCCGATGCTATCTTCAACGCGAATAAAGGCAAATGGAAAAGCCTAACTCCAATTACCAAACTTGAATGCGACATTGATACAGCCAAAATGAAAATTTTCAAAACCTTATTTAGGCTGTAAAACTAGGTCAAGTGGTGTTGCTGTCAGAACCTCTGCGATTGCTGAGTGACCCTCGCAATGACATATTTGTGTATTTTCCCACTCGTCTACTTATTTACTCATCTGCCCACTTAATATACCTTTGTGCAAAAATGTCAACCGGACGCTCAAACCAAAAGTCCGTAAAGAAAACAACAGTTAAACGCTCCCTCACACACATTTCTGATGCGTAAACCTAAAACATTCTTTTTGTCAAGTCTGTTCTCGATCGGCTTAACAATCAGTTTTCTGCTGACTCCGGGCTGGTTATCACACTGGTTTCCGAATCGCGCGATCCTCTTCGAGGGCTTCGCTAACGCAAATCCGCCCCCACAAAGCCAAGCCGCCGAATTTCGCGCCTTCTGGGTAGACGCATTTAATCCCGGCTTCAAAACACCCCAAGAAGTCACCAAACTGATCGCAGACGCGAAACTGGCCAACGCAAATGCGATCGTCGCCCAAGTCCGTCGCCGAGGTGATGCTTTTTACACCAGTGCGATCGAACCACGCACCCTCGATTCCAACGTTCCCGCCGGTTTCGATCCCCTCCAAGATTTGATTGACAAAGCCCACGCCGCAGGCATGGAAGTACACGCTTGGATGGTAACGCTACCAGTGGTTTCGGGCGGCAAACTCCCCGCCGGTCACGTTTGGCAACAACACGGGCCAAATGCGACCGGAAAGGACAATTGGGCGATGCTGACTTACGGTGGCGAAGCTAAAGGTTTCCTCGATCCCGGCCATCCAGACGCTTTAGATTATACCGTTTCCGTCTATTTGGACTTGCTGAAGCGCTACGATGTGGACGGCGTACAGCTCGATTACGTGCGCTACGGCGGGCCGGATTGGGGCTACAATCCTACTTCGATCGCCCGTTTCAACCAGCAAACCGGGCGATCGGGCAAACCCGCACCCGCAGATCCCGCGTGGATGCAGTGGCGGCGCGATCGCGTGACGGAATTAGTGCGGAAGCTTTATGTAGAAGCCCTGGCGATTAAGCCACAAGTGAAAGTGACGGCGGCAACGATCGCCTGGGGTGACGGCCCAAAAAACGATGCAGGTTGGTATAAAACGCAACCGTACAGAGAAGTTTTGCAGGATTGGCGCGCTTGGCTGGAAGAAGGGATTATCGATATGGCGATGCCGATGACTTACCAGCGCGAGTACAAGCCGCAGCAGAAGCTGGGTTTTGACCACTGGATCGAGTACGCTAAAGACCATCAGTACAACCGCCAAATTGCGATCGGGCCTGGTAACTATCTCAACTACATCGAAGACACTCTAGCGCAAATCCGCCGCGCTGAAGCGCCCTCTGCGAAAGGAAATCGCGTTGCTGGTACGGTGCTTTATTCCTACGCTAGCACCAACATTTATAGCAACATTGAACTGCGATCGGGCGGTAGTGGAAATTTGCCTCGCCAGCCTTGGAAATTCCTGTTGCAGAGTAATGATTGGTTTTATACGGCGCTGTCGCAACCCAGTCAATACGTTGATGGTGCGACGGGTAAAACTGTTCAAACTCAGCCTGTGTGGGCGACTCCGGCGGCGATTCCTGATATGCCTTGGAAGTCGCGGCCGACTTTGGGGGCGATCGCCGGAGTGTTACAAAAGTGCGATAGAACTTGCGATGGTGCGAACTTGACTTTACAGGCGATCGGTGATTCGGGCAAGGTTCGTCAACTGCGGGCGGATGGTAAAGGATGGTTTGGCGCGATCGAGCTTGCTCCTGGAACTTATCAGTTAAAGGTTGATGGCAGTCAGATTCAACAAACAGTTAATGTTGTCGCTGGCAAAGTTGCAAAAATCAATTTCGGAGCCTCTTAATCACTTTTTAGGGTACGCTGAGGTGCGCTATTGCGATCGACTTATATCACTTCCGGTTGCACCGGAATTATTTGTATCTGAAACTAGGACACGACAGTGTCGTGTCCCTACGAGGATATTGAATGTACTTCATAAACGTGGAATCTGCTGTATATCAATTCCAGTTGCACCAGAATTATTTATAGCCAAAATTAGGACACGACACTGTCGTGTCCCTACTACGGTATTATTTTGGGTAGGGACACGGCACTGCCGTCTCCTCTAGATCATTCCGGTGTAACTTAATATCAATTAATTATTCCACATCTTCTTCTTGCGCTGTCTCTGAGTCGCCACCGACTCTACTAGCCCCAGCCCCAAGAAATTACTCAGCAGCGACGCATTCCCATAACTCAAGAAAGGTAGCGGAATCCCCGTCACAGGTGCCAGCCCGATGTTCATCCCAATATTGACGAATACCTGGAAAACCAACATTGATAGTACACCAATAGCCAGCAAAGAACCAAAATTATCGTTAGCAGTATGAGCAATAATCACTAACCGCAAACAAATTACCCAGAAAACAAGCAACACGCAAACACAGCCAATAAAACCTAATTCTTCCCCAATAGCTGAAAAAATAAAGTCTGTATGTTGTTCAGGAATAAAGTTAAGCTGTGTTTGGGTTCCGTGATGCAATCCCCTACCTTTGAGTTCCCCCGCACCGATCGCAATTCGAGATTGAATCAAGTGATATCCACTGCCTAAAGGGTCTTTTTCGGGGTTTAAAAACCCTGTCAGACGCATTTTTTGATAATCTTTGAGTACGTTCCAAAAAATATGCCCGACGTGACCAGAAACCACATTCACCAGCACAGTACCGAAAGTCCCAAGCCAACGCCAAGGTAAAGTTCGCCAAGCGATAACACCCGCCACAACTATCCAAGCCACCCAAATCGGTGTAGACAGGTTGTTGAGGAGAACCGAGATCAGAGGAGAAAATAGCAATATCAGCCAACCGGGATTGACATTCCCCCAGTAAAACATCCCGATTGTGATCGCCCCAAACACTAGGGAAGTACCCAAGTTTGGTTCGGCAAATATCAATCCCCAGGGCACAGCCATGATTGCTAGCAGCTTCAACATATCCCGCACCGTAGGGACTGTTTTATCATGCATCAGGGCTGCCAAGGTAATAATCATCCCGATTTTGGCAAATTCTGACGGTTGCAAGTAGAAGCCACCAATATTAATCCACCGTTGGGCACCGAGCCCTGTAGTACCGATAAAGCGCACTGCAATCAGTGACAAATTGATCGCTATGTAGATTGGCCATTTCCACTGAAGTAACAATTCGTACCGACACCGGGAAATGATGATTGCTAAGAACAAGCCGACTCCACCTGTCACCCAGTGTCTCCACCAGTCGATGAGTCCCTGATTGATCTCAACGCTGTGAATCATGATTCCCCCGAATACGGTGAGACCAATGCAGGCAGCGAACAACCACAGGTCTAGTTCTTCCAAAGGTTTGAGGATGGATGTCCAGCGATTTCTGACTTGTATTCTCTGAAACATAAGGATTTTAGATTTAGATTTTAGATTATCGGGCCGATAGTGTACTGAGTTTACCTTGGTACCTCAGATTCTTCGGCGACTGGTAGGGATGTTCCGGGAATGCTTGAAGGGGCTGGTTCGTAAAGGTACTCAAAGCCGTTACCATCTGGATCTCTACCATAAAATGATGCAGTACCGTCACGGTGTTCGTGGATGTGGGTGACGGAAACACCTTCGGTTTTGAGTTGTTCGTAGGCGGATTCCATTTCGGTGCGCGAGTCAAATACGAACCCAAAATGTGGCCCTGCTTGATCGTAACTCGGACTCAACAGTGCTAGTCCGTCTTCTCCTGCTTTCAGATAAGCCCAGTCTGCATCTTTCCAGACTAACTCCATCCCCAAGTTGCGGTAGAACTCAGCAGATTTTTCAATGTCTTGGACGCAAACGGCTACGTGACCCAATCGTTTTAGTTTCATCTTTACAAATTTTATTGTTGTGCTTTACTTTATTGTATCTTTTTTCTCCTTGGTCTTCACTTAACTAATTTTAAAGAACTTGGTGGTCTGCAACTTCCGACCAAGATATGACTTTTAAACCGGGAGAAGCGGTTCGAGTCGTAGCTGTTGATCAGGTATAATTTAGGATAAAATCAGAAAAATGTGTATTTATTAGTAAGCTGTTGTGCATTTAAATTGTATATTTCGAGTCCCGATCAAAAATCGTCAAATCCTCTCCCCCGATCCCCATCAGACCCTCTCCCTCTCTAATAGCATAGGCAATCTAGATGCAACACAGCTTAGGAGATAAAAAAGCATTCGATCGCAACTCCAACACCATCTCAGGTAGTTCAAACCTATGACTGCTGCCATACCCATCACAATCCCCATTAACAGTATTCTGCTCAACCCAGGTAGTTTAATAACTATCCGCGATGTCACCTGGGAGCAATTTGAAGCGATTTTAGCAGAAAGAGAAGCAGAAGGAATCAGAACGAGAATCGCTTATATTAAAGGAACACTAGAAATTATGTCACCTCTCCCCATCCACGAAAGACCGCACCGAATTATTGGTCACATAGTTGTCGCTCTACTCGATATCCAAGAGCGAGATTGGGAAGACTTTGGTTCGACAACCTTTAGAAAGAAAGCCAAAAAAGCAGGACTCGAACCCGATACCTGTTTTTATATTCAAAATGCTGAGAAAGTACGCGATCGCAAAAGAATAGATATGACAGTCGATCCGCCTCCTGACTTGGCAATTGAAGCCGATGTAACCTCTCAGACTGCTCTCGATATCTATGAAGCATTAGAAGTTCCAGAAGTGTGGATCTATACTGAAGAAAAATTTACCATTAACGTTCTCACCGACGGGAAGTACCTTGAATCCTCTACCAGTCCTACTTTTCCTAACTTACCGATTTTGGAATTAATTCCTCAGTTGGTCGATCGAGCATTCACTGATGGTAGCAGTAAAATGCTGAGAGAGTTGAGAAAGCAGATGAGTTAGTGTTTTGACACTTCCGGGCATTCAGTCGTGAGGATTCTTGGTTGTACGAGCTAAGCAATGACCAAGATTTCTCCAACCAAAGTAACGGAGTCGTGGGATCTTTAAAGCTGCCGACACGCTAACATTTTGTTAGTCTATCTTAAATACATTGTGGAAGTGAAACAGCGTGAATATTGAAATTGGGCGGGGCAAAAGTGCTCGCCGAGCTTACGGCATAGATGAAATCGCGCTCGTACCAGGACAGCGCACCCTCGATCCAAGTTTGGCAGACACCAAGTGGCAGATTGGTGGGATCGATCGCGAAATCCCGATCATCGCCAGCGCCATGGACGGAGTAGTCGATGTCCGCATGGCCGTTTTGCTATCGGAATTGGGAGCACTGGGCGTCCTCAACCTAGAAGGAATTTACACCCGCTATGCCGACCCCCAGCCAATATTAGAGCGCATCGCTTCAGTCGGGAACCACGAATTCGTCTCCCTGATGCAGCAACTCTATGCAGAACCGATCAAGCCAGAATTAATTGGTCAGCGAATTAGAGAAATTAAAGATGCAGGAGGGATTGCCGCCGTCAGCGCTACCCCCGCCGGCGCCAGCAAATACGGCTCAGCAGTTGCAGCAGCAGGAGCCGATATATTTTTCGTACAAGCAACAGTAGTGTCAACTGCTTTCCTTTCTCCCGAATCGATAACGCCTCTAGACTTAACTCAATTTTGTCAAGAGATGCCGATACCAGTAATTTTGGGCAACTGCGTCACCTACGAAGTCGCCCTCAATTTAATGAAAACTGGCGCTGCTGGCATCCTCGTGGGCATCGGGCCAGGGGCTGCTTGCACATCCCGCGGCGTGTTGGGTGTCGGCGTTCCCCAAGCGACAGCAGTAGCAGACTGTGCCGCAGCGCGGGACGATTACTATCGCGAAACTGGTAAATACGTGTCGGTGATTGCTGACGGCGGTTTAATTACTGGTGGCGACATCTGTAAGTGCATCGCCTGTGGTGCCGATGGGGTGATGATTGGTTCGCCATTTGCCAGGGCCGCAGAAGCTCCCGGCATGGGCTTTCACTGGGGTATGGCGACTCCCAGTCCGGTTTTGCCACGGGGCACTCGGATTCGCGTGGGGACAACTGGTACTTTGGAGCAGATTCTCCGAGGGCCGGCCCAACTCGATGACGGCACTCACAACTTCCTGGGAGCTCTGAAAACGAGCATGGGAACTCTAGGTGCTAAGAACATTAAGGAGATGCAGCAAGTGGAAGTGGTGATCGCTCCTTCTCTGCTTACCGAGGGTAAAGTCTATCAAAAAGCTCAGCAGTTGGGCATGGGTAAGTAGATTTGCTTGTCACTGACGAGCTGATCTTGACAAACTTTGTGGGATAGTCCCGAAATTTACATAACGTTGTGGAATTATCGAGATCGAGGTGTCACAATAGAGTAAGCGGAGACACAAGTTTCCGTTCACTCCTCACACCACACTCCGCCCGAACTACTGTTTGGGCGGTTCCTTTTGTACCGAAATTCTAGTGTTTACTTGTTTAGTAAGGGTTTGAGCCTTTTTACTGGAAATTTTGGGATCGCCACCTCTTTCTTTTTTTTGCTCCTTTCTAGAATATTTAGTGCGACTGATTACACTTTTTGCTAAACTTATTAACTTAGAAATAATATTTACAAGGATGGCTAGGAATGTCAGCAGCCGCGCAAGTAACCGACTCTACCTTCAAGCAGGAAGTGCTGGAGAGTGAAGTTCCAGTTCTAGTTGATTTTTGGGCTCCTTGGTGTGGGCCTTGTCGGATGGTCGCTCCTGTCGTAGACGAAATTGCCCAGCAATTTGAAGGTCAGGTGAAGGTAGTAAAAGTTAATACCGACGAAAATCCTAACGTGGCGAGTCAATATGGTATCCGCAGCATTCCAACGCTGATGATATTTAAGGGCGGTCAGCGTGTTGATATGGTGGTTGGGGCAGTTCCAAAAACTACTCTGGCTAATACTTTGGAAAAGTACATTTAACTTCATATCTTGCGCCATTCTCAAGGACAGGTAAAATGCCTGTTCCACAAAAAATAAATTTTATTGTGAGGCGGGTATCTTGCCCGCTTTTAAAGAGATTATTGCCAATGGTGCAAGGTTTGAGTTTAATGCTACTGGTGAGTATCACAAATTTGAAGTAAATCGGAACTCCGGTTTACCAAAAAATTGGGTCTAAAGCCCCGTTACTTCGACGGAGTTTATCCTGAGCGTAGTCGAAGGGCTGACTCACATCGCCTTTTAGGACGGCTTTAATTGCGAGTGTAAAGATTGTTGAATCTATCATGCTTATAGCCACAATTGCCCGTAAGCGTGATAGAATAATCTCATGATTGTACTAGAGTTCAAGTTAAAAGGCAAGCCACAGCAATATCGGATCGTAGACGAAATGATCCGCACAGCTCAGTTTGTCCGAAACAAAGCTCTCAGATATTGGATAGACAATTCTAGAGTTAAACTTTCCGACCTCTACAAACAATGCGCCATCATGGCAAAAGAGTTTGAATGGGCAGGAAAACTTAACTCAATGGCACGTCAAGCTTCGGCTGAACGTGCCATTTTTGCTATTCAACGTTTCTTCTCTAATTGCAAGGCTAAGAAACCAGGAAAAAAAGGATACCCACAGTTCAAAAAACACACTCATTCCGTAGAATACAAAACTTCAGGATGGGCGCTTTCCACCGACAAAAAATGTCTGACATTCACCGACGGTTTTGCTGCTGGAACCTTTAGGTTACTTGGTAGTCGAGATTTGCACTTCTATGCACCTACTGAGATTAAACGAGTCAGAGTAATTCGTCGAGCCGATGGTTACTACACTCAGTTTTGCATCAACGTAGAGCGAACAGAAGAAATAGTTCCTACGGGGAAGACGATTGGCATAGATGTGGGATTAAACCAGTTCTACACTGATAGTACAGGGGAAACGGTTCCTAACCAAGAGCATTTGCGTAAAAGTGAAAAAGCTTTAAAGAGGTTGCAGAAACGAGTTTCTCGAAAAAAGAAAGGTTCGGGTAATCGAAAGAAAGCGATCAATAAGTTAGGCAGAAAACACTTGAAAGTCAGTAGGCAACGTAAAGACTTCGCTATAAAGACAGCGTTGTGCGTAGTGAAATCTAACGATTTCGTAGCTTACGAAGACCGCCCGGTCAGAAATATGGTGAAAAACGATAAACTTGCCAAATCAATTAGCGATGCAGCATGGTCACAATTTGCTCAATGGTTGCAATATTTTGGGAAAGTGTATGGAAAAACAGTGGTTGCTGTTGCCCCCCAGTATACTTCTTCTTATTGCTCAAGTTGTGGCAATCGTGTTCAGAAATCGCTGTCAATCAGAACTCATGTTTGTAGTTGTGGTACTGTGTTAGACCGAGACTACAATGCAGCTTTGAATATTTTGGCTAAAGGATTGAAGCAAGCGGGAATTAGTTCAAATACGGTGGGGCACACCGGAATTAACGCTTGGGGACAGACCGACCTCTACCCGTTGGTGGTGACATCAACTGGCAAGTTGACTGATTGAACCAAGAATCCCCACGCCTGATAGCTGGGGAGTGTCAATTCAGCTACTCTCTAGCTATTAATTGTTTCAGTTGCATAAAAATTCATGATTCCTTCTCCATCTGGTCAAGCTTTTGAATCCCTTCAGCCTGAAGTGATAGATTTGATTAATCAGTTGCCAATGTTAAAGCACGAAGAGTGGATCAGACGATCGCTCTCTACTATAGTGCGAATGGCAGGAGAGGATCTAGATCGCCTAGACTGGAAAATTATCTCGTCGTCTTTGCGAGATATGGAAAATGCTTTCCAGATGTTTTATCCTTACCGCCATGTTCGCAAAATTGTGATGTTTGGTTCGGCAAGGGTGTCCCCGGAATCGCCGGAATATCTGATGGCAAAAGATTTTGCTACAGCCATTACCCAGCAGGGTTTTATGGTGATTACTGGCGGCGGCGGCGGGATCATGCAAGCGGGGAATGAGGGCGCAACTGCTGAAAATTCTTTTGGACTGAATATTCAGTTGCCTTTCGAGCAAGGTTCTAATTCTTTCATTGCGGGCGATCGCAAAGCGCTCAATTTCAAATATTTTTTCACACGCAAATTATTTTTTCTGCGGGAAAGTGATGGTTTGGCTCTGTTTCCTGGCGGTTTTGGGACTCTTGACGAGGCTTTTGAGTGTCTGACGTTGACTCAAACGGGCAAGTTTGGGCCCGCTCCTTTGGTATTGCTCGATCGACCAGGAGGCGATTATTGGTACGATTGGGATGCTTTTGTGCAAAAACAATTGCGCGGCCGGGGTTTGATTTCAGCAGACGATCGCAGCCTGTATACGATTACTGACAATGTGGAGGTAGCTTGCGAGGCGATCGCCAGTTTTTATCTAGTTTATCATTCCTGTCGCTACGTGAACGAAAAACTGGTAATTCGCTTAAAATCTGAACTTTCTGACGATCATATCGATCGCTTAAATACAGATTTCAGCGATATTTTAGTCAAGGGAAAAATTGAAAAAAGTCAAGCTTTACCAGCAGAAGTAGGAGATGAAACATTCGATTTGTCGCGCCTGATTTTGCATTTTAACCAGCGGAATTTGGGACGACTTTATCAGCTAATTGCTACTATCAATCAAATGGGAGCCTCGTCGCCGGAAGCAGCGCATCCAGAACAAAAGTAGTTATTGGTTATTGGTTAGCGGTTGAGGAATTGCAGCTTCAGCATCCATGAGTTCTTTGATTTTATCAAAAATCAAAACTGCTTCTGCTTCTGAGGGGGCGGGTTTACGAGATTATTATTTTTAGTCAATTATGGTTGCTGAACCCGCCCCTACGATTTTTACCGAACCTGCACTTAAAAACCTAAAAAAATCCCCCGCTTGGGGGATTTCATTCAATGCTGTTACATCGCCTTAGTTTCCGGCATCAAACACTTATCGGAATCGCAGCCCGCCGGCCCCGAATCCATCATTTCACCCAAGTCATAACGACTCAGTGCCACCTGGAAAACATCGATTTGACGACGCACTAAAACGTCTTTCAACATCGTCTCATAAGTTTCCTTTTCAATTGGTTCAAAAGGCAAACGTGGAAAAGTTTCCAGGGCATCAAAGCGAGACAAAAGTGCTGCGGAAATGTAGCCTTCGTCATCGCGAATCGCTTCGTAAATCCGCGTACCCAAACTTTCAATTTCATTTTCCCGCAACTCAATCGTCGCGCTGGTGTTGTGCCGCACGTAGAACTTTTGCACTTGCATATAAAAGTCCATTTGTGCCGCCGCTGAGAATTTGTTGATCTCAATTTCATCAGCACCGGGCAAATCCGCCCAACTGACAGCAACGGGTATTTCTACCAGCCATTCTGTACAGCGTTCATCGAAGGGATTGTTCAGCAAATTGCCGTTTTCATCTTTGTCAGATTGGGACGGAATTACGTTATATCCGTAGTCGATGCAGGCGAGGGCTACAGGGTCGTTTTTGCCGAAAGTGATTCGGCGAATGAAACGCTGCGATTTGGGGGGATGCCAGCCGGGGGAAGCACCTGTCAGCAGAGATTTTGTACCCGATGGTTGAACGGTTGTGCAGCGATTGGGGCGTTTTAAGGAATGGCGATCGCAATAATCCCATACTACGCGATTCACAATCTCCCGCCAACCAGTCAAATACTCTTCTTCCCGCTGTTTAAACGCTATTCCCTGCGCGGTTTGCGGGCGGCCTTCCACCCACCAGCGCAGCCACTCAACACCAAAAGCGTGAACGAAGAAATCGAACAATCCCGTGAAAGATACGCCGACAATCGGGTCTAATTCGCGGCTGTATTGATAGCGGGGTTCGCTAAATTTGTGATTGAGAAGTACGGCGACAGATAAACCTGCGGCAGTGAAAGCTTCTTCTTGTTCTTTGAAGTTGTAAGGGTCGATTTGATTGAGGTGAACCTCAGAAAGATTACAATTTCCAGTTAGGCTATTTCCGAAAACTCCCTTATGAAACTCTGGTTCATTGAAACAGTAAGTATCATGCAATCCTGGTAATTCTTCGACACTTCTGACAACTTGCCATTTACCTTTGCATCTAGCCTTCGTTCCTTTGCTCACATCTAACCGCTGACAAGGAATTTCACCACAGTCAGTAATTTGCAAGTAGTACAAATCTTGACTTCGGACACCGTAATTAGTAATTGCTCCTTGATGAGCGCAAAGATTTAGCGATGAGCTAATACCACATTTGGTTAAAAGTAGCTGAACTCTAAAAGCCCGATCGCGATCGGAGATATAAATTCTGATACCATTACTATGGGTATTCGATCCGTCCGTATCGGCTAATCCAGCAATAAAATGTAAAATTGCTTGCCGATTCCAGCTTGCAATTACATTTAGTGCTTCTGGGTTAACTTTCAAACTTTTCAGAAATTCTCCCGAAAAGCTCAAGTTAGTTACATCTGTGAAAACAGGTAAATAGTCATAGTTTCTTTCAGGCGACTTGTTTCCTGCTACTGACAATGCCATTTTGCCTTCGTAAAGTCGAATTTTTGCATTGTCATTTTGGTCTGTAGTTCCATCTCCTACAGCCACACCCAAAGTGTAAGCATAACTCGTATCGATATTCATGCCATCTTCATACTGAATTGTAAAAGGTTCAGTATGAATGCTATATCGACTTGTATCCATCAAGTCTTTGGTTTGAACTTCTTGGTAAACTTTACCAAATCGATCCTTGACAAAGAAACGATGATATTCTGTGGCATCCAGATAAGTACCATCAGCAAATTTTACGCGATAAAGTTTGCGCTGTCCGCCATTGGTATCGCTCGCTGTCTTAAATGGTGTGACAGAACTCCATTTTTTACCATTCCAAATTTCGATTTCACTTCCAACAACATCCTTTATTTTATGCAGTCCGTCTTTCGTAATTAACAGAGTCTCCCCACTGACACAGTGAAAATTAGAGCCGATGATTTCCAGTGTTGTTATCCTAAAGGCTTTTTATCCTCTAGTTCTACAGATTCCATTTTATCTGTAGCTCGGCGTACTTTTTCATTTACTTTATTTGCAAATGCCCCGCACTCTTGCCAGGATTATGTTCTTCAATTAAGAAGGTTCACCTGGTACGCTCTACGGTGGTAAAGGATTTTTAATTCCCTTACTTACCTCGGAATTAACATCTCAGTCTTCTCCGAATTTGCGAGGTTTTTAACGTGAGGCAAAATTACTTACCACACGGGTTTAAGCCCAAACGGACTGACCGATGCTCTAATTCTTCCGCAGTCATATCAGGATAGCGTTCCTGCAACCAATGTTTAGCTTTTCCTTCGTCGTAAGCTTTCAAAAACTCAAGTTTAAGACTTGGTGTTGAAAGTAAATCGACGTTAGCTCTAGCTACAGCTTCACCAGCCCATTGAATTGCACCTTCACCAGAATAATACTGTTTGCGAACAGCATCAATACATTCTTCTAATGTCGGTTTGGAATGGAAAACACGGGTATGATTTGCCATTCTTAAAGCGTCACGTTCTGGATCTATTTTCCAGTTGCCTTGATCGTCTTGTTGCCACAGGTTATTTTTGGCATTTGCTCCAAGTTCGTCATCAAAAGTAAACTGACGAATTCCGGCGGATCGGCGGATATTTCCAGCCACAATTGTGACTGCGGCTTCGTCAATCAATACGCAGCATTCAACTGAATTTAGCTGTCGCCCTAAAGCTTTATTCAAAATTGCCGCGCAACGTTGATAAAGGTCAGGCAATTTGACTGGATTTGCAACTCCACCAAAACCTTTCAAAGGTTCTCCCACCGGGCGAACATCGCTCAAGTCGATGTAAACTTGAACTTCTCCTGCAAATCTTTCATCTGTGGATAATTCCAGCAAAGTTTGATAGGATTTTACCCAACCTTGGCGAGAATCACCGACATAAATAGTCGCAGTTTTTCCCTCTATTTTTACTTCGGTTTCTTGACGGCGAGATTGAGCTGGTGTCGAGCCGATTTCGCCTTGCATTGTCACGGTTAAGCGGTTGCTAATCGGTGGCAGTTGGTTGATGTATTTGGGTTCCAAAACTGCACCGGTGCCGCAGCCCATCATCGCCAAATCCATCAGCAAGCCAAAGGCCCGCCAGTCGATAATATTGGTTGAGGAGCAATTATATGCGCCGGAAAAATTTTCTGGTTGCTCAATCCATTTGCTACCGCCCACCCACAGCCAGCGCCCGGAAGCGAGGGTTTTAAGCTCGTTTTGCATCCGGTGTAGGAGTTGTGTTTCTTCGGGGGTGAGGTTTCCGAGCTTTTGGAGGCCTTTGACGGTTCGATCGCACACATCGGCCCAAGTCTCCCTTCCCGTCTCTGTACGACGGCTGTACGTCCTGAAAAATACTGGATTGGCTGCGGGTGCTGTTTCGGGGAAATCGGACAGGTGGCGTTTCTCGCGGGCACTCGATCGCTCTAATTCTTGAACCATAGGTTGTGTACTGACGTGTCGTGTCGGAATATATCAACAGACTACGAATATACAACAGGATTCAGATTTAGGGTTAAAGGTTGACAAATTTCACAATTTCCACTAAATATGGTGGACACCTCTATACAGGCAAAGTGTAAGAATCGTGTAAAAACTTCACTAAAAAACCCGATTTTTTCCAGAAACCGGGTTATGCACAAATATTGTGAATTGTCAATCATTTGTGAGTAAAAACTCAATATTTGGCTGTAGGGGGTCTTGAACAATGCCTACACCCTGAAATCCCCAACGTTCGAGCAGTTTTTTGATTTGTGGACTGGAAATTGACTCGACTGCGAAGCGATCGGCAAAATCGGCCGCGTGGGTGTTAATGTAGCTCAAAGCGTCATAATCTTCGCGAAAAATCAGCAGAAAACTTGCGACTGTATCTGGGTTGGGACAAGCGCTGATATATTTGCCATCAGCACGGGAACGCAGTAGGTAAAAAGTTTGAGATAGCATTTTATCTTTATTTGTGAAAGTAATAGATTAGCTTAAATTGGGAATGGGGTATAGTGTCTTTTGTATAGCAAGCGCCTTGGTAGTTGCTATACTTAGAATACAAAAACTATTGATTATTTATGATATAGAACAGGAGAAAATTGCACAATGGCAAATGTAGACCTTTATCGGCAGCACATTCAAAATCTGCTCTCGGAACACGCTAGTCTGGTATGGGATGAGCGAATTTAGGCTCAAACTATCTTTGATACCGATCGCGATCATTACCAATTAGTCTATGTGGGATGGCGGAATCAGCGGCGAGTTTATGGCCCGGTTTTGCACGTAGATATTATGGACAATAAAATCTGGATTCAGCAGGATGGAACCGAGGTGGGTATTGCTAACGAACTGGTTGAGTTGGGAGTTCCCAAAGAAGATATTGTACTTGGGTTTGACGCGCCGATGATGCGGAAATTGACTGAATTTGCGATCGGATAAGCCAAAATGAGGAGACGGCAGTGCCGTGTCCCTACAATATTATTTTGG